>NZ_JALQDD010000009.1:0-154623 GCF_023631405.1 Caballeronia sp. GAWG2-1
GGCAGCGGCCCTCGGGCCGCTGCCTGAGAAGCGACGGTGCGTTTCTTCTTCATCGGCATATCCATGACTTTTACCTCACCTCTCATAATATGCCTCGCCCACAGAATTACGGATAGGTCCGGCGATGCAGCAGCTGAGCTGCCAGCCTACTGAGTCGGTTCAGAATTGTCGTATGGACGGTAGGTCGAATCCGCTTCAGGGTTGCTCCTTTTTCACGGAGGGGTAATGAGGCGCTCGCTAATAACATTTTTTTCAATTGCTGCCGCATCATCAACGGCATGGGCTGCTTCGGCTGATCTGGTCCGAACTGGGCCGATCCGAACGCCTTATGGGATGGCCACTGGATGCATGTACTTGACGGACGCAGGACAAACAGTGGTGCTGTCTGTCCCTGCGGGTTCTGGGTGCAGTCCGAGAATCTATTCGAGAGCGCCATCCATGGCTGAAAGCGCAAACGACTTCAACCGCGCTAGAGACGCTTCGTTGTCGAGCGGAACGACGGCACAAGGGATGATGATGGACAACTATCAGCGAAGCATGCACATTCAACAGTGCATGCAAGCCGGTAACTGCTAACAAAGGCTACGCAACACCGACCCCGCCAAAGCGGGGTTTACTCTTTGGTGTAGGCGCATCAACTGCATTACATGCCTCCACTGACGGCATTGGTTTCCGCCAACCCCCACACCTCCCCCGTGCTAGCATCATCAAACCACCATTCCGAACACGGCAACGGAGGCAGCCATGACTACCTTGGCGATAGACGGCGTGCGCTGGGTCAACGATCGCGTGACCAACGTGCGCTGGGGCAGCTTCGATTCCGCGACCAACGACTGGGCCGCGCCCACCACCATCGTGGAAGTGCAGGAGGTCGTGGACGCCATCAAGAGCGGCAAGGAGGTCCGCACGCTCTTTACCCTCGGCGGTCGCACTTTTCTCGGTCCGAAAGTCAGCTCGCTGCCCTACGCGAACGGCCATATCGGCATCGAAGCGCGCGTGCAAGACGGGCAGATCGAAAAATCGCTCGAGGATTTGCCGCCAGTCTGACGGCGCGCCGCACGCATTGAAAGCACACGGAGAAGGGCGTTGAACCGGGAGCAGGCGCTTCGCTTCGAAAGCGAATTCATGCCGCGTATCGCCGAGCGAGTGGCGGCGCTGCTTCACGGCGTGCGCGTCGATATCGTTCCCGGCGAATATCCGCACCAGCCTGCCAAATTGCACCTCAGCGCTCAAACTCCACCGCATGCGGACGACGAGCGCGCGCGTGCTTATCCGTTGCCGCTCAACATCTTTCTCACGTGGGACGACGAGGAGATCGAGCGTCTCATGCATCCTCACGGGGAGGCGCGCTTTATGCGCTATCTGGACGCACTCGACATCAAGTTCGCGGCCTGGCAAGGCGCACGCGATGTCGATATGGTCACGCGCTCGCAGGCCGAGACTTCCGTGCTGCTTGGCGGTCTGGATTTCGAAGCCTAAGCGACGTTCGTCGTCACCGCGCGTGTCGTGGTTCCACCAAGGAGGAGGTCAGGATGACATCGTCAAAAGAAGGCAACGTCCGCGCGTTCGTGCAGACGGCCGAGTAAGCGGGCGGATTCGTCTGGGTACTCGTGCTAGTCGATTTCGAAGCGCGCGAAGTGAGACGCGCGCTCGTATCGGAAGAGAACTTTGCTACCGCCGATGCCGCGCGCGACGCCGGCAACGATCAGCTAAAAGGCATGAGCAACGATCGCTGAGGCTAGCATTGGCAATACGCACGGTTCGCAGCCGTGCGCCGCTAAACTCGTTCGACAATTCCGCACGTTTTCCTCGATTTACCCGTACGGCATTGCTCGCAAAGCCCGCCATACTGCCTTCACACTGATCAACGTTCAAAGGAGAACGTCATGAATCGCTTCGAAGGCAAGACAGTTCTGGTTACGGGCGGCAACAGCGGCATTGGTCTGGCGGCGGCGCAGGCATTCGCCGCGGAAGGCGCGCGCGTCGTCATCACGGGTCGCGACGAAGTCTCTCTCGCCAAGGCGCGCGAGACGCTCGGCGCTAACGCCGTCGCCATACGCAACGTCACGGGCACCATCGCCGCCGCGCAGGAACTCGCGCGGCATCTCGGCGACGCGCACATCCGGCTCGACGCTGTGTTCGTCAATGCGGGCGTCGCCACGTTCGCTCCGTTCGTCGACATCGACGAGAAAGCGTGGGACGAAACCTTCGCGATCAACGTGAAGGGTCCGTATTTTCAGATTCAGGCGCTCGTGCCGCTACTGAACGAAGGCGCATCCATCGTGCTGAACGGTTCGATCAACGCGCATATCGGCATGCCCGCTTCGTCGATCTATGCCGCGAGCAAGGCAGCGCTCATCTCGCTTGCGAAGACGCTCTCGGCGGAATTGCTGCCGCGCGGCGTGCGTGTGAACGTGGTGAGCCCCGGTCCCATCGCGACGCCTTTGCACGACAAGCTCGGCCTCGCCGATGAAGCCGCCGCGCAACTGCAAAGCCAGATTCCGCTCGGGCGCTTCGGCAAGTCGAGCGAAGTGGCGGCGACGGTGCTGCTGCTGGCGTCGGCGGAGGCGGGGTTCATCGTGGGCTCTGAACTAGTGATCGATGGCGGGATGAGTCAGCTTTGAAGCCGGTGCGGTGATCGACGGCCGCGCGTGGTTGCGCGGTCATGTCGTGCTGCCTGCGAACCGGGACACGACGCGCCTCGGACTGCTGGCAGAATCGACTGTTCTCGAAGCCACGATCAAAATCAGCGTCACATGAGCCATCCACCCGAAGAAGACCACGGCAGCACCCGCGAAGCACGCTTTCGCCGCTACGACGCCGCGGGCGAAGCGTCCGTCCGCGCCGATCTCGACGAAGCCGCCACGAGCGACCCCGAAGCCGCATCCAAACGCGCGTGGTTGCACGGCAAGGAGGTCGCGCATCAGGACGAGCAGTTTCGCGCGATGTTCGCATCCGTCAATTCGGCCAACGACGCCGCGCAACTCGCCCGCGAATCCGCGCAGGCATCGCGCCGTTCGGCCTTTTGGACGATGATCGCGGCAATCGCGGCCACGGCCGGTGTGATCGTCAACGCGGCGATCGCGCTTGGCTGGCTCGACTGGCTCAAACGCTAAGGCGCTAAGGCGCGAAGGCGCGAAGGCGCTGAATCGTCGATGCCGAAGCTTAGGGCATCGCCGGCTGCAATTCGCCCCAGCTCACGAGAATGCTTTGGATGCTTCGTGCATAGGCATCGCGATGTTTCGGCGATTCCGAGTGATAAGCGCCAATCGCGCGCCACGTGTTGCCGTACTTGACCATCTTTTGCTTGAGCAGCCACGCCGCGACGAACACGTTTACGCACGGATCGGCGAGCGCGCGATGCGGAATGCCCTGGCGCGCCAGGTCGGGAAAATGAATCGAATTGATCTGCAACTGGCCGACATCGATGGAACCGTTGGCGTTGCGGTTGACTGCGCTGGCGTCGCCTTTCGACTCGCGCCAGGCAACCGCGCGCAGCACGAGCGGATTGACGCCCTGATACGCGCCCGCCAGTTCGAAACAGTCATCGGCGTGCACAGCGCCGGATGCAAGCGACAATCCGAGCGCCGCGCAGGCGGCGAGGGCAAGCCGCGTGGCGGCTATCGCTGGTGGAAACATGAATCGTGGCTCCCGTGTTGGTCTTATACGAAGCGGTCGATAGGCGTTTGTTGTCCGCCCATCTGGCGTTCAGCGGATCAACGCGGCGTCCAGCCGCTGTTCGATGTCTTTCATATAACTGCGCGATTCGCCCGATACCACGAGACGCGGTTCGGGACCGTCGCATCGGCAATCCGCGACCGGGCGCGCCTTTCTGCTCTTTTTCGCGGATGGCTTGGCGGGAAGTTCGTCGTCGCCGGTCGAAGGCGGCAGCATGGCGAGCGTCGGCAGCGGCGGATACACACGCGGCGAGCCGGGCATGAGCGCGGCCAAGGTTTGTACGCCGGGCGCGCTGACATCGAGCGGACCGGCGGATGCGGTCGCAAAAACCAGCAAGCCGCCGATGACCAAGAGAGTGCGTCGCATGATGTCAGCCTCCTTGCGTTGGTTTGATCGACACGCTGTACGGCTCGCGCGCGCCGGCGGTGCGGTTCTCGAGGCTCAGCCGGACGGTGCGTTTCGCCGGCACGCCTTTCCAGATCGCCTGATTGATATAGGGCAAATCCTGCGCGAGCGCGGTGACGAGAATGGTGGTCGGCTGCTTCTGCGCGGCTGCAAGCGAGCCGGCTTTGGTGAGAATTGCGCTGAGTTGCGCATCGCGGGCGCCGAGGGCATCGGCGGGAATCTCGAAACTGATGATGCCCGTGGCGACCGGCGGCTTATCGGTCTGCGCGACCGGATTAGCGGCCGGCAGCGGCGCGCAGCCGGTCAAGAAACTGACAACGACGATAGATAGAAAAGAAACGGCCCACTTCACAGGCGGCTCCCGAAAGGATCATGGTGATATGCAAGTTTTCGGCGTAGGGGCCGGTGGTCTTGATAGCCAGGCGCAAACGTTGAGCGATTTAGGAAGACTTGACTCGGGAAACCGGAATTTCGGGAATGAGACTCGTAGGAATTGCCGGGTTCGCGCGGGAAACGGCGTTCAACGCATCGGCTTGCATCGACGATCGGAGGATCAGAAACACCACCAGGCGCGCACGCTCGGTTCGCCGTCGAGTGCGCGCACGAAGTCGTCGGCGAAGGCATCGCTCGCGGCTTTCCATTCAGGCGTGCCGGTGGGCAGGTCGTTCGGATTCTTCAGCCCGCGCGCGTGACGGATGACGGCTACGGCTTCGCTGAGAGCGGCGATGGAGTCGAGACTGTGCGTGTTCATAACGCGGATTACGGCGCGTCGGAGCGAAACTTGAGGCCAGGCAAAGGTCGCTCAGGAGATCACCGCAAAAAACGCGGCCTTGATCTCGACGGCGTCGCTCCGAACCCAACACAGGACGAATCCGTCAAACCTTCCCCTTATGCCCCGACACGAGCGCTCCCGCATCGCGCTTGAGGCTGAACAGATCCACGACGCCGATCAATCCCACCAGCCCGACGATCAAAAATGCCACGCTGAAATCTTCCGTCGCGATGGACTGCGCGTCGTGCCCATGCAGCCATTCGGCAAAGCGCAGGGCAATGGCGCCGACCGCGACGCCTACGCCCATTGTCATCTGAAAGAGCGTGCTCGATAACGCCGATGCCGCGCTCATCTGCGATTTCGGCACATCCGCGAAACTCAGCGTATTGAGCGCCGTGAACTGCAAGGAGCGCGACAAGCCGCTCGCGAACAGCACGGCGACGATCACGAACGTCGGCGTCGATGCCGTGAGCAAGCTCATCACGGCAAGCGAAAGCGCGGCGATCACGCCGTTGACGATCAGCACCGGCCGGAAGCCGAAGCGCCGCATTACGGGCGTGGTGATGAGCTTCATCGAAAGATTGCCCGCGAACACCGCGAGCGTGAGCAGGCCGGATTCGAAGGCGTTCAGCCCGAAGCCGACCTGAAACATCAGCGGTAGTAAAAACGGCGCCGCGCTGATGGCGATGCGAAACAGCGACCCGCCGCCCATCGCCACGGCAAAGGTCCTTACCTTGAGCGCCGACAGATCGACGACCGGATGCGCCGCGCGCCGCAAATGCCACCACGACGCGACGCTCGCCACCACGCCGACGATCACGAGCACGCCGGCGTAGCGCCACGACGTCTCGTTGCGGCCGATCAACTCCATCGCATAGAGCAGCGTCGTGCAGGCGATTCCGCACAGCGCGAAGCCGACGAGGTCGAAGCGGCGCTTCGCATCCGCGCGCACGTTGTCGATGAAGCGCAGCGTGAGCAAGAAACCGATGATGCCGAGCGGCACATTGAGATAGAAGATCCAGCGCCACGACGAATACGTAGTGATGAAGCCGCCGAGCGGCGGTCCGATCACCGGCGCGACGAGCCCCGGCCAGGTGATGATGGCGATGGCGCGCATGAGGTCGTTCTTCGGCGTGGCGCGCAGCACGGCCAGGCGTCCGACCGGCACCATCATCGCGCCGCCGATGCCCTGCAAGACGCGCGCCGCCGCGAACGCGGGCAGGGTCGAAGTCGTCGCGCACAGCACGGAAGCGGCCGTGAAAACGGCGATCGCGCTGCCGAACACCGTGCGCAAACCGAAGCGGTCGGCGGCCCAGCCGGAAATCGGGATGAACACCGCGAGCGTCAGCAGATACGCGGTGATGCCGAGACTCATCTCGGCCGGATGCACGTTGAACGAATGCGCCATCTGCGGCAGCGCGGTCGCGATGATCGTGCCGTCGAGGTTCTCCATGAAAAACGTGGCCGCGACCAGCGTAATGATGAGCGATGAGCCTCGCTGCGCGCGTTCGTTGTCAGTTTGAGCAGCGGGAAAGGGCATCGGCTGAGACTTCCTTGTGCAAAATGGGTAGGTTCGGATGCGCTGCAAAGCCGTGACGCGGCCCGCTATTTTAGCCACGACAGCAGATCTCGCACGGCTATGGTAATTTTTGCGGTTGCGGCCCGCCGTTCGACTGCATCGCCGACGAAAGGCCGACAGGACGCCAACGCAACGCCAACACAATGGCAACAAGAGGGAACGCAATGAAGTATCGGAAGCTGGGAGATTCGGGTGTCGACGTGAGTCTGATCGGGCTTGGCACCATGACCTGGGGCGAGCAGAACACCGAGAGCGAGGCGCATGAACAGATCGACTACGCGCTCGCTCAAGGCGTGAATCTGATCGATGCCGCCGAAATGTATCCGGTCCCGCCGCGCCCTGAAACGCAAGGCCGCACCGAGGAGTACATCGGTACGTGGCTCGCGAGGAACGGCGGCAAGCGCGCCGATATCGTGCTTGCCACCAAGATCGCCGGGCCCGCGCGCCAGCCGCACAATCCGCGGCACATCCGCGGCGCGGGCAACCAGTTCGACCGCAAGAATATCGTCGAAGCCGTCGACAGCAGCCTCGCGCGCCTGCAAACGGATTACATCGATTTGTATCAGCTGCATTGGCCCGACCGCAGCACGATGACCTTCGGCCGCCCGAACTATCCGTATATCGACGATGAATACACGGTGCCGATCGAGGAAACGCTCGCCGCGCTCGGCAAACTCGTCAAGGCCGGCAAGATTCGTCATATCGGGCTGTCCAACGAAACGCCGTGGGGCGTCGCGCAATTCTTGCGCGCGTCGGAAAAGGCGGGCTTGCCGCGCGTCGTCAGCATTCAGAATCCGTACAGTCTCGTGAACCGCGTGTACGAACTCGGGCTCTCCGAATTCACGCACAAGGAAGGCGTGGGCCTGCTTGCTTATTCGCCGATGGCCTTCGGCTGGCTTTCGGGCAAATACGAAGGCGGTGCGCGCCCGGCCGGCGCGCGCATCACGCTATTCGAGCGCTTTCAGCGTTACAGCAAGCCGCAGGCAATCGCTGCCGTCACTTCCTATGTCGAACTGGCGAAGCGCCACGGTTTGACGCCCGCGCAGTTGTCGCTGGCGTTCGTCAACAGCCGTCCGTTCACGACGAGCACGCTGATCGGTGCGACGTCGATGGCACAGCTGAAGGAAAACATCGACAGCGTGAACGTCGAACTTTCCGACGAAATCATCGCCGAGATCGAAGCGCTTCATGAACGTCAGCCTAACCCGGCGCCTTGAACCGTCCTTCCGGTCACGCCTTTGCCGCGCCTTAAACCGTTTGCGAACAAGGCCTTGGCGCGAAACCTGATGGCCTGCGCGCGGATGTGTCACGATTGACCGTTCGCGCGCACGCAATATCGGCGATGCGCGCTTCGCTTACTTAGCCCTTGCCTTACTTTTGCAAAGCTTCAAGGATGCATTGCGTCCGTATCCTGCCGTAACGCCGCCGCTTGTCCGCGCCCCGGAATCACCGCCAGATAAGGGCGACGGCGCGCCCCACGTGTCACTTGCGATGCAGTGCCGGCTGTAAGGCACTACACTTGCTCGATGGTCCTGGTTGCCCGCTGCGGCGCCCTCAGCCACAGCGCGCCCTTAGCAAAGGAGTCGTCGCTCATGTCTCAAGCAACGCCGAAGTCTTCCGCCGATCTTGACACGCTCACGATCAATACCATCCGCACGCTGTCGATGGACGCCGTGCAGAAAGCCAATTCGGGTCACCCCGGCACGCCGATGGCGCTCGCGCCAGTCGCGTTTCACCTGTGGCAGAACCATCTTCGCTACGATCCCGACGCGCCGCTCTGGCCGAATCGCGACCGCTTCGTGCTGTCGGTCGGGCACGCGTCGATGCTGCTCTATTCGCTGCTGCATCTGTCCGGCGTGAAGGAAGTCGACGAGTTCGGCAAGCCAACCGGCAAGCCGGCCATCTCGATCGACGATATCAAGAATTTTCGTCAGCTCGACAGCAAGACGCCGGGCCACCCGGAATACCGCATGACGACCGGTGTCGAAACCACGACCGGACCGCTCGGTCAGGGTCTCGGCAACAGCGTCGGCATGGCGATGGCCGCGCGCTGGAAAGAAGCGCACTTCAACAAAAGCGATTCGCCGCTATTCGATTACCGTGTCTACGCGCTTTGCGGCGACGGCGACATGATGGAAGGAATCTCGCACGAAGCGGCATCGATCGCGGGGCACCTAAAGCTGTCGAACCTCATCTGGATCTACGACAGCAATCGCATCACGATCGAAGGACACACCGACCTCGCGTATAGCGACGACGTCGAAGCGCGCTTTCACGGCTACAACTGGAACACGCTGCACGTCGACGACGCCAACGACGCCGCCGCGCTCGAAGCGGCCATCAACAAGGCGAAGGCGACCACCGACAAGCCGACCCTGATCGTGGTGAAGAGCATCATCGGCTGGGGCGCGCCGAACAAGCAGGACACGGCGGCCGCGCACGGCGAACCGCTCGGCGCCGATGAGATCAAGGCTGCGAAGCGCGCGTACGGCTGGCCGGAAGACGCGCAGTTCCTCGTGCCCGACGGCGTGGTGCAACATTTCGCCGATGGCATGGGCGCGCGCGGCAAGGCGGCGCACGAAGCCTGGAAGAAGCAGTTCGATTCCTACGGCAAGGACTACCCGGATCTCGCGAAGCAACTCACGCTGATGCTCGAAGCGAAGCTGCCGGAAGGCTGGGAAAAGAGCATTCCGACCTTCGAGCCGGACGAAAAGGGAATCGCCACGCGCGAGTCGTCGGGCAAGGTGCTGAACGCCATCGCGCAGTCCATTCCCTGGCTGATCGGCGGCGCGGCGGACTTGTCGCCATCGACGAAAACCAATCTGAAGTTCGACGGCGCGGGCAGTTTCGAGGCAACGAGCTACGACGGCCGCAATCTGCACTTCGGCATTCGCGAGCACGGCATGGGCTCGGTTGCCAATGGACTCGCGCTGTCCAACATGCGGCCGTATGCGTCGACGTTCCTGATTTTCAGCGACTACATGAAGCCGCCGATCCGCCTCTCCGCGATCATGGAACTGCCGGTGGTCTACGTGTTCACGCACGATTCCATCGGCGTGGGCGAGGACGGACCGACGCACCAGCCGATCGAACAACTCGCTTCGTTGCGCGGCGTGCCGGGCCTCACCACGCTGCGTCCCGCCGATGCCAATGAAGTCGGCGAAGCATGGCGCGTCGCGCTGTCGTATCACAAGGAGCCGTCGTGCATCGTGCTGACGCGTCAGCCGCTGCCGACCTTCGATCGCAAGAAATACGCGTCGGCTGAAGGCGTGCGGCGCGGCGCTTACGTGCTTGCCGACACCGAAGGCGGCAAGACGCCCGAAGTGCTGTTGCTTGCCACCGGCAGCGAAGTCGCGCTGTGCGTGGGCGTCTACGAGAAGCTGAAGGCCGAAGGCATCGCGGCGCGCGTCGTATCGATGCCTTCGTGGGACCTCTTCGAGAAACAGGACGAAGCCTACAAGGAATCGGTGTTGCCGAATGCGGTGAATGCTCGCGTTGCGGTCGAACAGGCCGGCACGCTCGGCTGGGACCGCTACGTCGGCCGGCTCGGCACCGTGCTCGCCATGCATACGTTCGGTGCGTCCGCACCGTTGAAGGCGCTTCAGGCCAAATTCGGCTTTACGCCGGAACGCGTCTACGAGGAAGCGAAAAAGCAGATCGAACGCGTCAAACACAACGGCAAGGAGTAACGGACATGCAGATTGGCATCGTGGGACTGGGGCGCATGGGCGGCAACATCGGACGCCGCCTGATGCGCGACGGGCATCAATGCGTCGTCTACGATCACAGTCCGCAAGCAACCGACGCACTCGCGAGCGAAGGCGCGACCGGCGCGAAGGATCTCGGCGATCTGGTCGCAAAACTTGCCACGCCGCGCGTCGTCTGGCTCATGCTGCCCGCCGGCAAGATCACGGAGGACACGCTCAACGATCTCCGGCAGATTCTGAGCCCGGACGACGTGATCATCGACGGCGGCAACAGCTTCTACAAGGACGATATCCGCCGCGCCGCCGAGCTGAAAGCGCAGGGCCTGCATTACGTCGATGTCGGCACGTCAGGCGGCATCTGGGGCTTGGAGCGCGGCTACTGCATGATGATCGGCGGCGATGACGCGGTGGTGAACCGTATCGATCCGATTCTCGCGACCCTTGCGCCGGGACGCGGCGACATTCCCTTGACGCCCGGCCGCGACGGACGCGATGCGCGTGTCGAGAACGGCTACATGCATTGCGGACCGGTCGGTTCGGGACATTTCGTGAAGATGGTGCACAACGGCATCGAGTACGGATTGATGCAGGCGTATGCCGAGGGCTTCCATATTCTGAAGCACAAGGAGTCGACCGAGTTGCCGGAAAACGAGCGCTACACGCTCGATCTGGCCGACGTCGCGGAAGTCTGGCGGCGCGGCAGCGTGGTGTCGTCGTGGCTGCTCGATCTGACCGCGGGCGCGCTTGCGGGCGATGGTTCGCTCGAACGCTACTCGACCGAAGTGGCCGATAGCGGCGAAGGGCGCTGGACGATCGAAGCGGCCATCGAGGAAGCGGTGCCGGCGCAAGTGTTGTCAGCGGCGCTTTATACGCGCTTCCGGTCGCGCGATGCCGAAGCCTTCCCCGAGCGCATGCTTTCGGCAATGCGCTTCGGCTTCGGCGGCCACAAAGAGTTCGGCGTGAAGTAAATCCGTGGTTGTCTGTCGGGATAAAGGGCGATGATTCATCGCCCTTTATTTCATCATGCGGCGGCGAAACAGCCACGCGCACAGGAAGAACGGCACAACCGAATACGCCGCGAGTACCGCGAGATGCAACGCGAGTCCGTGCACGGGCCGGCCGAGCATGGCGGCGCGGATCAACTCGACCGCGTGATAAAGCGGCAGCGCCTGCGTCACATGCTGCGCAAAAGCAGGCAATTGCGCGACCGGAAAGAACACGCCGGAGAGCAAGAGCATGGGCGTGAGCGCGAGCGTCTGATAGAACATGAAGAAGTCGTAGCTCGGCGCAATGGCTGTGACGATCATCGCCGTGCTCGCGAATGCGAGTCCCGTAAGCACGATGATGGGCAGCGCGAGCAGCATCGACGGAAAACTCGCATAGCCAAGCGCGCCCGCCACCAGCATGATCGCCACGCCCGACAAGACCGATTTGCTCGCGGACCAGATCACTTCGCCGAGCACGATGTCGCCGAGCGTGAGCGGCGTATGCATGATCGCTTCCCACGTACGCTGCACGTGCATGCGCGAGAAACCGGAATACATGGCCTCGAAACTCGCGGACATCATCACGCTCGACGCCACCGTGCCCGCCGCCAGAAACGCGATGTACGACACGCCGTCGACATGGCCGACCATCAAGCCGAGACCGAGGCCTAGCCCGAAGAGATAGATCATCGGATCGGCGAGATTGCCGATCATCGATGCAATGGCGAGCTTCTTCCACACCAGATAATTGCGCCGCCATACCGACATCCAGTTGCTCGCGTTGGCGGGAAGCGCGTTGCTCATGGGCGAGAGCGTATCGGCGTGTTTGGCTCGCAGGCGTGTTTTCTCGATGCTTGCGCCTGATCGATCGAAAGTGTCCATCGCTTGATTAGTCCACCATCTCGCGCCCGGTCAGGCGCAGAAAAACATCTTCGAGATTCGCCGGACGATGCAGATAGCGCACGTCCGTCCGGCCCTTCACGCGCGCATGCACGGGCTGCGGGTCGTCGACATAGCAGAAAAGCGTTTCGCCGCTGATCTCCGTGCGCGCGACGAACGGTTCCAGTTCGGCGGCCAGCGCCTGTGGATCGGGTCCGAAGATTTCGATGACGTCCGAACCGATCACCGATTCGATCAACTCGCGCGGCCTTCCTTCCGCGAGCTTGCGGCCTTCCTCGATCACGCAAAGCCGGTCGCACAGGCGTTCGGCCTCTTCCATGAAGTGCGTCGTGAGCAGAATGGTTTTACCGCGCGAAAGCAACGAGCGCAGGCGTTCCCAGATCAGATGGCGCGCTTGCGGATCGAGACCGGTGGTGGGTTCGTCCATCACGAGCACGTCGGGATCGTTGACGAGGGCGCGCGCCAGCGTCAACCGCCGCCGCATGCCGCCCGACAGTTCGCCGACGCGCGCTTGGGCCTTGCTTTCGAGGCGCGCGAATTCGAGCAACGAAGGCACGATGGCTTCCATGCGCGCACCTGTCAAGCCGAAATAGCGGCCGAAGACGAGCAGGTTTTCGCGCACGGTGAAGTCGGGATCGAGGTTGTCGAATTGCGGCACGACGCCCACGCGTTGCCGCGCGAAGCGTGCGCGCGCTGGCACGGGTTCGCCGACGAGACGGATCGTGCCGCTGTCGGGCGATGTAATGCCGAGCAGCATCTTGAGCGTCGTCGTCTTGCCCGCGCCGTTCGGGCCAAGCAGGCCGAAACATTCGCCAGGCTGAACGTCGAACGACAAGCCATCGACGACACTTCGCTCGCCGTAATGTTTTCTGACTTCGCTGAATTCGATCGCTGGCGCCGCGTTCGAGTTCGCGCCAGCTCGGTGATTTATGTCGGTCATGCGGCGGTCCTGCGAGGAGAAAACTCAGCCGGCTAGTGTAATCCAATGCACCAGCGCGGCGCTTTGCATGCAAGCGCATGCATCGTTCCTGTGATCGAAGCGTGCATCGCGTCTTCCTGTTGTTTTGGCAAATGGCGCCGCGCGCTTGTCTGGCAAGGCGCTCAGGCCTCTGGCACGGTGTGCGCTAGCGCTTGTTGCCATGTAAGCGTTTTCCATCGTTGCCACGCATGAGGCGACCTACCATGATGAAGATGCGCCGCACTCGATTTGCCGACACCATCGGCTACGCGGCAGGGAGATCATGATGTCAGGCTATCGAAAAATCCTGTTGTGCTACGACGGCTCCAGAGAGGGCCGCAAGGCGTTGCGTCAGGGCGCGAATCTCGCGCTTGCCTTGAACGCGGAGACGCACGTGCTGGCGGTGGTGGATATGCGTTCGAGCATTGCGCAAAGCGCCGGTCTTCTGACCGACATGGCATGCGGACGGTTCGAGGATGCCGCACGCGATATCCTGCAAGAAGGCGTGGAGTGGCTGCGCGAACGCGGCTTGCAGGCGCAGGGCCATTTCGCATTCGGGCATCCGATCGATGAAATCGCCACGCTGGCGGAAAGTCTTAAGGTCGATCTGGTCGTGGTCGGCCATCGATGCCGCAGCGGTCTCGCGCGCTGGTGGATGGGCGCGGGCAACACACCGCTGCTCGATCGCGTGTCATGCAGCATATTGGTTGCGGTTTGTCAGGCAGGTGAGTCGGCCGAAGCGGAAGATGAGGCGGCTTATGCGGCGAAGCCGGACCGGGCCGAAGTAAGTGTTTGAGGATAGGTTTGCGCGATGAGGCTGGCCTGCGTCGGGCCAGTGCTGTTTTGCGCTATCAGCGCCAGTTGCCTTAGCCTTGAATGACGGCAGCGCACGCTTAACGCCGCAAGAAATCCATGAAGCGCTTACCGGCACTTTAATGGTTGTCCAACAACGAACTCACCCGTTCAAATCAACCGCGACCAGCTTCCACGTTATCAACCCGTACCGATGAAAGATCGCTGAGTACCGCGCATCGCCGGCACCGTGCTGGTAGGTCACCACGAACGTATCGAAGCTGCGATATCCGGCCGTGGTCTGCGGTGGTTGTCGCGGCGGTTCTTGAGTCGCAGCAATGCCCGATGCCGCTTCCGACGGCGGTGAACTCGCCGCCGCCTGACCGTCTCGAACCGGTGGCACGACATCCGGTGGATGCTCGCCTGGATCTCCCCGCGGCGGAATGCCATTCAAAATCGCGGCGACGCCTTCGGGCGTAGCGTAGGAATCCACCAGCGGCCCTACGAGCGCCGCGCCGATCATTGCACCGATGATCGCGAGCGGATTGCCGCTCTTCTGGATATCGACGCGCCGCGTCAGCAGTGCGCCGACTTGCTCTTTGAGACTTTCACGCAGTGCGGGGAAGTCGACGTATTCGTTGACGGTCTGTGCATTGCGTGCATCGGCCGCGTGCTTGACGCGGTTCAGCGCGATATAGGGCGACGCATAGACAAGGCTTAACCCTGCAACGATGAAGAGAATGACGAGCGCGGCGACGAAATAACGCGTAGTGCGGGACATGCGAAGGAACGACCCCTGGCGTGACATGGGTGACATGAAAGAACGATTGACCATGTTCACGCCGGATATATCCCGAGCTTCATTCCTTGCAGCCGATAGATTGCGGACTGCCTGCATTGCACATAACTCAAATTCACTCGGCAAACGCTCTACCGCGCTCAGGCCAGGATGCCGCTGCTAACGCCGGCGCGTTCCTCGTCGATACACCGGTCGATCATGCGCGACACCTCGCCGATATTGCCGACCATGATTACCCGCGACTCACTGCGATACACCCGCACCGGCGCGCGCTGTTCCGATTCCGCATGCACCGCGCTATTGAGCGACACACGGGCGAAGGCGGGTTGACGCGACGGCAACGCGGGCATCTCGTCGAAGAGATCGGGCGCCGCTTCAGGTCGCGCCACGGCGCATGAGATCAGCGAGCGCAAATGACGCAGACGGCCAAACTGACGAAAGGGCAGCAAACGGGCGAAACGTTCCATGATGACTCTCCAGACGGCGGACGACAGACGACAGACGATAGGACGCACCGCGGCACGCCGCGAGCGGTGGCCGTCATGCTTGTAATTTTCGAAACGTGCCGCGTCGCGCGAGGGCGAGGAGGCGAAGCGGGCGGCGATGTTGACGCGCCGCGCGCCCGAGTCGTGCGTTAGAACTCGCCGGAGCGGATGAGCCCGACCGCGATTCCTTCCAGCGCGAAGTCGCCGCTGCCGGAGCGCACGAAGATGTTTTCGTAGTCGGGATTCTCCGCGACCAATTCCACGCCATCTGGCCGGCGCTTCCAGCGCTTCACCGTGACGTCGTCGCCAATACGCGCGACCACGATCTGCCCGTCTTTCGCTTCATTGCGCTTCTGTACGGCAAGCAGGTCGCCGTCGAGAATGCCCGCGTCGCGCATGGACAAGCCGCGCACCTTCAGCAAATAGTCGGGCTTGCCCGAAAAGAACGCAGGGTCGCACGCGTAGTGTTGCGAAATATGCTCCTGCGCAAGGATGGGGCTGCCCGCCGCAACGCGCCCGACCAGCGGAAGCGACAACTGCATGATGCTCTGATGCGGCAAGGTGAACTGATGCGGAAGATCGTCCGAACGGTCGATGCGCGCGGAGCCTCCCAACAGGCGGATGCCACGCGACGAACCCGCCGCGAGTTCGATCACGCCCTTGCGCGCCAGTGCCCGCAGATGTTCCTCGGCGGAGTTCGCGGAGCTGAAGCCAAGCTCGGCAGCGATCTCGGCACGCGTGGGCGGAAAGCCCGTGCGGTCGATGGCTCGCTGGATGAGCTCGAACACTTGCTGCTGTCGCGCGGTAAGTTTTGAGGGTTTGGTCACTTGCTGGAGCCTCGGCGCACTGTATGGATGGACAGATGACTGTATTTTTATACAGTATTTCGCGCTTTTCAAGCTTTACTTGAAGTTCATCGCCAGATCCTTTACTGACAAGGCTGCAGCGCGCTCAAACAGTCGCTATTCGTCCCTCGGACTGCGAAAAACCTCGCTTTAGCACTTTTGCATCTAAAAAAGTGAGAAACAATTATTTCTAATCATATAAGCTCGCCTTTAGACTGATTCCGTCAATTCGATAAGACGGAGAACGGGGAATGCATAGCATCAGGGCTGGATTGAAGGGCGGCGCGAAACAAATCTTTGCCGCGCTGGCGATCACGGCGGCCAGTTTCGGAATCTCGGCCACCGCGCACGCGGACACGTCGTTTCTGAACGTCTCGTACGATCCGACGCGCGAGTTGTATCAGGACTTCAACCAGGCCTTTGCGAAGAAGTGGACGGCGGACACCGGCGAAACGGTCACCTTCAAGCAATCTCATGGCGGTTCCGGCGGCCAAGCGCGCGCGGTTCTAGACGGGCTTCAGGCAGACGTCGTGACGCTTGCGCTTGCATACGACATCGACGCGCTCGCCTCCAAGGGCATCGTCGGGACGGACTGGCAGAAGCGTCTGCCGGACAATGCATCGCCGTACACGTCGACCATTGTGTTTCTAGTGCGCAAGGGCAACCCGAAGGGCATCAAGGACTGGGACGATCTCACCAAGCCGGGCGTGTCGATCGTCACGCCGAACCCGAAGACCTCGGGCGGCGCGCGCTGGAACTATCTGGCGGCGTGGGCGTATGCGCAACACAAGCCCGGCGGCAACGAAGAGACCGCGAAGGAGTTCGTGACCAAGCTCTACAAGAACGCAGGCGTGCTCGATTCCGGCGCACGCGGCGCGACTACCAGCTTCGTGCAGCGCGGTCAGGGCGACGTGCTGATCGCATGGGAAAACGAGGCGTTCCTGTCACTCAAGGAATTCGGTCCGGAGAAGTTTCAGATCGTGGTTCCTTCGGTGAGCATTCTGGCCGAGCCGCCGGTGGCGGTGGTGGACAAGGTCGTCGACAAGCACGGCACGCGCAAGCTGGCCGAAGCGTATCTGAAGTATCTGTATAGCGACGAAGGCCAGCAGATCGCGGCGCGCAATTTCTATCGTCCGCGTTCGGACAAGGTGCCCGCCGAGCTGACCAAGCAGTTCCCCAAGCTCAAGCTCTACACCATCGACGACACCTTCGGTGGCTGGACCAAAGCGCAGAAGACGCACTTCGCGGACGGCGGCGTGTTCGATTCGATCTATCAGCCGCAGTAAGCAGGCAAGAGACCGGGCGCCGCGAGGCGCTCGAGTCGCAATGAAAGCGGCCGCAAAGACGGCCGCGCATGACGAGACTAAAAGACAGTGCGCTTATCCCCCGGCGCGAAGGCAGGACGATCAAGGATGAAGCAAAGATGACAACGTTCACTTTCCGAAAGCCGAGTGCGTTACCCGGCTTCGGGCTGACGATCGGCATCACGGTGGCTTACCTGAGCCTCGTGGTGCTGATTCCGCTTGCGGCGACCTTCGCCAAGACCGCGACGCTCGACTGGGCGCAGTTCGTTCGCGCCGTCACCGGGCCGCGTGTGCTGGCGTCGTATCGACTCACGTTCACGGCGGCGCTCGGCGGGGCGGTCATCAACGCGATCTTCGGCTTCCTGGTCGCATGGGTGCTCGTGCGCTACACGTTCCCGTTCAAGCGTGTCGTCGATGCCATCGTCGATCTGCCGTTTGCGCTGCCGACCTCCGTTGCCGGCATTTCGCTTGCCGCCGTGTACGCGAGCAACGGCTGGATCGGGCAGTATCTCGCGCCGCTCGGCATCAAGGTGGCGTTCACGCCGCTCGGCGTGCTCGTGGCGCTGACGTTCATCGGCTTGCCGTTCGTCGTGCGCACGGTGCAGCCGGTGCTCGAAGACTTCGAGCGCGAGCAGGAAGAAGCCGCCGCATGTCTCGGCGCCACGCGCTGGCTGACGTTTCGCCGCGTCGTGTTGCCAGCGCTCTTTCCCGCGCTTCTGACCGGTTTCGCGCTTGCGTTCGCGCGCGCGCTCGGCGAATACGGTTCGGTCATCTTCATCGCGGGCAATGTCCCAATGAAGTCGGAGATCACGTCGCTGCTCATCATCACCAAGCTCGAACAGTACGACTATGCCGGCGCGACGGCCATCGCCGTCGTGATGCTGTGCGTGTCCTTTCTCATGCTGCTTCTCATCAACACGCTGCAATGGTTCCTGCAACGCCGCACGAGCAAGACGGGCGCGGCGCCCGTGGTGGCTGCGGGGCCCTCGCTGCATGCCGGCACTCCGGGCGGAGGTCACGCATGAGCACGCCAAACAGCAAGGCGCTTCCCGTGAACACCGCCGCGCGCGGTGAGACCAACCGGCTCAATCCCGTCACCGAACCGCGCGCCGTGCGCTGGATACTCACGGGTATCGCGCTCGTGTTTCTCGCGCTGTTTCTGGTCGTGCCGCTCGTGGCCGTGTTCGTGCAGGCCTTCGCGAAGGGCATCGACTATTACTTCGATTCGCTCAAGGACCCGGACGCGTGGTCGGCCATCAAGCTCACGCTCTTGACCGCCGCGATTGCCGTGCCGCTCAACGTGGTGTTCGGGCTCGCGGCATCGTGGGCCATCGCCAAGTTCGAGTTTCGCGGCAAGGCGCTTCTGACGACGCTCATCGACTTGCCGTTCTCGGTGTCGCCCGTGATCTCCGGCCTCATCTACGTGCTCATGTTCGGCGCGCAGGGCTGGTTCGGACCGTGGCTGATTTCGCACGATGTGCAGATCATCTTCGCGGTGCCGGGAATCGTGCTCGCGACCATCTTCGTGACGTTCCCGTTCGTCGCGCGCGAACTGATTCCGTTGATGCAGGCGCAAGGCAACGACGAGGAAGAGGCCGCGCACGTGCTCGGCGCGTCGGGCTGGCAGATCTTCCGGCGCGTGACCTTGCCCAACGTGAAGTGGGGCCTGCTCTACGGCGTGATTCTCTGTAACGCGCGCGCGATGGGCGAGTTCGGCGCGGTCTCGGTGGTCTCGGGCCACATTCGCGGCCAGACCGACACCATGCCGCTGCACGTCGAGATTCTCTACAACGAATACAACTTCTCGGCCGCCTTCGCGGTGGCGTCGCTGCTTGCATTGCTCGCACTCGTCACGCTCGGGCTGAAGCTGCTCGCGGAGCGCCGCATGACGGCCACGCTGAGCGACGTGAAGGCAACCGTATAAATGGAAGGCGTGGATCAATCATGAGCATCATCGTTCGCAATCTGCAGAAGCGCTTCGGCACCTTCACCGCGCTCGACAACGTCACGCTGGATTTTCCGTCGGGCGAACTCGTCGCGCTGCTCGGACCTTCCGGCTGCGGCAAGACCACGCTCTTGCGCGTGATCGCCGGCCTCGAATATGCCGATGCCGGTCAGGTCGTGCTCAACGGCGAGGACGTTGCCGAAGTGGGCGCGCGTGAGCGGCAAGTCGGCTTCGTGTTCCAGCATTACGCGCTGTTCCGCCACATGACCGTGTTCGAGAACGTCGCCTTCGGCTTGCGCGTGAAGCCGCGCCGCGAGCGGCCAACGGAGGCCGTCATCCGCGAGAAGGTGCATGAATTGTTGAAGCTCGTGCAACTCGACTGGCTCGCGGAGCGCTTTCCGTCCGAACTGTCGGGCGGTCAGCGTCAACGTATCGCGTTGGCGCGAGCGCTTGCCGTCGAACCTAAAGTGCTGCTGCTCGACGAACCCTTCGGCGCGCTCGACGCCAAGGTGCGCAAGGAATTACGTAGCTGGCTGCGCCGTCTGCACGACGATCTGCATATCTCGACGCTCTTCGTCACGCACGACCAGGAAGAGGCGCTCGAAGTGGCGGATCGCATCGTCGTGATGAATCACGGGCGCGTGGAGCAGGTGGGCAGCCCGCAAGACGTGTATGACCATCCGCAGACCTCGTTCGTCTACGAGTTCCTCGGTGCGGCCAATCGCCTGCAAGGTCATGTCGATGCCAACGGCTTCGTCGCCGATGGCGCCACGCAGGCCATTGCCGTGCCCGCGCATTTCAGCGGCCGCGCGCTGGCCTACGTGCGTCCGCACGATCTGGCGATCTATCCCGTCGATGGCACGCATCGCGACGGCATCGTGGTCGGCGTGCGGCGCGTGGTGACGCTCGGCGGCTCGGTGCGCGTGGAACTCGAAGGCAACTCGGGGCGCATTCTCGAAGCGGAACTCGACCGCGAGTCGTGGCGCACGCTGCGACTCGACGTAGGCGACGGCGCGACCGCCGTGCCGCGCGCGTTGCGCGTCTTCCCGGCAGGCGATGCGAACGGGGCACAACAAACAAAAGCAACGGCATAAAGAGAGGCTGAAATGAACTTCCAGCAATTGCGCTTCGTGCGCGAAGCAGTGCGTCAGAACATGAATCTGACCGAGGTCGCGAACGTGCTCTATACGTCGCAGTCTGGCGTGTCGAAGCAGATCAAGGACCTCGAGGACGAACTCGGCGTCGATATCTTCATCCGACGCGGCAAGCGTCTGACCGGCCTTACCGAGCCTGGCAAACAGGTGCATCAGTTGATCGAGCGCATGTTGCTCGACGCTGAAAACCTGCGCCGCGTCGCGCGCCAGTTCGCGGATCAGGACAACGGCCATCTCGTCGTGGCGACGACGCACACGCAAGCGCGTTACGCGCTGCCGAAGGTGATCCGCCAGTTCACGGAAGTGTTCCCGAAGGTGCATCTCGCGCTGCGTCAGGGCAGTCCGCAGCAGATCGCGCAGATGATCATCAACGGCGAAGCGGATATCGGCATCTCGACGGAAGCGCTCGACCGCTATCCCGACATCGTCACCTTCCCGTGCTACTCGTGGCATCACACGGTCGTCGTGCCGAAGGGCCATCCGCTCGTCGGACTCGAGAACATCACGCTGGAACAGATCGCCGAGTATCCGGTCGTTACTTACGATCAGGATTTCACGGGACGCTCGCATATCGACCAGGCCTTCGCGAGCGCGGGTGCCATTCCCGATATCGTCCTCACCGCCATCGATGCCGACGTGATCAAGACGTATGTCGAGCTTGGCATGGGTATCGGCATCGTCGCGGCGATGGCGTATGACCCGAAGCGCGACAGCGAACTCGTCGCGCTCGATACGCAGCATCTGTTCGAGGCGAGCACGACGCGCGTCGGCTTGCGCAAGGGCGCGTTCTTGCGGGCCTACGCTTACCGGCTGATCGAGATGTTCGCGCCGCAACTCGACGAGGCGCAGATCGCGGCGCAACTGCGCGAAGCGGCTTGAGCGAGTTCAGGTTCATCCCGGCTGATTTACAATCGCCGGCATGAACACTTCTCTCGATACCTTGCCGCGCCTCGCCGTTCTCGCGACGGGCGGCACCATCGCCGGACAAGCTGGCGATGCATCCAGGACAGCGGGTTACAAAGCAGGCGTGGTCGGCGTCGACAAGCTGCTCGAAGCCGTGCCCGCGCTCGGCTCGGTCGCGCGCATTCACGCGGAACAGATTGCGAGCATCGACAGCAAGGACATGACGCCCGCGCTGTGGACGACGCTTTCGCGGCGGATCGATGCACTGCTCGCGCAAGACGATATCGATGGCGTGGTCGTCACGCACGGCACGGACACGCTCGAAGAGACCGCTTACTTGCTGCATCTGACGGTGAAGAGCGCGAAGCCGGTCGTCCTGACCGCGGCGATGCGGCCCTCCAGTGCGCTGTCCGCCGATGGTCCGTTGAATCTGCTCAACGCGCTCACGGTCGCCGCTTCGAGGCAGGCGGCGGGGCAGGGCGTGCTGATCGCGTTCAATAATTTGATCCACAGCGCACGCGAAGTCACGAAGACGAGCACCTATGCCGTCGATGCCTTCCGTTCGCCCGAAGCGGGCGCGCTCGGTTTCGTGCAGGACGGACGCGTCGAGTTTCAACGCACGGTCGTGCGGCCGCACACGCTCGCGAGCGAATTCACCGTGCCGCAAGACTGGCCGATGGTCGAAATCGTCGCGAGTTATGCGGGCGTATCGCGCGTTCCGGTCGATGCGCTCGTCGGCGCTGGCGTGAAGGGCATCGTGCTTGCGGGTACCGGCAACGGCTCCATGAGTTCGACGCTCGCGCAAGCCTTCGCCGATGCCATTGGGCGAGGCGTGGCGGTGGTGCGTTCGTCGCGCGTTGGCTCGGGTCATGTGATGCGCAACGGCGCCGCACCCGACGATGCGCTCGGCACCGTCAGCGCGGGCACGCTCAATCCGTACAAGGCGCGCGTGCTGTTGCAACTGGCGCTTGCGAGAGGCGTGAGCGATGCGCCCGGCCTGCAGCGCATCTTCGAGACATACTGAAACCGAAACGAAAAACGCGAACCGGAGTTCGCGTTTTTCGTTGCTTCAGCTTGCAGCCGGAATGCGTAGCACCTGTCCCGGATAGATCTTGTCCGGGCTCTTGAGCATGGGCTTGTTGGCTTCGAAAATGACATCGTTTTTCGCGCCGCTGCCGTAATACTTCTCCGCGATTTTCCAGAGATTGTCGCCGGCCACGACCGTATGAAATTGCGACTCCGGAGCGGACGATGGCACGGTCAGTTGGTCATCCACCTTGTCCACGTGCTGCACGTTGCCTGCCGCGACGAGGATCTTCTCCTTCGTGGCCTGATCCGCCGCTTCGCCCGATACGGTGACCGTGTGCGACGCGCCGTCGTACTTCACTTGCAGATCCTGCGCTTCGAGCCCTTGCGAACGAATGTACGTCGCGATGGCTTCGCCGGCCTTGAGATTGAGCTCCGCGACATCCACGGCCGCAGGCGCGGCCTGCGCGGTTTGCGAGGTTGCACCAAAGAGCTTCTCGCCTGCTTCCTTGATAAAGCTGAGGATTCCCATTGCTGAACTCCTTAAGTGTCGATGGTGAGCGCTTGCGCCAGGGCAAGGCTTCGTTAGTCGCATCACTTCAAGGATAGTTCGGAGATTGTGACAATGGCTGGTTCATGCGCGATCCAACAATCCGACGCGGACACCCGACGGAAAACCGTCTGACCGACCAAGGCTTACCCGGCTCGACCGACGGGTGCCGCTCTCGGAC
Organism: Caballeronia sp. GAWG2-1; assembly: GCF_023631405.1. Lineage (NCBI taxonomy): Bacteria > Pseudomonadati > Pseudomonadota > Betaproteobacteria > Burkholderiales > Burkholderiaceae > Caballeronia > Caballeronia sp. GAWG2-1. The sequence goes on from NZ_JALQDD010000009.1 coordinate 22,970, forward strand.
CCCACTTGCCGCCCTCAGCCCAGAGCGGCATTTGTCCCGCGTGCCCATACGCGGGACGCCCCACGGTACCGGTCGTTCAAGCCGCGGCTTTCGCCTTCTGCGGTTCTTGAGCAACCTGGAAGTTCGACATGATTTCAAGCGCCCGCACGAGTCCCGAGTGATCCCAGGCTTTGCCGCCATTGGCCGCGCACACGCTGAACAACTGCTGCGCGCTCGCGGTGTGGGGCAGGGCGAGACCCATCTTGCGCGCGCCTTCGAGCGCAAGATTCAAGTCCTTCTGATGCAGTTCGATACGGAAGCCCGGGTCGAACGTGCGCTTCGTCATGCGCTCGCCGTGCACTTCGAGAATGCGCGACGCGGCGAACCCGCCCATTAATGCCCGGCGCACGCGTTCCGGATCGGCGCCCGAACGCGAGGCAAACAACAAGGCCTCGGCGACGGCTTCGATGTTGAGCGCGACGATGATCTGATTCGCCACCTTGCAAGTCTGACCCGCGCCGTTGTCGCCGATGAGCGAGATGTTCTTGCCCATGAGATCGAACAGAGGCTTCGCGATATCGAACGATTTCTGCGGGCCACCCACCATGATCGTGAGCGATGCCTCGCGCGCGCCGACTTCGCCGCCGGATACGGGCGCATCGAGATAGTCGCAGCCGAGCGCGTTGATCTTCTTCGCGAAGTCCTGCGTATCGAGCGGGTTGATCGAGCTCATGTCGATCACGAGCTTGCCCTTCGTGAGGCCGTTGGCCACGCCGTCATCGGCGAAGAGGACGTTGGCGACATCGGGCGTGTCGGGCACCATCGTGATGACGATCTCGCTCGCTTGCGCCACGCCGGTGGAATCGGCCGCGACTTGCGTCTGTGCGCGGATGTCGTCGGGCACCGGAAACTTGCCGTTCACGACGAGCTTGTGACCGCCCTTCAAAAGGTTGCGCGCCATGTGCGCGCCCATGATGCCAAGGCCGATGAATCCAATGGTTGCCATACTCTCTTGCTCTCCTTGTGTCTCGGGTTTTAAGCGGCGGCGCGCGGCTTTGCGGCGGCGATCGTGCGAAGCCAGCCAAGGCCCGCTTCGGTGCTTGCAAGCGGCTTGTATTCGCAGCCGATCCATCCTTCGTAGCCGATCGAATCAAGCAGATCGAACAGGAACGCGTAGTTGATCTCGCCCGTGCCCGGTTCGTTGCGCCCCGGATTGTCGGCGAGCTGGATATGCGCGATCGATGGCAGGTTCTTCTTGATCGTCGCGGCCAGTTCGCCTTCCATGCGCTGCATGTGATAGATGTCGTATTGCAGGAACAGATTGTCCGAGCCGACCGCGCGGATCACGTCGAGCCCTTCGGACGAACGGTTCAGCGCGAAGCCCGGAATATCGTAGGCATTGCACGGCTCGACCAGCAGGCGGATGCCTTCCTTCTTCAATGCATCGGCGGCGAAGCGCAGGTTTTCGATGATCGTCGTGCGCGCCTGTTCCTTCGATACCCCCGCCGTCGGAATGCCAACGAGGCAGTTCACTTGCGGCACCTTCAGCGCCTTCGCGTATTCGATTGCGCGGGGCACGCCTTCACGGAACTCGCTCACGCGATCCGGCAGGCAGGCGATGCCGCGTTCGCCCGCTTCCCAGTTGCCCGCGGGCAGGTTGTGCAGCACGATCCGCAGGTCGTGTTCCTCGATGCGTGCTTGCAAATCGCCGGTCGAGTACGCATACGGAAACAGGAACTCGACCGCCTTGAAGCCCGCCTTCGACGCCGCCGCGAAGCGGTCGAGGAAAGGGACTTCGTTGAACAGCATGGTCAGGTTCGCGGCAAATTTCGGCATGTCTTTATTCCTGATGGTCGGTCAGTTCTAGGACGCTCAGTCGAGCGGCGTCACGGTCACGGCGGTCGGCGCATCGGCGCGCGTTTCGGCGAGCTCCTCGAACTCGTTGATCGCGTCGATCTCGGTGCCCATCGCGATGTTGGTCACGCGTTCGAGAATCATCTCGACCACGACCGGCACCCGATGTTGCGCCGCGAGCGCCTGCGCCTGTTTCAACGCCGGCGCGATGTCTTCGGGCTTGTGCACGCGCAGCGCCTTGCAGCCGAGACCCTCGGCGACCGCGACGTGATCCACGCCGTATCCTTCGAGCTCCGGCGCGTTGATGTTGTCGAACGCGAGCTGCACGCAGTAGTCCATGTCGAAGCCGCGCTGCGCCTGACGAATCAGACCGAGATACGAGTTGTTCACGACCACGTGCACGTAAGGCAGCTTGAACTGCGCGCCCACGGCGAGTTCCTCGATCATGAACTGGAAGTCGTAGTCGCCCGAGAGCGCGACGATCTTGCGTTGCGGGTCCGCGGCGCGCACGCCGAGCGCGGCGGGAATGGTCCAGCCGAGCGGGCCGGCCTGGCCGCAGTTGATCCAGTTACGCGCCTTGAACACGTGCAGGAACTGCGCGCCCGCGATCTGCGAAAGACCGATCGTCGAGACGAAGCAGGTGTCGCGATCGAACGCGAGATTCATCTCTTCGTAGACGCGCTGCGGCTTCATCGGCACGTTGTCGAAGTGGGTCTTGCGCAGCATCGTGCTCTTGCGTTGCTGGCAGTCCTTGACCCATTGCGAACGGTCCGCAAGCTTGCCCGCGGCTTTCCATTCCTTCGCCACTTCGACGAAGAGTTCGAGCGCGAACTTCGCATCCGACACGATGCCGAGGTCCGGTCCGAACACGCGGCCGATCTGCGTCGGCTCGATATCCACGTGCACGAACTTACGGCCCTTGGTGTAGACCTCGACGCTGCCCGTATGGCGATTCGCCCAGCGATTGCCGATGCCAAGCACGAAGTCCGACGCGAGCATGGTCGCGTTGCCGTAGCGGTGCGACGTCTGCAGACCGCACATGCCTGCCATCAGCGGATGATCGTCGGGAATCGCGCCCCACGACATCAAAGTCGGGATCACGGGTACGCCGAGCGTTTCGGCGAACTCGACGAGCAGATCTTCCGCCGCTGCGTTCAGCACGCCGCCGCCGGAAACGATCAAGGGCTTCTCGGCGTCGTTGAGCATCGAGAGCGCTTTTTCGACTTGAGCGCGCGTGGCTTTCGGCTTGTAGATCGGCAGCGGCTCGTAGGTGTCGATATCGAACTCGATCTCGGCGAGCTGCACGTCGATCGGCAAGTCGACCAGCACCGGACCCGGACGGCCCGAGCGCATCAGATGGAACGCCTGCTGAAACACGCGCGGCACGAGCGCCGGTTCGCGCACGGTGACGGCCCACTTGGTGACGGGCTTGGCGATCGATTCGATATCGACGGCCTGGAAGTCTTCCTTGTACAGACGCGCACGCGGCGCCTGGCCCGTGATCGCGAGAATGGGGATCGAATCCGCCTGAGCCGAGTAGAGGCCCGTGATCATGTCCGTGCCCGCCGGCCCCGACGTACCGATACAAACGCCGATATTGCCGGGAGCCGCGCGCGTATAACCTTCGGCCATGTGCGAGGCGCCCTCGACGTGGCGCGCCAGCACATGGCTGATGCTGCCGGCTTTTCTGAGCGCCGAGTAAAACGGGTTGATGGCGGCGCCGGGCACACCGAACGCGGTGTCGATGCCTTCCTTCTCCAGCACGAGGACGGCTGCGTCGACGGCTCTCATCTTGGGCATGGTTGTCTCCTTCCAGGGGTCTCTATTCGGGGTTGCTGTCTTGGTCGTGCGCATGGCAGCAGGCTTCCGATGCACTTTAGGCGCGTGCAAAAGGTTTGATAAGATCAACCGGAGTCGTTTTTTACCAAACAAAAAGTATCGAATGAGGCCGGAGACAAAGAGATGGACCGCTTCAAGCAGATCGAAACCTTCGTGCGCGTGGCCGAAGCCGGCAGTCTTGCGGCGGCGGCACTGGAAGAGGGCGTGTCGCCGGTGATCCTGGGCCGCCGCATCGACGCGCTCGAAAAGCGCCTAGGCGTCAAACTGATGTATCGCTCGACGCGCAGGCTCGTCGTGAGCGAAGAGGGCGCGGCGTTTCTCGACCGCTGCAAGAATCTGCTCGCGGAGTGGGATCAGGCCGAGAACGAACTCGCGGCCGGCCGGCGCGCGGTGGGCGGGCATCTGATCGTGTCGGCGCCGGCGGCGTTTGGGCGCATGCATGTCGCGCCGCACGCGCCGCTTTTCCTCGTCGACAAACCGGAATTGCAGATGTCGTTCAATCTGACCGACCGCGTCGTCGATCTGGTGCGCGAAGGTTATGACTTGTCGATCCGCATCGGCGGGGCGGTGGACCCGAACTTCGTCGCCGTGAAGCTCGCGAGCAACCGCCGCGTGGTTTGCGGCACGCCCGCGTATTTCAGGAAGCACGGCCGGCCGAAGACGCTCGAAGACTTGCCGAATCACAACTGTCTTGCGTTCAATCTGCAAGGCGGACAGAACCGCGGCTGGTACTTTCGCCGTAACGGCAAGCTCGTGACGGTGCGCGTGACCGGCAATCTCGACTGCAACGACGGCGAGTTGCTGCATCGCTGGGCGTCGGAGGGGCTCGGGCTCGGCTGGCGTTCGACCTGGGAGATTCAGCGTCAGTTGGCGTCGGGCGAACTCGAAACCGTGCTGGACGACTTCGAGCTGCCCGACTACGACATCCTCGCGGTTTATCCGCAGCAGCGCTACGTTCCGGCGCGCGTGCGCTACTTTATTGATTATTTGAAGGAAATTTACGCGCGGGACGGTTATTGGAGCCGTCCGCTCGCGCTTCCCGGCGAACCATTGCCCGCCGGGACACACGCAGCTTGAGCGTCGCTCGCGCGGCTTTGTGCGGCTCGTGCGGCTTTGTGCGGCCACGTTGTAACTGCTTGAAATCATGGCCAAAGTCTTTCGGAAACCGCCGATTTGGCTTGCCTTGGGGAAGGCATCGCGTTATAGTCTTGGGCTTCTCACTTGCCGCACCGGTCCGACGCCCGGGTGGCTTTAATCCAAAAGTTCAGCACAAGGAGTGAATATGCGTCATTACGAAATCGTATTTATCGTGCATCCCGATCAGAGCGAGCAAGTGCCCGCCATGATCGAGCGCTACAAGAGCACGATCACCTCGCACGGTGGCCAGATCCACCGTATCGAAGACTGGGGCCGTCGCCAACTGGCCTACATGATCGAGAAACTCGCGAAGGCTCACTACGTTTGCATGAACATCGAATGCGATCAAGCTACGCTCGAAGAACTCGAGCACGCATTCAAGTTCAACGACGCCGTTTTGCGTCACCTCATCGTCAAGATGAAGAAGGCCGAAACCGGCCCATCGCCGATGATGAAGGAAGTGCAGCGCGAAGAAGCCAAGAAGGCGGCCTCGCAGCCGTCCGAAGCGCAGGCTTAAGGCGAAGATTTTCGTCAGCCACCAGGAATTAAGTGAACAGGCTGCAACTGACAGCAAGCGTCGTGGAACGCGAACCGGTGCGATACACGCCCGCCGGCGTACCAATCGCAAGCTGCACGTTGCATCACCGAACGGAAGTCGTCGAAGCGGGCATTGCCCGTCAAGTCGAACTGACAATGCCGGCCGTAGCCGCCGGCGAGGTGAGCGGCAGACTGGAAAGCTGTCAGATGGGCGTGGAAACACGCTTCACCGGCTTTCTGGCTAAAAAAAGCCGCAACGCACGAACCCTGGTGTTTCACATCACAGAATTGCAGGACATTGGAAAGGACTGAACATGCCCCGCCCGACTGGTAAGAAATTCGACAAGCGTCGTCAGCAACAAAACCCGCTCTTCAAGCGCAAAAAGTTCTGCCGTTTCACGGCAGCCGGTGTCGAGTACATCGACTACAAAGACACGGAAACGCTGAAGGACTTCGTCGGCGAAAACGGCAAGATCACGCCGGCTCGTCTGACTGGCACGAAGGCGCACTATCAGCGCCAGCTCGACACGGCAATCAAGCGCGCGCGTTTCCTCGCGCTCCTGCCGTACACCGACCTGCACAAGGCCTAATCAGACGACGCATAAGGAACAAGCCAAAATGCAAATCATTCTTTTGGAAAAAGTCGTCAACCTGGGCAACCTGGGCGACATCGTCAAGGTCAAGGACGGCTACGCACGTAACTTCCTGATCCCCGGCAAGAAGGCTCGCCGCGCAACGAAAGACGCAATCGCCGAATTCGAAGTGCGCCGCGCCGATCTCGAAAAGGTTGCCGCTGAAAAGCTGGCTTCCGCGCAAAAGCAAGGCGAAAAGCTGAACGGCTTCACGGTTCAGATCTCGCAGAAGGCAGGTGTGGACGGCCGTCTGTTCGGCTCGGTCACGAACGCCGACATCGCCGAAGCACTGAAGGCTCAAGGCTTTGCAGAAGTGGAAAAGGCGCAAGTGCGTCTGCCGCAAGGCCCGCTGAAACTGGTGGGTGACCACGCTGTTCAAGTGGCGCTGCATACGGACGTGCTGGTCGACGTCACGGTGTCGGTGCTGGGCGAGCACGCCTAAGGTCGCTGCGGACCGCTGGTAAGGCTTCACCCCCAGCCAGCCGAGTCCGGCAGAAAAGAAGGGCAGGAACCGTTTCAGGTTCCTGCCTTTTTTATTGTCCGCTTGCGTCTATTTCATCGATAATTCCACCCCATGAACGCTCCGTCCAAAGACCCGCAACTCGACGCGCTGAAGGTTCCGCCGCACTCGATCGAAGCTGAGCAATCGGTGATCGGCGGTTTGCTGCTGGACAACGCGGCGTGGGACCGAATCGCCGACGTGATGTCGCAAGGCGATTTTTATCGCTATGATCATCGGATCATCTACGAGCACATCGGCAAGCTGATCTCGACCACCCGGCCCGCCGACGTCATTACCGTCTACGAAGCGCTCAACATGGCCGGCAAGGCCGAGGAAGTGGGCGGGCTCGCGTATCTGAATGCGCTTGCCCAGAACACGCCGAGCGCAGCGAACATTCGCCGTTACGCGGAAATCGTGCGCGATCGCGCGGTGCTGCGCCGCCTGGTCTCCGTCGCCGATGAAATTTCCGCCGATGCCTTTAATCCGCAAGGCAAGGAAGTGCGCCGGATTCTGGACGAGGCGGAATCGCGTGTGTTTTCCATCGCCGAGGACGGGGCGCGCGGCACGCAGGGCTTTCTGGAAATCGGACCGCTGCTTACGCAAGTTGTCGAGCGCATCGACACGCTTTACCACACGGCCAATCCGAGCGATGTCACGGGCACGCCAACCGGTTTCGTCGACCTCGACCGCATGACGTCGGGCATGCACGGCGGCGAATTGATCATCGTGGCCGGACGTCCGTCGATGGGTAAGACGGCGTTCTCGATGAACATCGGCGAATACGTGGCGGTGGAGTATGGTCTGCCCGTCGCCGTTTTCTCGATGGAAATGCCCGGCACGCAACTGACCATGCGTATGCTCGGCTCGGTCGGCCGGCTGGATCAACACAGAATGCGTACCGGCCGCCTCACCGACGAAGACTGGCCGAAGCTCACGCACGCGGTTCAGAAAATGAGCGAGGCGCAGCTTTTCATCGATGAAACGGGCGGCCTGAACCCCATGGAACTGCGCTCGCGCGCGCGGCGTTTGTCGCGGCAGTGCGGCAAGCTCGGGCTCATCATCGTCGATTATTTGCAGCTGATGTCCGGCTCCGGCGGCGGCGAAAACCGCGCGACCGAAATCTCGGAAATCTCGCGTTCGCTCAAGGGGCTCGCGAAAGAACTCGACGTGCCGGTGATCGCGCTTTCGCAGTTGAATCGCGGTCTGGAACAGCGCCCCAACAAGCGTCCGATCATGTCGGATTTGCGGGAATCCGGCGCTATCGAGCAGGACGCGGACGTGATTCTCTTCATCTACCGCGACGAAGTTTATAACCCCGACAGCCCGGACAAGGGCACGGCGGAAATCATCATCGGCAAGCAGCGTAATGGTCCGATCGGGCCCGTGCGGCTGACTTTTCACGGCCAATACACGAAGTTCGACAATTTCGCCGGCGCGCAGAGTTTTTACGGCGAATAACGCCCGAAGCCGCGCGCATCCCTTCTGCTCGATGTCAAGACTTCGTGTCGACACGCGCCGCGCGGCGCTTCGCGCGCGGTGCGTGGGCTGCCGGGCGAAGGTACAATATGTCGGTTTGATGTCTGTCTCATTGACCCATTTTTCGGGATTTTCATGTTCGGTCGTTTCATGCCCACCGAGGGCAAATTCTTCGAGATTTTCAACGCGCACGCGAAATGCATCATCGATGCAAGCCGCGAGCTCGAATTGCTGATCGATAACCTCGACGAAGCCGAGGTCCACAAGCAGAACGTCCAGACGGCCGAAAAGCGCGCCGACAAGCTCACGCACGAAACCATCGATCTGCTGCACAAGACTTTCATCACGCCGCTCGATCGCGACGAAATCCACAAGCTCATCACGACGATGGACGACATCCTCGACTTGATGGAGGACGTCGCCACGGCCATTTCGCTCTACGACGTACGCGCGGTGACTTCCGAGGCGAGCCAGCTCGCGCACATCTGCACGGCGACGTGCCTGCGTGTGCAGAAGGCTGTGGAATTGCTCGCGGACATGAAGCGCGCGAGCGAAATCCTGAAGATCTGCGAAGAAATCGACCGCCTGGAATCCGACGCCGACCGCGTCTTGCGCTCCGCCATGTCGAAACTTTTCCGCGAGGAAGACGACGTCAAGACGCTGATCAAGCTGAAGGCCATCTACGAGTTGCTGGAGACGATCACCGACAAGTGCGAAGACGTCGCGAACATCATCGAAGGCATCGTTCTGGAAAACGCCTGACCACGCCGGCCATGCCCGCCAGCGCGTGATCAAAGCTCCGTGCGGCGGGTCAAGAGGACAAAACCGGCGCTTTTCACAGCTGGTCAAAACAAAAGCAACCGATGCATTCGATTCAACTCGCCATCTGGGCAGTCGCCTTGCTCGTCATAGTCGCGCTCGCGTTCGACTTCATGAACGGCTTTCACGACGCGGCCAACTCCATCGCCACGGTGGTCTCCACCGGCGTGCTCAAGCCGCAACAAGCGGTCGCTTTCGCGGCGGCGTTCAACGTCATCGCGTATTTCATCTTCCACCTGAAGGTCGCGGCGACCGTCGGCAAGGGAACGATCGATCCCGATATCGTCGACCACTACGTGATCTTCGGCGCGCTCGTCGGCGCGATCGGCTGGAATATCGTCACATGGCACTACGGCATTCCGTCTAGCTCGTCGCACGCGCTGATCGGCGGACTCGTCGGTGCCGCGCTCGCCAAGTCGGGCTGGGGATCGCTCAACATGGACGGTCTTCTCAAGACTGTCGCGTTCATTTTCATTTCGCCGCTGCTCGGCTTCGTGCTCGGCTCGTTTTTCATGCTGCTCGTGTCGTGGCTGTATTTCCGCACGCCGCCATCGAAGGTAGATAGGCGCTTCCGGCGCTTGCAGCTCATTTCCGCCGGGCTCTATTCGCTCGGCCACGGTGGGAATGACGCGCAGAAGACCATCGGCATCATCTGGATGCTGCTGATCGCGACTGGCTACGCTTCTTCCGCGGCAGATGCGCCGCCTATCTGGGTTATCGGTTTGTGTTACCTGTCGATGGGTCTTGGCACTTTGTTCGGCGGCTGGCGCATCGTGCGCACCATGGGTCAGAAGATCACCAAGCTCAAGCCCGTCGGTGGTTTTTGCGCGGAAACGGGCGGGGCGATCACGCTCTTCGTCGCATCGTTCCTCGGCATTCCAGTGTCCACCACGCATACGATCACGGGCGCCATCGTCGGTGTGGGCGCGACCCAGAAATTCAGCGCGGTGCGCTGGGGCGTCGCGGGAAATATCGTGTGGGCGTGGATCTTGACTATTCCGGCATCCGCGGTGCTCGCGGCGGTCGGTTGGTGGATCGGCCACCGTATCTTGTAGCCGGTTTCTTCAGCGGCCCCGTTCACGACGGGGCCGTTTTGCATCTGTCGCAAATCGATTGCCGCGCTCGGCGGCGTCGCTCTCAGATGATCGGCGACGACACTCCGTCCATCGGAATGATTGCGCCCGATACATAACTCGCGCGACGGCTCGCCAGGAACAGCGCGACGTCGGCGATTTCCTCGGGTTTCGCGTAGCGGCCTAGCGGCACCTTCGACTGGCTCTCGGCGAGCACGGCGTCGCGTGTCGTGCCTTGCCGTTCGGCTTCGAGCGCGAGGGCTTCCTCGACGCGTTCGGTGAGCGTCGATCCCGGATTGATCGCGTTGATGCGAATGCCGAGCTTGGCATAGTGATGCGCAAGGCCGACGGTATTGAGCATGAGCGCCGCATTGGCCGCGCCGCCCGCGATATGAATGTCCGATGCGATTTTCCCGCCCATGCCGACGATATTCACGATCGCGCCCGGCTCGATGTTCGGATCGCCGCGCAAGCGTTCGGCCATGCGCTTTAGCACCACTTGCTGCGGATAGACGTAGGAGAAGTATTTCGCGTCCATCGCGGCTTTATACGCGGCAGCGTCGAGCGTGTCGGGATCGTACCGGCGCGCGGCGCCGGCGCTGTTGATCAGGATGTCGATGGGGCCGAGCGCGGCGCTCGCTTCCTCGACGACATCTTCGGCGCTGTGCGCTTCGTGCAGATCGGCGCGGGCGAGATGCACGTGATGACCTTCTTTCGCGAGTTGTTCGCGGGCGCGCGCGAGGTTGGCGGCATCGCGCGAGACGATCGCGACTTTTGCGCCTTCGCTTGCAAAGGCTTTCGCGCATGCGAAACCGATTCCCTTGCTGCCGCCCGTGATCAGGACGACTTTCCCGGCAAGACCCAAGTCCATGGTGATTGGCTCCTTCTGATTGCGCCGCCTGTCGCGGCGGGATCTAGTCACGATAGCAGAGAGGGGCGACGACTGTGGATGGCGATGGAGTTGCGTTTCGCTCGGTTCGATATGTATCGGAAGCGCTTGAGCCGCGCGCGGCGTTGCCGTAACCGAAGCGCTATTTCTATCCATAAAGCCTAAATCCGGCGATATAGGGCAACGCGGACAGAACAAAACGGCAGACGCGAACAGCGCGACGAAGAGATTCCGGCCTCAAAGTCGGTGTTCGGGACGCGGCCGCGCGCCTTGAATCTCGTGTAAGTCTCAGTTGCTGCCGGTGGCGAAGCGCGCGATGGGATCGTCAGCTTGGTTCGGACGCGGCGCGGTAAGCGAGCCGGTCGATGCGCGGATGACGTGCGCGGGCGGATCGGCGGGATCGCTCGTTGCCTGCGCCGCGCGCGCTTGCTTGCGTGCGGCGTTCGATGTCGGCGGCGGCGGTTCGAAGGCGTCAGCGGCGGCTTGGATGGGATCGGGGGAAGCGTTTGCCGAGCCTGCCACCGCGGATGGCGCGATTGCACCGGCAAGGCGGGCTTGGCGTTGTGCGGCGCTCAAGGCGGGCGGCGGAGGTTCGAAGGCGTCGGCGCTGGATCGTGCGGTATCGGTGGTTGCACCTGCCGCAACCGCTTGACGCTGCGCCGCGCTCAAAGTAGGTGGCGGCGGCTCGAAGGCATCGGTACTGGATTGTGCAGTACGGGTAGCCGCGAGTGCCTGCCGCTGCGCCGCTGTCAAGGTCGATGGGAGCGGCTCGAAATCATCGGCATTCGATCGCGCGGAACTGGCCGTCGCGCCGGCCGCAAGCGCCTGCCGCTGCGCCGCACTCAAACTGGATGGCGGCGGCTCGAACGCATCGGCGTTGGATCGTGCGGCATTGGTCACCGTGCTTCGCCGTTCCCCCGCATTCAATGCCGATACAGGCGGTTGATATGCCTCGTTACTCGTCCCCGCCGCGCTTTCCCGAGCATATGAATCGGTAGGCGTCGAAGATAACCGTCCATTAGCCGAAGCCTGAGCGCTCGCACCCGCCGCCGTCGGCACGTCAGATCCAGCAGGCGACGCCAAGTACGTCGGCGCATCGAAAGGCGCGGGCCCGCTCTTCGGCGGCGCAACGCGCCGGATTCCGTCGAAACGCTTTGCCCAATAAGGATTGGTCAAATAATCGAGCCGGACCGTCCCGCCCGTCGACGGCGCATTCACGAACCGCAACTTGCCGACATAAATCCCGACATGCGAATGCGCCCGCCCCGTCGTGTTGAAGAAAATCAGATCGCCGGGCGCAACGCCGTCCGGCTCGATCGATTCCCCGCGCCCGCTCATCTCGGCGGTCGTTCGCGGCAGATTCACCGACGCCGCGCGATCCACCACGTAGCGTACGAGTCCGCTGCAATCGAAGCCCGCTTCCGGCGTATTCCCACCCCATCGATACGGCACACCCACGAGCGCCATCGCCTGAATCGAGATTTCCTCGCGCCCGACGCTATGGTCGACGAAAGTCGGGAAACCAGGAGGCGGCTTGTACGTGCGATTCGCGGCTGTCGACGATGCCGCCGGCTTGCGCGCGCTCTCCTGCGGCACGCTTCCACACGCGGCGAGCAGAACGGAGACAAGAAGCGGCAGCCAGATTCGACGCATTGCAGACGGCGAGCAGCATCTCGCCAAAAGAGGGCAGTCTGTCGATACTAGACCGCCGAACGGACGTGCGGCAAGTTTTCCTGAGACATCACATGAAGTTTGCGTCGTAAGTGTTGCAGTGGCGAAACGATCGGACGAATAGAAACGGCCCGGCGAATCGCTTCACCGGGCCGTTTCGTCAAGTCAAAAGCGCTTACAAAATATCCGACGCGTAATCCGCCAGACGCGAGCGCTCGCCGCGCGCAAGCGTCACATGGCCGCTATGCGTCCATCCCTTGAAGCGATCCACCACGTACGTCAGGCCGGAACTGCCTTCAGTCAGATAAGGCGTGTCGATCTGCGCGATATTGCCCAGGCAAATGATCTTCGTGCCCGGACCCGCGCGCGTGACGAGCGTCTTCATCTGCTTGGGCGTGAGATTCTGCGCCTCGTCGATGATCACGTACTTATCCACGAACGTCCGGCCGCGCATGAAGTTCATGCTCTTCACCTTGAGACGCGAGCGAATCAGTTCTTGCGTCGCCGCGCGGCCCCATTCGCCGGCGGCATCGTCGGTTTTCTGCAGGACTTCGAGGTTGTCGTCGAATGCGCCCATCCACGGCTGCATCTTCTCTTCCTCGGTGCCCGGCAAAAAGCCGATGTCCTCGCCCACCGGCACGGTCGCGCGCGTCACGATGATTTCGTTGTAGCGCTTGTCGTCGAGCACTTGCGCCAAGCCGGCGGCAAGCGCCATGAGCGTCTTGCCGGTGCCGGCCTGACCGAGCAGGGTGACGAAATCGACCTCCGGGTTCATCAGCAAGTTGAGCGCGAAGTTCTGCTCGCGATTGCGCGCCGTGATGCCCCACACGTTGTTCTTGTGATGGCCGTAGTCGCGCAGCGTCTGCAAGAGCGCCGTCTTGCCGTTCAACTCGCGCACCACCGCATGGAACGAGGGCTCGCCGTTCTGCGGCTCCAGATAGACGAACTCGTTGACGAGCATCGACGAACACAGCGGACCAGTCACGCGGTAATACGTGGTGCCGGTTTTCGTGTCCTGCCAGCTCTCCATGCCCTTGGCGTGCTTGGTCCAGAAGTCCTGCGGCAGCGCGCGTACGCCCGAATAGAGCAGGTCCTTGTCTTCGAGAACCTGATCGTTGAAGTAGTCTTCGGCGGGCAAGCCGAGCGCATGCGCCTTGATACGCATGTTGATGTCTTTCGACACCAGCACGACCTGTCGGTCCGGGCGCTCTTTCTGCAACGCGCGCACGACGCCGAGAATCTGGTTGTCCGCCTTGCCGACAGGCAAGCCTTCGACCGGTTCGATATCGGTGAGCGTCGTCTGGAAGTAGAGCCGTCCGAGCGCGTCGCGATTACCCTGCGCGGCGAGCGGCAGCCCCGCCGACATCTCGCCCGCGTGCGCGACGAGCGCGTCGAGCGTGCGACTCACCTGACGCGCATTGCGCGCGACTTCCGACATGCCCTTCTTGTGATTGTCGAGTTCTTCGAGCGTCATCATCGGCAGATAGACGTCGTGCTCCTCGAAGCGGAAGAGCGAGCTCGGATCGTGCATCAGCACGTTGGTATCGAGCACGAAAAGCTTGTGCAATTCGGCTTCCTGCACGCCGCGCTGACGGCGTTTGTTCTGCGCGGCCGGCTCTTTCGCGGCGCGCGCGGCGGTCGTGGCCGCGGGCGCGACGGGTGCATCCGCGCGGCCGGTACGGGCTTCGCGCGCGGCGGGTTCGGCAGGCGTTGCGGGCGCGGCTTCATCGGCTGCCTGACGCGCGTTCGGCGCCGGCTGCAGGAGCGCGGCGGTCTGTTTGGTGCGGCGTGCGCGCGTGGCGGGTGCGGGCGCGGCGGGCATGACGGCTTCGCTCGGCGCTTCGAGCGGAATCTGGGTCAGCACCTCGCTCGCGATGGAACGCAGCGTATGCGCGGCATTCGCCGCGGGACGCTCGGCGGCGACGGTCTGGACCGCGCCGTTTTCCTCGTCGCCGGATGACGACGTCTGTTTCTTCTGCTTCGACGGCCGGGCTTTGGCTTTGTATTCCTCAGCCGGGAGGAGATGGCCGAGCTTGGCCGGGGCGGTAGGCAAAGGCATGGTGTTCCCTCGAAAGGAATCGGGTCGTATATTGCGCGCCGCCTGTCGCATTCTGCTCGTTCGCCCTCGCAGCGAATCGTGGTTCGCAGTCTGCGTCCGGCGGCGCGCTTCGTTTGTCGAAAACGCCGGTTCGCCTAAGTTTCGATCTGCTCCTTGAGTGTGCGTCCACTGGTGTTGTGCGAAGGTCCGGAAAACCTCGTGGCCGACTGTGGCATTCGCGCGACGCCAATAAAAAAGCCGCCGTCCCGACTACCGGAACCAGCGGCTGACTTCGAGTCTGGTGCGCTGTACCGCCGTAGATGCCTCGCATAGCCCGGGCTCCTGCCGATTGCGCCTAAAGGCGTACGGCAGCTTTCGCTCGGTAGAAGGTCATGGGGTTGACAGGCGCTCATTGCGGACCAATATAGCGCGCCTCAAATTGCTTGTACAGCCTCGACGATGGCCTCGACGTGCCCCGGCACCTTGATGCCTCGAAACTCGCGGCGCAGCACGCCTTTTGCATCGAGCAGAAACGTGGAACGCTCGACACCGCGCACTTCCTTGCCATACATCTTTTTCATTTTGATGACATCGAAAAGCGAGCAGATGGCTTCGTCGGCGTCCGATACCAGCGTGTACGGCAGCTCCAGTTTGGCCTTGAAGTTGTCGTGCGATCTCACGCTGTCGCGCGAGATGCCAACCACTTCCGCGCCAGCGGCCTGGAATTGATCGTAGTAGTCGCGAAATTGCAGGCTTTCCGTCGTGCAGCCGGGCGTGTTGTCCTTGGGATAAAAGAACAGCACGACTTTCTTGCCGCGCAGGTTCGAGAGCGTGAACTCGCCGCCGGTGGCAGGTGCGGTGAAGTCGGGAACGGGCTGATCGACTGCGACTGACACGAAGTTTCTCCTTTGTCGGCCAGGGTCGGGCGCGTAGCCCAACCTTGGTCAGATGTTGTTTATTTGAAGCAGAGGGACTAGCAAGCAGAAGCGGATCAGCCCGGCTGAACGATCAATTCGCCGGCGCGGCCAGGGATCTCGCCCCACGTGACAGGGTACGTGGGCAGGGAAGCGCGGTCCAGCGTCGCATGATAGTCGCCCATCGTGGCGAAGCTGTGTCCCTGCGCGCGCCAGCCCGCCAGCAGTTGCTCGAACACCGGCGCGAGCTTCTGGCCTTCGAGTTCGGCGTGCAGCGTGAAAACCTGGTCGCGCGGATTGTTCTGCGTGTGACGCAAGAGATGCGCGGCCACGTTGGTCGTGTCGACACCATCGACGCCGAGGATCTCATCGAGGGTCGGCAGGGTGGTCGGCATCTGAATGTGATCGAGCGTGCGGCCATTGAGCACTGGAATATACGGCGTATGGCCGCGCCCGTCGGATGCGTAGCGCATGCCCCAGGCGTCGATCTGTTCGAACGCGTAGCCGTTCATCTGCCAGCCCGCCGCGCCGTGCGTGACGGGCGGCGCGCCGAAAATCTCGATGAAGCGCGCATGGCTTTGCTGCATCTGCGACACGGTCCACGCCTGATCGCGCGCGCGCACGTTGTCCTGCCAGTAAACGTGATCCCACGTATGGATGCCGCATTCGAACCCGGCTTCGTGGATGGCGCGCATTTCGGCCTTCGCCTCGCGGCCGATATCCGGCCCTGGCAGCAGTACGCCGTACATCAGCGTCTTCACACCGTAATGCTCGACGACAGACGTGCGCGACACCTTCTTGAGAAAGCCCGGCCGGAATACGCGGCGCAGCGCCCAGCCGGTGTGATCCGGCCCGAGGCTGAACAGAAACGTCGCGCGGGCGCTGTATTTGTCGAGCAATCTGCCGAGATTGGGCACGCCTTCGCGCGTGCCGCGCAGGGTGTCGACGTCGATCTTGAGAACGATACGGGCCACGCGCCGTTCCTTAAGACTGCTCGACGAGCGCGCGAGCTTCGCCGACGAGCGTGCGATACGCTTCGAAAATCTTGCGCAGCGCGTCGTCCATGCTCGCTTCCGGCTTCCAGTCCAGTTCCTGCATGGTGTTGTCGATCTTCGGCACGCGGTTCTGCACGTCCTGATAGCCCGCGCCGTAGTACGCGCCCGACGAAGTCTCGACGAGCTGCACCTTCTTCGCGGTCTCCGCGTACTCGGGATACTCGGCGGCGAGCGCAAGCATCTTGTGCGCGAGTTCGCGCACTGAGAAGTTGTTGACCGGATTGCCGATGTTGTAGATCTTGCCCGACGCCATGCCGTCCTTGTTTTCGATGATCTTCATCAGCGCGCCGATGCCGTCGTCGATATCCGTGAACGCACGCTTTTGCGCGCCGCCATCGACGAGGCTGATGTTCTCGCCGCGCACGATGTGTCCCAGGAACTGCGTGACCACGCGCGACGAACCTTCCTTCGCGGTGTAGATGGAGTCGAGGCCCGGGCCGATCCAGTTGAACGGGCGGAACAGCGTGAAGTTGAGGCCTTCCATGCCGTAACCCCAGATCACGCGGTCCATCAACTGCTTCGAGCAGGCGTAGATCCAGCGCGGCTTGTTGATGGGGCCGTAGGAGAGTGTGGAGTTCTCCGGATCGAACTGCTCGTCGGCGCACATGCCGTACACCTCGGAGGTCGACGGAAACACGAGGTGCTTGCCGTACTTGACCGCCGACCGCACGATTGGCAGGTTGGCCTCGAAGTCCAGTTCGAACACGCGCAGCGGCTGCTTCACGTAGGTCGCGGGCGTGGCAATGGCGACGAGCGGCAGAATCACGTCGCACTTCTTGACGTGATACTCGACCCACTCCTTGTTGATGGTGATGTCGCCTTCGAAGAAATGCATCCGCTCGTGATTCGCGAGGTCGCCCAGGCGATCGGTTTGCATGTCCATCCCGAAGACTTCCCAGTCGGTCGTTTCGAGGATGCGCTTGGAAAGGTGATGGCCGATGAAGCCATTGACACCCAGGATGAGAACTTTTTTCATGAATGACGAGAGGATTGAATGATTCGGCCGAATTCGGCGGGTTCGACGGTGCGCTCCTCGCCCACGGGCTGCGCTTCGGCATTCAATGGCCGATGACGCAACTCGTGCACGGCGACGACGCGGCCATCGCCGCAGACGCCAAACAGCGCATTATCCGCCAGCGTCAGGCCGCAGGGCAAATCCCTGAGCGCGGCGAGCCGCTCGCGCGTAACGCCGGGCGCACCGGTTTCAGGAACGAGCCGCGCCCGCGCGACGATGAAGCGCTCGCCGCCCATGTCCGTGAACGCGCCGGGATAGGGCGGCGCCACCGCGCGAATCAGGTTGTAGACGCGTTGTGCGTTCGCCGTCCAGTCGATGCGGCCATCTTCCGGTTTGCGCCCGCCGTAGTAGCTGCCGGCGGCGAGATCGTTCGGCAGACGCGGCGCTTCGCCGGCAAGCAGGGCGGGCAGTACGCGCCAGAGCGTTTGCTCGGCGGCGACCACGGTTTTGTCGAAGACCTGAGCGGCGGTGTCATCCGGCAGGATAGGCACGGACGTCTGCGCGAGGATCGCGCCGGCGTCGGGCTTTTCGGCCATTTCGTGCAGCGTCGCGCCACTTTCGGTTTCGCCGTTGAGCACCGCCCAGTTGGTCGGCACGCGGCCGCGATATTTCGGCAACAGCGAGCCATGCATGTTGTACGCGCCGCGCCTGGCCAACGCGAGCAGCGTCACGGGCAGCATGTGCCGGTAGTAGAACGAGAAGATGAATTCCGGCGCGGCGCGGGCGACTGCGTCGTGCACGTCGGGCGCTTCGGGATCGGCGGGCGTGATCACGTCGATGCCATGTTCCGCCGCGACCTGCGCCACGCTGCCGAACCAGATGTTCTCGCTTGCGCTGTCCTCGTGCGTCACGACGAGCCGCACGTCGACGCCGCGCGCGAGCAGCACCTGCAGGCAGCGCACGCCGACATTGTGATAAGCGAATACGACGGCGCGCGGCTTCATCGGCCTTCGTCCTCGCGATCGGCGACCGCCAGATGGATCACTTGCTGGCGCGGCTGGCTGGCCGTGGGCAGGCCGTCGCGCTGCTCAAGGATGGTCTGCACGAGATAGCGCGGACGCGCGCGCACTTGCTGATAGATCCGGCCGATATATTCGCCGAGCAGGCCGAGCGCGAAGATGATCACGCCGAGCATGAAAAACGTGATGGCGAAGAGCGTGAACACGCCCTGAACTTCCGCGCCGAACATAAAGCGGCGTATCAACAGCAGCAGGAACAGGCCCGCCGATCCGACCGAAAGGATCACGCCGATGAACGACAGCCATTGCAACGGCACGACCGAAAAGCCCGTCACGAGGTCGAAGTTCAGCCGGATGAGGCTATAAAGCGAGTACTTGGATTCGCCCGCGAAGCGCTCTTCGTGCGCCACGCCCACTTCGATCGGGTTCTGTGCGAAGGTGTAGGCAAGCGCCGGAATGAACGTGTTGATTTCGCCGCAGCGGTTGATCGTGTCGATGATATGCCGGCTGTACGCGCGCAACATGCAGCCCTGATCCGTCATGCGAATCTTGGTGATGCGCTCGCGCAGACGGTTCATGGCAAGCGATGCCTTTTTGCGCCACAGGCTGTCCTGCCGTTGTTCGCGAATGGTGCCGACGTAATCGTAGCCTTCACGCATCTTTTCGACGAGCTTGGCGATTTCCTCGGGCGGATTCTGCAAGTCGGCGTCGAGCGTGACGACGATCTCGCCGCGCGATTGCTCGAAGCCCGCGAGAATCGCCATGTGCTGACCATAGTTGCCGTTGAGCAGGATCACGCGCGTGGTGTCCGGACGCACGTGGAACTGCTGCGCGAGCAGCGCGGCCGACTTGTCGCGGCTGCCGTCGTTGATGAAGATCACCTCGTACGATGCGTCGAGCGCATCGAGCGCCGGATAAAGGCGCTCAAAGAGGGCGGCGAGGCCGGCTTCCTCGTTGTAGACCGGAATGACGACCGTTACCTCGGGTGCCGTCGCCGCGAAATCCGTATGACTCATGTTGCGCTGGGTGTCCTTGTTAGGCATGCAGTCTGGCGTGCTGCGCACAGATCTCGTCGATGGAAGTGACCACGTGCGCGATGTCCTCCGCGCTCATTTGCGGGAAAAGCGGCAACGTCACGTTGGATGCGCCGAAGTGCTCCGCGTGCGGGAACATGCCTTCCTTGAAGCCGCGCTCGCGATACAGCGTGAACAAATGCAGGGCCGGATAGTGCACGCCGGTGCCGATGCCGCGCTCCTTCAGCTCGCCCATGAACTGCGCGCGCGTGAGATTCAGTTGATCGAGCGGCAGCGTGACCTGAAACATGTGCCAGTTACTGTCCTTAAAGTTGCGCGGCGGCAAGCCTAAACCGAGTTTCACGGCCGCGCCGCCGTCGAACGCATCGAAGTAAAGCTGCGCCAGTTCGCGCCGCCGTTGCGTGATGCTTTCCACCTTGCGCAGCGACCCGAGACCCACGCGCGCCGCCACATCCGTCAGGTTGTACTTGCCGCCGAGCACGTCGCAGTCCATGCCGTCGAAACCCGTGCGCGTGATGCCCTGCAGGCGATACTTCCGCGCGAGTTCGGCTTCGTCCTCGTCGTTCAAGACGAGCGCGCCGCCTTCGATCGACGTCACGTTCTTGTTCGCGTGAAAGCTGAACGAAACGAGATCGCCGAACGCGCCGATGCGCTTGCCGTTCCAGCTCGAACCGAACGCCTGCGCCGCGTCTTCGATCACGCGCAACTTGTGGGCGCGCGCGATGGCGTAAAGCCGGTCCATATCCACCGGCAGGCCGCCCAGAAACACCGGCATGATCGCCTTCGTGCGCGGCGTGATGGCGCGTTCCAGCAAGTTCAGGTCCATGTTGCGCTTGGCCGAGTCGATATCGACCAAAACCGGCGTGGCGCCGACTTCGATGATGACGTTCGCCGTCGATACCCAAGTCATCGCCGTCGTGATGACTTCGTCGCCCGCGCCGACGCCTGCAATTCGCAGGCCGATTTCCATCGTGCAGGTGCCTGAGTTGAACGCGCGCACCGGCCTGCCGCCGACGAACGCCGACAATTCCGCCTCGAACTGCTGGTTCTGCGGGCCCGTCGTGATCCAGCCGGAACGCAGCACGTCGGCGACGCCCTGAATGGTTTCTTCATCGATGTCGGGCTTGACGAAGGGCAGGAACGGCCGCGATGTCTGAGTCATGGACTATTTGCTTAAGAAAATGGAGTTGATCTGATGTATTGGCGGCACGAGTGAATTCAACGCCGGTCGCGGCGCCTAACCGCGCGCCAGCACGACCACGCCGAGCAGAATGATGCCGATGCCGATCAGCCGCTGCAGCGAGAGCACCTCGCCGAACAAATACCATGCCGCGAAGGCGTTGACGACATAGCCGAGCGAGAGCATCGGATAGGCGATCGACACATCCACGCGCGACAGGCCGACGATCCACACGCCCACGCTCAGCACATAGCAGGCAAGGCCGCCGATGATCGGCCATTGCGTCGCGATCCTGAAACCGACCGGCAGAATGTTGCTCGCCGTGAGTTCGAAATGCCCGACGGCGTTGACGCCCGCCTTCAGCAGCAACTGCGCGCACGCGTTCAACAATACGCCGATGAGGATACAAGCGAAGGAAATCGGATTCATTGCGGATTAGTCGCGGGTTGGCGCCTGGTTGATCGTGCCGACGGTCTTGCTGGTCTCACACGATAAGGAAAAAGCCGGGCCGCCACAACGGGGTTGGCCGAACGGTCGTGCAATCCGTTTGCGCGCGTGGCACGCACTGTGTCAGACGTGGTGCCGCGCGAGGTGGCAGAGTGCGCCATCACGGTTGCGGTTTCTCGACGATCACACGGCGCGCGTCGCGGGCGATGACCTGCATCGGCACATGGCGGGCGGCGAGGTCGTCGTAGCGGCCAGGCGGCATCAGCGCGAGCGCATACGGTTGCGAGTCCCAAAGCTTGACCCATTGGTCGATGCTCGGCACCCACTTCCGCGGCTCCGTCTGCACGCCGAAGGTGAGTTCGTCGGCTTCCTGCACCATGATCATCGGCTGATCGAGATAGAACGGCATGGTGTGATCGAGCTTGGCGATCGAGTAAAAGGGCGTGCCGGGCGGGAGTTTCGCCATCGCGGCTTTCACGGCTGGCACGAGCTTGACGCCCGAGCTGTCGGTGCCGAAAACGTCGTGACCCGTTCCCGCGATGGTACCGAGCAGCAGCCACGCCGCGCCCAGCCCTGCCGCGCCCGCAAGCACGTTCCGGCGATTGAGCCAGAGCGCCGCGAGCGTCACGACGAACGCCACCGCCAGTCCCGCATAAACCCATATCTGGAACGCGCGATACAGCGCATTGGGCGTATTCGCGCTGCCCGCCCGGCCGATGAAGATCGCGCCGAACGCCGCGGCGATCAGGAACACCGCATAGCCGATCAGATGCATGCGATAACGCGGCTTCGTCAGCGACGGCAGATAAAGCCCGAAGACGAGCGCGAGCGCCGGTGCAATCGGCAAGACATAGGACAGCAGCTTCGAATGCGAGGCGCTGAAGAACAGAAAAATGAACGCGGACCAGACGAGCAGCATGGTCACGGGCGCGAAGCCGTTGGGCTGGCGCGGCGTCTTGAGACCGTGGCGCACGCTCTGGAACGCGATCGACAGCCACGGCAGAAAGCCGACGATGAGCACCGGCACGAAGTAATAGAACGGTCCGGGACGGTTCTGCTCGGGCGTCAGATAGCGCTTGAACTGCTGCACGATGAAGAAGAAATTGAAGAACTCGGGGTTCTTCATCTGCACGAGCACGAACCACGGCGCGACGACGATCAGGAACACGATCAGCCCGCTGCCGATATAAAGCCGCTTCCAGAGCGCCCAGTCGCGCGCCACGAGCGAGTAGATGATCAGCACCGCGCCCGGCAGGATTACGCCGACGAGCCCCTTGGAGAGCATGGCCGCGCCCATCGCCGCCCAGCAAAGCCACATCCAGAGCCGCACCTCGCGCACGGCCAGCCCTGGGCGTTGCGCGAGCAAAAGCGCGCAGAGCGTGAGCCCCATCCAGAACGACAGGCCCATGTCGAGCGTGTTGAAGTGGCCCATCAGGTTCCAGTACGGGCAGGTCGCGAGAATCACGGCGGCCGCGAAGCCCGTCATCGCGTTGAAGACCCGCGCGCCCGTGTAGCCGACCATCAGCACGCCCGCGAAGCCGCAAAGCGCCGTATAGAACCGCGCCTGCCATTCGCCGACGCCGAACCACGCAAAGGTCAGCGCGTTCGCCCAGGTCTGCAGCGGCGGTTTCTCGAAGTATTTGTAGCCGTTGTAGCGCGGGGTGATCCAGTCGCCGGTGACGAACATTTCGCGCGCCATTTCGGCGTAGCGGCCCTCGTCGCTCGGCACGAGATGCCTGAGCCCGAGCGGCCCGAACCAGATGACGGCCAGCGCGACGACGAGAAGAATGAGTGAGAGACGCGTGAGCGGTAGCCGCGAAGGCGTATCGTTCATGAAGTCGACCTGTTCGATGCCGCCATGCGCGGCGCTTGTGAATGAGTGGCGCAACCGGCCGCGCGGGGCGCGAAGCCGTCGCTTGCGTGCAGGCTCGCATGAGCGCCGGACTGGCCGTGGCGCACGCCGTGTTACCGCCTTTCAGGCTCGGCGCAACGTTCGCCGGGCGGGAGTGTATCGCACTGCCAGGCCGGATTCGTCAAATTGGCGCACGCCGGGCGTCGCGACGCCAGCGCGTGCGCCAAAGAGGCGCCTGTCGCCGAAGTATTGCGGCGCATCCTTAGCCGAGCCTTAGTTTCCGCTCATTCCTCGATCAGCAGTGCGGCGGCCACGCGCCGGCCTTCGGACATCAATATGTTGTAGGTGCGGCAGGCAGCGCCGATATCCATCGTTTCCACGCCAATACGATGCTTGGTCAACGCCGCCGTGAGCCGCGGATGCGGAAAGCGCAATCTGGAACCGCTGCCGAAGATGACCACTTCGGGCGCGGCTTTCACGAGTTCCTCGAAATGCTCGGGCGCGAGCGCGTCGAACGATGCCACCGGCCATTTGACGACGGGCGCCTCGGGCATGACGATCACGCTGCCCTCATGGCGTTCGAGATTGATTGCGACGAAGTCGTCTCCGTAGCTCGTGATGGTGTTGAGCGCGCCGCTGGAGTCTTGATGAAGTTTCAAAACGATGGTCCGGCAAGGAAAGGAGTGAAACCCGACATCCGCCGAACGCGGCTGAAAAAAGCGCGAGAAGGCGGCGGAAAACGCACCAAAAGGCGCTTCGCGCCAGTGTTTGGTGCATTGCGGAACCGGGCCATAATCAGTAAATTATAACTTTCCAGCCGCGCGGACCGCTCGTGCGGCCCCCGTTGCGCTCGCGTGCCGCCAAAAGCCGCCTTCGACACGCAATCCGTACCCGTTACGCCTGCGCCCCTATCCGGCGCGGTGTTCCTCGCCCAGGGTTCGAAATCCCGAGAAGCGGCGGCAGTCCAGTAACATGCCGTAGTCTGCCGCAGCTCGTCGCCATCCCGCGTCACTTCGTGTCATCCCGCTTCGCGTGCGCGTTCCGGAAGCGGACACGAACCGCCGGAGCATCGACCGAGGCACCTGCTGCATCGAAACGCCGAAACGACAGAACGCCAGAACGAATCCTTAAAAACGAATCCACCAGACAGCCCAAACACAAGAGCCGCGCCCGTGAAACCGATTCTCAAATCCAACAAGCTGCAAAACGTCTGCTACGACATTCGCGGGCCCGTGCTCGAACACGCGAAGCGTCTCGAAGAAGAAGGGCATCGCATCATCAAGCTCAATATCGGCAATCTGGCGCCGTTCGGTTTCGAAGCGCCGGACGAAATCATTCAGGACATGATCCGCAATCTGCCGGGTTCGTCGGGCTATTCGGATTCGAAGGGCGTATTCGCCGCGCGCAAGGCGATCATGCATTACACGCAGCAAAAGGGCGTGACGGGCGTGACGCTCGACGACATTTTCATCGGCAACGGCGCGTCGGAACTCATCGTCATGGCCATGCAGGCGCTTCTGAACGATGGCGACGAGGTGTTGCTGCCCGCGCCCGACTATCCGCTCTGGACGGCCGCGGTAAGTCTTTCGGCCGGCACGCCGCGTCACTACATGTGCGACGAAGGCAATGGCTGGATGCCCGATCTCGACGACATCCGCTCGAAGATCACCGCCAACACCAAGGCGCTCGTCGTCATCAACCCAAACAATCCGACGGGCGCGCTGTATTCGGACGAACTGCTGCTCGAACTGATCGACATTGCGCGCGAACACGGCCTGATCATTTTCGCGGACGAGGTCTACGACAAGATCGTCTACGACGGCATGACGCACACGTCCATGGCCGCGCTTTCCGAGGACGTGCTCACCGTCACGTTCAACAGTCTCTCGAAGAGCTACCGTTCGTGCGGTTATCGCGCGGGCTGGATGGCCGTGTCGGGCCTCATCGAGGAAAATCGCCGTCGCGCGAAAGACTATCTCGAAGGTCTGGGCATTCTCGCGTCCATGCGCTTGTGCCCGAACGTGCCTGGCCAATACGCCATCCAGACGGCGCTCGGCGGTTATCAGAGCATCAACGACCTGATCGTGCCGGGCGGGCGGCTGTTCAAACAGCGCGAGCTCGCCTATGACATGCTCACGGCCATTCCGGGCGTCACGTGCGTGAAACCGCAGGCCGCGCTGTATATGTTCCCGAAGCTCGATCCCAAGATGTACCCGATCGAAAACGATCAGCAATTCATCACCGACCTGCTCCTCGAAGAACGCGTGCTGCTCGTGCAAGGCACGGGCTTCAACTGGCCGACGCCGGATCACTTCCGCGTGGTCTTCCTGCCGAACCTCGACGATCTGGCCGACTCGATCAACCGCATCGCGCGCTTTCTCGACGGCTATCGCAAACGTCACTCCGCTTAACTTTTCTTAGAAGACTCACGCTGTATGGAACCGATCAAAGTAGGACTGTTGGGCTTCGGCACGGTTGGCAGCGGCACCTTCACGGTGCTGCGCCGCAATCAGGAAGAAATCAGGCGCCGCGCGGGACGAGGCATCGAGATCACGCGCATTGCCGTGCGTACACCGTCGAAGGTGCAAGCGGCAGCGGACGTGGCGGTCACCGACGACTTCCTCGCCGTCGTCGACGACCCGGCGATATCCATCGTTTGCGAAATGATCGGCGGCACGGGCTTCGCGCGCGAATTGGTGCTGCGCGCCATCGCCAACGGCAAGCACGTGGTCACGGCGAACAAGGC
Source organism: Caballeronia sp. GAWG2-1 (assembly GCF_023631405.1). NCBI lineage: Bacteria > Pseudomonadati > Pseudomonadota > Betaproteobacteria > Burkholderiales > Burkholderiaceae > Caballeronia > Caballeronia sp. GAWG2-1. Next base: position 48,618 of record NZ_JALQDD010000009.1, read on the forward strand.
ACTGCTCGCGGTGCACGGCACGGAGATTTTCGAAGCCGCGCACGCAAAGGGCGTGATGGTTGCGTTCGAAGCAGCGGTGGCGGGCGGCATTCCAATCATCAAGGCGCTTCGCGAGGGCCTGAGCGCGAACCGTATCGAATATATCGCGGGCATCATCAACGGCACGACGAACTACATTCTTTCGGAGATGCGTGACCGCGGGCTGGACTTCGCGACCGCGTTGAAGGGCGCGCAAGATCTGGGTTACGCGGAGGCCGATCCCACTTTCGACATCGAAGGCGTCGACGCCGCGCACAAGGTCACGATCATGAGCGCGATCGCGTTCGGCGTGCCGGTGCAGTTCGACCGCGCGTACGTGGAAGGCATCAGCAAGCTCGCGGCCATCGACATTCGTTACGCGGAGGATCTCGGCTATCGCATCAAGCTGCTCGGCATCGCGCGGCGCACGGAGAAGGGCATCGAGTTGCGCACGCACCCCACGCTGGTGCCGGCCAAGCGTCTGCTCGCCAACGTCGAAGGCGCGATGAACGCGGTCGTCGTGCATGGCGATGCGGTCGGCACCACGCTCTACTACGGCAAGGGCGCGGGCGCGGAGCCGACGGCGTCGGCCGTGGTCGCCGATCTCGTGGATGTCACGCGTCTGCATACGGCCGACCCGGAGCATCGCGTGCCGCATCTGGCCTTCCAGCCGGGCAGTCTGGCGAACACGCCCATCTTGCCAATCGACGAAGTGACGAGCGGCTATTACTTGCGTTTGCGTGTCGCCGACGTGACGGGCGTGCTTGCCAACATCACGCGCATTCTCGCGGACAAGGGCATCTCCATCGACGCGTTGCTGCAGAAGGAATCGGAAGACGTCGGCGGCGAGCACAAGGGCGAGACGGACATCATCCTCATCACGCACGAGACGGTGGAAAAGAACGCGAACGCGGCGATCGCCCAGATCGAAGCGCTTTCCACGGTCGTCTCCAAGGTGACGAAACTGCGCATGGCAACGCTGAATTAAGCACAGGAACGCGACATGAACTACATCTCGACGCGCGGCGCCGGCTCGAACGAGCGCCACACGTTCTCGGACATCTTGCTCGGCGGTCTCGCGAAGGACGGCGGTCTGTATCTGCCGGCGGAATATCCGCGCGTATCGGCCGATGAACTCGCGCGCTGGCGCACGCTGTCGTATGCGGATCTCGCCTTCGAAGTGCTGTCGAAATTCAGCGATGACATTCCCGCCGACGACCTGCGTTCGCTCACGCGCAAGACTTACGTCGCGCAGGTCTACAGCAACGTGCGCCACGAAGAAAGCGCCGCGCAGATCACGCCGCTGAAGACGCTGGGCGTGGAGAACGGCACGCCGCTGTCGTTGCTCGAACTGTCGAACGGTCCGACGCTCGCCTTCAAAGACATGGCAATGCAACTACTCGGCAATCTCTTCGAGTACGCATTGGAAAAGCACGGCGAAACGCTCAACATTCTCGGTGCAACGTCGGGCGATACCGGCAGCGCCGCCGAATATGCCATGCGCGGCAAGACCGGCGTGCGCGTGTTCATGCTCTCGCCGCATAAAAAGATGAGTGCGTTTCAGACGGCGCAGATGTTTTCGCTGCAAGACCCGAACATCTTCAACCTCGCGGTCGAAGGCAATTTCGACCATTGCCAGGACATCGTGAAGGCCGTATCGAACGATCACGCCTACAAGGCGAAGCACAAGATCGGCACGGTCAATTCGATCAACTGGGCGCGCGTGGTCGCGCAAGTCGTGTACTACTTCAAGGGCTATTTTGCCGCGACGAAGAGCAACGACGAGCGCGTGTCGTTCACGGTGCCGTCGGGCAACTTCGGCAACGTCTGCGCGGGGCATATCGCGCGCATGATGGGTCTGCCGATCGATCAGCTCGTGGTCGCCACCAACGAAAACGACGTGCTCGACGAGTTCTTCCGCACGGGCATCTATCGCGTGCGCGGCGCGGACGAGACGTATCACACGACCAGCCCGAGCATGGATATTTCGAAGGCGTCGAACTTCGAGCGTTTTGTGTACGACCTGCTCGGCCGCGACCCGGCGCGCGTGCTGCAACTGTTCCGCGACGTCGACGAGAAGGGCGGCTTCGATCTCGCGGCGAGCGGCGACTTTGCGCGGGTGAAGCAATTCGGCTTCGTGTCGGGCAAGAGCGATCACGACGACCGCGTGAAAACCATTCGCGATGTGTTCGAGCGTTACGGCACGATGATCGACACGCACACCGCCGACGGCGTGAAGGTTGCGCGCGAGAACCTCAAACCCGGTGTGCCGATGATCGTGCTCGAGACCGCGCAGCCGATCAAATTCGGCGAGACCATCCGCGAGGCGTTGAACCGCGAGCCGGAGCGTCCCGTCGCGTTCGTGGGACTTGAAAAACTGCCACAAAGGTTCGATATCGTTCCTGCGGATGCAGCCGTGGTGAAGGCGTTTATCGCTGAACGGACTTGAAGCGCATCCGCCGCGCGCGGATCGAGAGCGGTTGAGCGCGGGGCGCGGCCGGTTCGGCCGGCGCCCCGATGTTTTTTGATCCGCGTAATCTGCCGGAATGCCAAGGCTCATGCCGCTCCCCGCCAGAATCGCCACCAAAATCTGCTAAAATCATAGGTTTTTCGCCGTACATCATTCAAAGGACGCGCCGTGCTGTCTACCGCCAATATCACCATGCAATTCGGGCCCAAGCCCCTCTTCGAGAACATCTCGGTCAAGTTCGGCGAGGGAAACCGCTATGGCTTGATCGGCGCGAACGGCTGCGGCAAGTCGACCTTCATGAAGATCCTGGGCGGCGATCTGGAGCCGAGTTCGGGCAACGTCATGCTCGAGCCGAACGTGCGTCTGGGCAAGCTGCGTCAGGACCAGTTCGCGTATGAAGACATGCGCGTGCTCGATGTGGTCATGATGGGTCACACCGAAATGTGGGCCGCGATGACCGAGCGCGACGCGATCTACGCGAACCCCGACGCCACCGACGACGACTACATGCGCGCCGCCGACCTCGAAGCGAAGTTCGCCGAATACGACGGCTATACGGCCGAAGCGCGCGCGGGCGAATTGTTGCTTGGCATCGGCATCGATATCGCCGATCACAATGGCCCGATGAGCAACGTTGCGCCAGGCTGGAAACTGCGCGTGCTGCTGGCGCAGGCGCTGTTCTCGAAACCGGACGTGCTTTTGCTGGACGAGCCGACCAACAACCTGGACATCAACTCGATCCGTTGGCTGGAAGACGTGCTCAACCAGTACAACTCGACGATGATCATCATCTCGCACGATCGACACTTCCTGAACCAGGTCTGCACGCACATGGCGGACATGGATTACGGCACGCTCAAGCTCTGGCCGGGCAACTACGACGACTACATGCTGGCGAGCACGCAGGCGCGCGAGCGTCAGCAGAACGCGAACGCGAAGGCGAAGGAACGCGTGGCCGACCTGCAGGACTTCGTGCGCCGCTTCTCGGCGAACAAGTCGAAGGCGCGTCAGGCGACCAGCCGTCTCAAGATGATCGACAAGATCAAGATCGAGGAATTCAAGCCGTCGTCGCGGCAGAATCCGTTTATCCGCTTCGAGTTCGAGAAGAAGCTGCACAACATCGCGGTGGTGGCCGAGGGCATCACGAAGAAGTACGACCGCCCGATCTTTCAGAACTTCAGCCTGAGCGTGCAGCCGGGCGAGCGGATCGCCATCATCGGCGAAAACGGTGCGGGCAAGACCACGCTTCTGAAGTCGCTCAGGGGCGCGCTCGACCTGGACGGCGGCCGCGTGAAGTGGGCGGAGAACGCGAACGTCGGCTACATGCCGCAGGACACTTACGAAGAGTTTCCGAAGGACGAGACGCTGACCGACTGGGTCGACCAGTATCGTCAGGAAGGCGATGACGACCAGATGGTGCGCGGCACGCTCGGGCGCCTGCTCTTCAACGCGGACGACATCAAGAAGAACGTCAAGGTGCTGTCGGGCGGCGAGAAGGGCCGCATGATCTGGGGCAAGCTCATGCTCGGCCGCCATAACGTGCTGCTCATGGACGAGCCGACCAACCACATGGACATGGAGTCCATCGAATCGCTGCAGATTGCACTCGACAAGTTCGAAGGCACGCTGATCTTCGTGTCGCATGACCGCGAGTTCGTGAGCGGGCTGGCGAACCGCATCATCGAAGTGAAGACGGATGGCACATTGCGCGACTTCGGTGGGAATTACGAGGACTTCTTGTCGAGTCAGGGCATTCAGTAAAGCCGCAGTCGGCATTGCAAACAAAAGCCGCGCATACAGACGTATGCGCGGCTTTTTCATTGGTTATGGCGCTGGTTTTGTTGTGTCGGGAAACCAGCAACCCCGCATCGGCAGCCCATCCCGGGTTTCGCCATGACTGAGTCGGATGCTGCTCGTCCGGGTCCGCCAAAACCATTTTAGCCGAGCCGGTTCACGTTGGCTTCCTGAACCGCATCGCCGTCCCTTCACGTCTGATCCGCTCCCACACGGCCTGCTTCTCGGCATCGGAAAGAAACACCCAATTCGACACTTCACCCGCCGTGCGGCCGCAGCCTTTGCAAATGTCGTCGAAAAGCGTGGAGCACACGCCGATGCAGGGACTATCAGGAAGATCGTGGAGATTCGAAGACATGGATTCGTTGATTGGCGCGCGCCACGACCAAAGCCATGACGCGCGCATTGAAAGACATTAGCGGGCAATACTGTAGCCTATTCGCGCGATCCAGTGACGCCGCTGGTTGTAATCGAGGATATCTTCGCCGTAACCGTTGAAGTAGCTCGCAAACACATAACCGCCCCATGCGCTGCCGATCAGCTTCGCCAGCGGGTAGGTGAGCTGCGAATCCACGCTGCCATACCAGTGCTTCGTGCCCTTGCGCAAGGTCGTTGCGAGCTGCCACCCATCCGGGCTGCCGTATTTGACCAGGAAGTCGGTGTAGCCGCGATAATCCGCGATGTCGTGATTCCCGCTTCTCGACAAGTAGTAATAGATCTTTGGCGAGATGGTCAGATGCTCGCCGTTCAGGTCGCCAAAATCCCACGTCGGCCGCACGAACATGATGTTGATCGCGCGCGATTCGTCGCCGCTCTTGCCGTTCGATTCATGCCCGATACCCGCCGCCACGCCCATGCGCGTGAACAACGGACTCTTCACGCCCGTGTCTTCCACGTAGTAGAAAAGCTGCGGCTGATAGCTCGTATCGCGAAACGGGACGGACGGCGCGGAGAGGTTCCAGATGGTCGTCTGCGTGTACGCAAAGTAGAGATTGTCGAGGAAGCCGCGCGAGCGCGGGTCGTCCGGCAGATGCAGCCGGTATTTGAAGCTGAACTGGAACTTGGCGAGGTTGTCGCCGTTTTCGCCATCGGCGAAGTACATCGGCTCGAAGGTCGAAAGGCGGCCGGACAGCATAGTGTCGATGGTCGTCGTCGGCACGGCCGTCGTGTTCGCGGCGGCGGTGGCGGTGGCCATTTGCGCGGGCGTCGTCGCCTGCGCTTCGCGTTTCTCGGCGGCGACCACCTGCGTCTGCGTATTGCCGCGGTTGAGTGTGACGAGCATGGGTGAAGCATCGAAGCCGACCGGATCGATCTTCATCGTGCCGCGCGCGCTTTCGGGCCACGCAGCCGTAAAGCGCACCCGGCGATACTGCCCAGGCGCGAGGCGCACATGGTCTGGCACCTTCGGATCGCGGGCGAGCGTGAGTGGCGCAGGCGGCAGATCGCCATTGGTGAGATTCACCGTCAGTTGCTTCGGCACATCGATGGAAAGCGGTTTGCTACCGTCATCGGTATAAAGCAGCGTGATTTCGAGCGGCTGCGACGCCGCCGCTTCGCGTGCCGGTTGCAGCACGGAGACAGTGGCATGCGCCGTGCTCGCTGCACTGAGCGTGGCAAGTGCGAACGTCGCGGCGCGAAGACGGCGCCGAGCGCCGGTTTGGGCATGAGCCGCACGAAGGAGTGTCGGCAAAACAAACGAATTTGGACGATGCATCGGGTAGTTTGGCGTTTTGTTGTCGGGGTGTGCGGCAGGGCTGCTGACGCGGCGCGCTGTGCCGAGTCAATGGTCGGGCACTCGCACTATCGCGCTTGCAGGCATTTTCTTGCTCAAGCCCGCGGGAGGATTGCCCAGGCGCCGACGCCGATACCAACGCCTTTCGCTCAGACCGAACCCACCATCTGCCACAACAGCGCGCCATTGAGTGCAAGAATCAGTCCTGCACAAGCCCAGGCAAGTGCAAGCGGCACGCGGGCGACGCGCCAGCGTCCCATGAGACCGGCATCGGAAGCGAAGCGCACGAGCGGAATCACTGCCAGCGGTAATTGCAGACTCAGCACGACCTGAGTCGCGACGAGCAGTGTATTCGAACCGTGCTGCCCGAAGCTCGCGACGGCGAAAAGCGCTGGGCCGATGGCAAGCGAGCGCGTCAAAAGCGCCCGCGCCCAGCGCGCCATCTTCAGCTGCAGGAAGCCCTCCATCACTGCCTGACCGGCGAGCGTGCCCGTGACCGTCGCGTTCAAGCCGCACGCGAGCAGGGCGGCGGCGAACGCAATGCCCGCCCAGTGGCTTCCCACGAGCGGTGCGATGAGCCGATGCGCGTCCGCGAGATCATCGACATCGAAGTGGCCGCTTGCATGAAACACCGACGCGGCCACCACCAGTAACGACGCATTGACGATAAACGCCAGCCCGAGCGATGCGAACGTATCGATATTCACGCCCTTGAGCGCGCGGCCGATGGTTGCGTCGTCGTGGTGAGGGGCGTGTTCCTTCACCAGCGCCGAGTGCAGATAAAGGTTGTGCGGCATGACGGTCGCGCCCAACACTCCGGCGGCGAGCCAGAGCATGCCGGCATCGCGCAGAAGCTCGCGCGGGGGCGCGAAGCCACGCAAGGCATCGCTCCAGACGGGATGCGCCAGCGCCAGTTCGACGACGAAACAGAAGCCGACGAAAAGGATCATCGCCGTGATGGCACGCTGGAGCGGCCGCTGTCCACGGCTTTGCAACGCGAGCATGATGAAAGTGCCGACCGCCGAGAACAACACGCCTGCGGTCAGCGAGACGCCGAACAGCATCTGCAAGGCGACCGCGCTGCCGACGACTTCGGCCACGTCGCACGCGATGATGGCGATTTCGCACGCGAGCCACAGCACGAGCGTCGTGCGGCGGCTATAGCGCTCGCGGCACAACTGCGCGAGATCGCGGCCGGTGACGACGCCCACGCGCGACGCCACCCATTGCAGCAGCATGCCCATGAGACTCGCGAGCAGCACGACGAAGAGCAACTGATAGCCGTAACGCGCGCCACCCGCCAGCGCCGTCGCCCAGTTGCCCGGGTCCATGTAGCCGACCGCGACGAGCGAACCCGCGCCGACGAACGTGTACCAGCGGCCGCGCGGCGCGCGGGGCCGGTCTTGACGATTGCCGGATTGAGGCGGTACGTCGGGCTCGGTAGCCGAAAGCTGCGCAAGCGCGGACGGATTGGTGTTCATGCGGTCGGTTGCCTTGAATAGCGTTGCAACAGCGCTGTCGTGTCACGGCTTCTGAAGCCGCGGCACGAGCGCACGCGTTGCCGGTTGAGAATGCGTGGGAAAAATCAACGCACATCCGAATTGGCTAGCAACGAGTGTTCCGCTGGCTATTCGTCAGGCAAGGAATTGGGCTCAACCCGTGCCGTCGCGCCGCTCTTCTGTCTTTACGAGCGACGGTCGCACCTGGATGCCTCAAGTCCCTTCCATCGATAATGACATTTCGCGATGCTTTCGCGGCGTGGTTCCCTTTGACGAGTGTGGTTTTATCAGGTGTCGCACGGCGTCATTAGACGCTAAAATGCGCGCACTTTCGGTACAGCAGATCGATGAACCGTGGCACGGGCAGGCCTTATGACCAGGCGGCTGCCCTCGACGCACGTGAGATTCGCGCGACAAGCCGGACATTATTTTTGTCGTGCTTCGGTTTAATGGTAGTTTTCGGGTTTTTATGGGGTTCGCGGGCCGTTCCTTGAGAGCTGGGCCCGACACGACGCCGTCGACAGTCGGAACAAGGGAGAAACGAGATGAACGAGAAACTGGCGGCCCCCGTGGCCAAGCTGGCCAAATTCGCGGGCGCGCTGGCGTGCGCGGCGACGCTGTTGCCGCTGATGTCCCTCACGGCATCGGCGAAAGACACGCAGCTCAACGTGTACAACTGGTCGGATTACATCGCCAAGGACACGATCCCCAACTTCACCAAGCAAACCGGCGTCAAGGTGAAGTACGACAACTACGACAGCGACGACACGCTGCAGGCCAAATTGCTGACGGGCAATTCGGGCTATGACATCGTCGTGCCGACGAGCAACTACGCGGGCAAGCAGATCGCGGCAAACATCTTCGCGCCGCTCGACAAGTCCAAGCTGCCGAACCTCAAGTATCTCGATCCCGAATTGATGAAGCTCGTGGAAGGCGCGGACCCCGGCAACAAGTACACGGTGCCCTGGGCGTACGGCACGACCGGCCTCGGCTATAACGTCGACAAGGTAAAGAAAATACTCGGCGCGAACGTCGAACTCAATAACTGGGACATTCTCTTCAAGCCCGAGAACATTTCGAAGCTGAAGGCGTGCGGCGTGTCCGTGCTGGATGCGCCCGACCAGATGTTCGCCGCCGCGCTGCATTACATCGGAAAGGACCCGATGAGCACGAATCCCGCCGATTATCGCGAGGCGCTCGCGATGCTCAAGAAGATTCGCCCGTACATCACGCAATTCAACTCGTCGGGCTATATCAACGACCTGGTCGGCGGCGACGTGTGCTTCACCTACGGCTGGTCGGGCGATGTCGTCATTGCCAAGCATCGCGCCGTGGACGCGAAGAAGGCTTACAAGATCGAGTACTACATTCCGAAGGGCGGCGCGCCGGTGTGGTTCGACGTGATGGCCATTCCGAAGGACGCGAAGAACAAGGACGCCGCGCACGAGTGGATCAACTACATCGAGACGCCGCAGGTGCACGCCGCGATCACGAATGCGGTGTATTACCCTAGCGCGAACCTCGAAGCGCGCAAGTACGTCGACAAGGACGTGGCGAACGATCCGGCTGTCTATCCGCCGCAGGATGTCATCAAGACGCTGTTCCTGCTCAAGCCGTTGCCGCCCGAAATCCAGCGTCTGCAGACGCGCTTGTGGACCGAACTCAAATCCGGCCGCTAGTTTGCAAAAGCGGGTTATGCTTTGAACCGACGAAGCCCCTGGACCTCCGGGGGCTTTGTTCGTGATCGTCGCGTAGCCGGGCAGACGAAGTCATCGATGAAGGACAAGTTGCGGGAGTCGAACAGGCAATCATGAGTGAGCAGTCGAGCGCGTTGAAGGCAGCGCCTAATTCCGGCAGACAAGCGCCGGACAATTTTCCGTCCACCGGACTCGTGTCGGACGACAACTTCGTGCAGGTCGTCGGCGTCGTGAAGAAGTTCGGCGAGACGGTGGCCGTGAGGGGCGTCGACCTGTCGGTTGCGAAGGGCGAACTGTTTGCGCTGCTCGGCAGTTCCGGCTGCGGCAAGTCCACGCTGTTGCGCATGCTCGCCGGGCTCGAGACCGTCACCGAAGGGCAGATTCTGATCGAAGGCGAAGACCTCGCGCAGATGCCGCCGTATCGCCGGCCGGTGAACATGATGTTTCAGTCCTACGCGCTCTTTCCGCACATGAGCGTGGAATCGAACGTCGCATTCGGTTTGAAGCAGGAAGGCGTGCGCGGTGGCGAACTCAAGGAGCGCGTGCAAGCCGCGCTCGAACTCGTGCAGATGGGCCAGTATGCGAAGCGCAAGCCGCATCAGTTGTCGGGCGGCCAGCAGCAGCGCGTGGCGCTCGCGCGCAGCCTCGTCAAGCGTCCCAAGCTGCTCTTGCTCGACGAACCCATGTCCGCGCTCGACAAGCAGATTCGCCAGCGCACGCAGATGGAACTCGTCAACATCCTCGATCAGGTGGGCGTCACCTGCATCATGGTCACGCACGATCAGGAAGAGGCGATGACCATGGCCGGGCGCCTCGCCGTGATGAGCGAAGGGCGTATCGTGCAGATCGGCACGCCGCACGAGGTCTACGAGTATCCGAACAGCCGCTTCTCGGCGCAGTTCATCGGTTCGACCAATCTCTTCGACGGCAACGTGGTCGAGGACGAGCCAGACCATATCTTCGTGGAGTCGCCGGAACTGCCGGTCAGGCTCTATGTGAACCACGGCATTACCGGGCCGCTCGGCATGCCGGTGACCATCTCGGTGCGCCCGGAACGTATCGCGCTCATGAGAAAGCCGCCCGAGGGCGCGTTCAACTGGGGCCGCGGGCATGTGACGAATATCGCTTACATGGGCGGCTACACGCTCTATCACGTGACGCTCGAAAGCGGCAAGACGGTAGTCGCGAACGTATCGAGCCTCGCGCTCGGCGAAATCGATTCCCCCACTTTCGACGATGAAGTCTACGTGCGCTGGAGCGCGTCGGCGGGCGTGGTGCTGACGGCATGATGACGAAACTGCTCGACCGCATGGGCGTGAGCGGCCGCACCGCGGTCATCGCCGGGCCGTTCCTGTGGCTGTTGCTGCTATTTTTCGTGCCGTTCCTGCTCGTCGTGAAGATCAGCTTCGCGGACAGCCAGCTCGGCATTCCCCCGTACACGGATATCGTGGCGTTGAAAGAGGGTGTGCTGAATATCGCGCTCGATTTCTCGCACTACGCGTTTCTCGTCACCGACAGCCTGTACTTCGCGACCTACATGAATTCGCTGCTGGTCGCGGCGGTTTCGACCTTGCTGTGCCTCGTGATCGGCTATCCGATGGCGTATTACATCGCGCGGGCGAATCCGGCCTCGCGCAATCTGCTGATGATGGCCGTCATGCTGCCGTTCTGGACGTCGTTCCTGATACGCGTCTACGCGTGGATCGGCATTCTCAAGAACAACGGCTTGCTCAACAACTTCCTGATGTCGATCGGCCTCATCCATTCGCCAATCGAGCTTTATCACACGAATGTCGCGGTTTATATCGGCATGGTGTATTCGTACTTGCCGTTTCTCGTCATGCCGCTTTACGCGCATCTCGTGAAGATGGATCTCACCTTGCTCGAAGCCGCTTACGATCTCGGCGCCAAGCCCTGGAAGGCGTTCCTGCAGATTACCTTGCCGCTGTCGAAGAACGGGATTATCGCCGGATGTCTGCTCGTGTTCATTCCGGCGGTGGGCGAATACGTCATTCCCGAGCTGCTCGGCGGCGCGGATACCTTGATGATCGGCCGCGTCATGTGGAACGAGTTCTTCGATAACGCCGACTGGCCGATGGCATCCTCAGTCACCTGCGCGATGGTGCTCCTCCTGCTCGTGCCGATGGCGCTTTTCCAGCACTTCCAGGCGAAGCAACTGGAGGAGAAACGATGATCAAGCCGAGCCGTCCGCTGCAGATCACCGCGCTCGGAATCGGGTTCGCGTTTCTGTATATCCCCATCCTCAGTCTGATCGTTTATTCGTTCAACGAGTCGCAGCTCGTCACCGTGTGGACGGAGTTTTCGCTGCGCTGGTACAAGGCGCTCTGGTACGACGACGAGCTTATCGCGGCGGCATGGCTGTCGTTGCGCATCGCGTTTCTGACGGCGTGCGCGTCGGTCTTGATCGGCACGTGGGCGGGGTTCGTGCTCGCGCGCATGGGACGCTTTCGCGGCTTCACGCTCTACACGGGCATGATCAACGCGCCGCTCGTGATTCCCGAGGTCATTCAGGGCATCTCGTTGCTGCTGCTTTTCGTGGAGATGGCCAAGCTGATCGGCTGGCCGGCGGGGCGCGGGCTCTTCACCATCTGGATCGGCCACGTGATGCTGTGCATCTCGTATGTGGCGATCATCGTGGAGTCACGCGTGCGGGAGCTGAATCCGTCGCTGGAAGAGGCCGCGCTCGATCTCGGCGCGACACCGCTGCGCGTGTTCTTCGCGATCACGCTGCCGCTGATATCGCAGGCGCTCGTGGCGGGTTGGCTGCTGTCGTTCACCTTGTCGATCGACGATCTCGTGCTTTCCGCGTTTCTGTCGGGACCGGGATCGACCACGCTGCCACTCGTCGTGTTTTCGCGCGTGCGGCTTGGGCTGAATCCGGAGATGAATGCGCTCGCGACGTTGTTCATCGCGCTGGTGACGGTCGGGGTGATCGCCGCGAATTACTTCATGCAGCGCAATGAGCGCAGAAGGCTGGCCGAGGTGCTGTGAACGCAGGCGCGTTAGTCTGCTCTCGTTGACGAGGAACCGCGAGAGCCGCGCTTTTCCGCGTGTTCGCCTGAACACGGCAAGCGCCGCTTAAAGCCGCTTTTTACCTACGATGTCACTGTGAGCATCGAGCAATTGCCAGCAATTGCCAGATGCTTCAGTTCCACTCAGCGCCTGCAATGGCACTTCACGTACTCGCCAAATGCGTCGCGAACGTCGCCGGGTCCGTGTTGGTTCCGCACAGCAACACGCCCACGCGCTTGCCTTGCAGACGCTCGCGCAACGGTCCGAGCAGCGCGGCGGTCGCTGCCGCGCACGCCGGTTCCACAGCCAGCTTCAGTTCGTTGAACAACTGCCGCATGCCGTGCCGCAACGCGTCGTCCGATACGGTGACGATCTCGTCGATATGTCGCCTGCACAGTTCATAGCTGTATTGCTCGGTATGCGGCGCCATCAATGAATCGGCGATGCTGTGCAGGGAACTCAGCTTGATCGTGTGATTGGCGGCGAAGCTGCGGCTCATCGCATCCGCGCCTTCCGGTTCCACGCCATAGACATGCAGCGAAGGGTTGGCGAGACGCATGGCGGTCGAAACGCCGGCGGACAGCCCGCCACCGCCGATTGGCAGGATGACCGCATCGAGATCCGGCGCCTGCGACGTCCACTCGTAACCGAGCGTCGCCGTGCCCAGCACCGTTCGATAACCATTGAACGGATGCACGAAGAAGCGTCCTTCCTCGGCCTCGATGCGCCGCACGATCTCGAAGGCCTCGATCACATTTTCCGCCAGCACGACTTCCGCGCCGAAGCGCCGGCAAAGCGCGATGCGCGTCGGACTGGCGTTCTTCGTGATGACCACCTTCGCGCCCACTTCCATGCGCTGCGCCGCGTAAGCCACCGCGACCGCATGATTGCCCGCCGACACGCACGTCACGCCTGCCGCGCGTTCGCTGTCGGTGAGCGCGAGGATGTTCGAGAACGCGCCACGCGCCTTGAACGTGCCGCTTGCCTGCAGCAGCTCGAACTTGAACGTGACGGGTGTGCCTTCGAGCGTCGGAAAATCGTGCCGCTCGAAGATCGGCGTGCGCGCTACCCAGGGCGTGAGCGCCATATGCTGCTCGGCGATCTCGTCGAGGGTCGGAATGGGCGTGCCGTCGATCGTATGGTCGGAATGCGTTGCTGTGGACATGGCTCGATGGATCGTGCGACGGTCGATGACTAGCGCGCCTGGGCTTCGACCGACATGCTATGGATGAACTTGCCGAGAAACGCTTCGCAAGCGACGAGTTGGTCGAGCGACACGTATTCGTTCGCCTTGTGCGCCTGTTCGATGTTGCCCGGTCCGCACACGATGCTCGGCACGCCCGCAATCGCGAAAAGTCCCGCTTCGGTGCCGTAAGCGACCTTGCGCTTCTCCTGATTCTCGGTGAGCGCGCGCACGAGTTGCGTGATGGCGGCCTGCTCGGTGGCGTCGAGTCCGGGCGCGGCGGCGATCTTCGAAAATTCGATGGCCGCGTTCTCGTGCTCCTTCTGCATTTTCGGCAAGAGCGTGTCGCGCGCGAACGCTTCGATGCGCTTGAAGATAGGGTCCGGATCGATGGTCGGCAGGTTGCGGAATTCGAAGTCGAAAGTGCATTCCGCGGGCACGGTGTTGAGCGCGTTGCCGCCCTTGATCGTGCTCGTCTGCGCGGTGGTGAAGGGTACGTCGTAGAACTCGTCGAACGGGCCCTTGGCGCGGAATTCATCGGCGACGTCGCGAATGAAGCAGATGAGGCGCGCGGCGTACTCGATCGAATTCAGCCCCTTCGGCGTAAGCGACGAATGCGCCGCAAAGCCACGCACGCAGCAGCGGAACGCGTTGATGCCCTTGTGCGCGATGACCGGGCGCATGGAAGTCGGTTCGCCGACGATACAGCCATCCGGATTGACGCCGCGCTTTTGCAAGTCGGCGATCATGAGCGGCGCGCCCGCGCAGCCTACTTCTTCATCGAACGAAAGCGCGAAGTGGATCGGCTTGGCGAGCTTTGTCGCCTGCATCTTCGGCAGCATTGTGAGCGCCGCGCCGATGAACCCCTTCATGTCGCAGGTGCCGCGACCGTAGAGCAGACCATCGCGGATTTCGGGCTTGAAAGGATCGCTTTTCCAATTTTGACCGTCGACCGGCACCACGTCGGTGTGTCCCGACAGCACGATGCCGCCGTTTGTCTGACCGTCGTGCGCGGGCACCGTGGCGAAGAGATTGGCCCACTGGCCGCGTGAATCGGTCGTGATGCTGGCTTCGACACCCGCTTTGCGCAGTTCGTCGCGCACGGTTTCGATGAGGCCGAGGTTGGGATTGCGGCTGACTGTATCGAAGGAAACGAGACGTTCGATCCAGGGTAAGGATTGAGGCGTGGCGGAGGTCGTGGCTTGTTGCGCCTCAGCGGCGATTTGGGACATTTTTCGCTCCTGCGGGGTAGAAGCCGATCATAGCCGAAACCACGCTTGCTGACCTTCTGGTCAATATATGCGCTGCGGCATGGCTCCCGTCGCTGCCTTTCAAAGAGCGGCAATGACGGGGTGCGTCGGGCGGGGCGCTTGACCCTTCTTCCGGTCGATGCGCGCGCCGTGTCTCCCGTCGATACCAACGCGCCGGATGAACCTAGCGCGCCACGGCCGCCGACTGCCGCACCGGCGCGCCGAGCGCGCGCAACGTTTCCTTCACCGTGGCAATGCGCACCGCGAGATCGGGGCTGCGCGTTTCGATGCGCAACTTGTCCTGTCCCGCGAGCTTGATGTGCTTGTTCTTCTGCACCATCTCGATGATCTTCATGGCATCGACAGGCGGATTCGGCACGAACTGCAAGCCGATGGAACTCTCGTTGGCGTCGATCTTCGAGATACCGAGCGGCTTCGCCGCAAGCCGCAACCGATGCGTCTCCACGAGCGCATGCGCTTGCGGCGGCAACTTGCCGAAGCGGTCGACGAGCTCTTCGAGAATGCCGTCGATGGCATCGCTCGATTCGCAGTTCGCAAGCCGCTTGTAGAGCGAAAGACGCTCTTGTACGTCCGCGCAATAGTCGGCGGGCAAGATGGCCGGTGCGTGCAGATTGATCTCGGTCGTGGCGGCGAGCGGCGCGTTGAGATCCGGCTCGCGGCCTTCCTTCAGTGCGCGCACGGCGTCGTTGAGCATATCGGTGTAAAGCTGAAAACCGATCTCGTGAATCTCGCCCGATTGCTTGTCGCCGAGCACTTCGCCCGTGCCGCGAATCTCGAGGTCGTGCATGGCCAGATAGAAGCCCGAGCCGAGTTCCTCCATCTGCTGAATGGCTTCGAGCCGGCGCTGCGCCTGCTTGGTCAGCGACTGCGGGTCGTGCACGAGCAGATACGCATAAGCCTGATGGTGCGAACGCCCGACACGCCCGCGCAACTGGTGCAGTTGCGCGAGTCCAAACTTGTCCGAGCGATGCATGATGATGGTGTTCGCGCTCGGCACGTCGATACCCGTTTCGATGATGGTCGTGCACAGCAGCACGTTCGCGCGCTGGCCGACGAAATCGCGCATCACGCGTTCGAGTTCGCGCTCGTGCATCTGGCCGTGCGCCACGGCAATGCGCGCTTCGGGCACGAGTGCTTCGAGCATGGAACGGCGATTCTCGATGGTTTCCACTTCGTTATGCAGGAAGTAGACTTGCCCGCCGCGTTTCAGCTCGCGCAGCATGGCTTCGCGAATGACGCCGTCTTCCTCGCGTCGCACGAAGGTCTTGATGGCAAGGCGCTTCTGCGGCGCGGTCGCGATCACGGAGAAGTCGCGCAGGCCTTCGAGCGCCATGCCGAGCGTGCGTGGAATGGGCGTCGCGGTGAGCGTGAGTACATCCACTTCCGCACGCAACGCCTTGAGCGCTTCCTTCTGCCGCACGCCGAAGCGATGTTCCTCGTCGATGATCACGAGCCCGAGCCGCTTGAACTTCACATCCGACGACAACAGCTTGTGCGTGCCGATGACGATATCCACACTGCCTTCGTTGATCTGCGCGATCGACTGCGTGACTTCCTTCGAACTCTTGAAGCGCGACAGTTCGGCAATCCGCACGGGCCAGTCGGAAAAGCGGTCGGTGAAAGTCTGCGTATGCTGTTCGGCGAGCAGCGTGGTGGGGGAAAGTATCGCCACTTGCTTGCCCGCCATCACCGCGATGAACGCCGCGCGCAAGGCCACTTCCGTCTTGCCGAAGCCGACATCGCCGCACACGAGCCGATCCATCGGCTTGCCGCTCGTCATGTCGCCGATGACCGCGGCAATCGCGGCGCCCTGGTCGGGCGTTTCCTCGAAGCCGAAGCTCTCGGCGAACTTCACGTAGTCGCGTGGATCGAGCTTGAACGCGTAGCCTTCGCGCGCGGCGCGGCGGGCGTAGAGGTTGAGCAGTTCGGCTGCGGTATCGCGAATCTGCTGCGCGGCCTTGCGTTTGGCTTTTTCCCATTGGCCCGAACCGAGCGTGTGGAGCGGGGCGCTTTCGGGATCGGCGCCGCTATAGCGCGAGATCACATGCAACAACGCGACGGGCACGTAGAGCTTGGCGTCGTTCTGGTATTCGAGGTGCAGAAACTCGGTTTCGCCTTCGCCGAGGTCCATGGACACGAGACCCATGTATCGGCCGATGCCATGCTGCGCGTGCACCACCGGATCGCCGATTTTCAATTCGGCGAGATCGCGCACCATCGAATCGACATTGCTCGCCTGTTCCTGGCGGCGGCGTCCTGCGCGGCGCGCGAGCGGCCCGTAGAGCTCGGTCTCGGTGACGATAGACAGCTTCGCTTCCGGCAACGAAAAACCGTTCGCGAGCGGCGCTATGCCGAGCGTGAATTTGGCATCCGCGCCGAGCCATTCCTGGAACGTGTCGCGCAGTTCGCCGCGCAAGCCGTTATCGACGAGCAATTGCTGGATGGCTTCGCGCCGTCCCGCCGATTCCGCGACCAGCATCACGCGGTTTTCGGTCTGCTCCAGATAATGGCGCAGCGCGAGCAACGGTTCGTCCGCGTGGCGGTCGATAGCAAGCCCTGGCAGCGGCACGGCCCAGCCGCCTTCGGGCGACGCCGGGAACTTCAGTTGCGCGAATGGCTTGGCGAACGTGAAAAAGTCGTCGTCGCTGAGAAAGAGGCGGCGCGGTTCGAGCAAAGGCCGCTCGCGGTCATGCGAAAGAAAGTTGTAGCGCTGCTTCGTGTCGGCCGTGAAGCGTTTGATCGCGGCGTCCATGTCGCCGACGAACGCGAGTTGCGAGTTCTCCGGCAGATAGTGAAAGAGGGTTGCGGTGTCGTCGAAAAAGAGCGGCAAGTAATATTCGATGCCCGCCGACGGCACGCCGCTGCCGATGTCCTTGTAAATCTGCGAGCGGCTCGGATCGCCCTCGAACACTTCGCGCCAGCGGCTGCGAAACGCGGTGCGCGCGGCTTCGTCGAACGGAAATTCGCGGCCCGGCAAGAGGCGCACGTCGCGCACGGGATACAGGCTGCGTTGCGTGTCGGGATCGAAGGCGCGGATGGAATCGACCTGATCGTCGAACAAGTCGAGGCGATACGGCAGCGGCGAGCCCATTGGATAAAGGTCGATCAGCGAGCCGCGCACGCAATATTCGCCGGGACGCACGACCTGACTCACGTGCTCGTAACCCGCGAGCGTCAACTGCGCCTTGAGCTTGCTTTCGTCGAGGCGCTCGCCCTGCGTAAATGAAAACGTGTAAGCCGCGAGAAACGACGCGGGCGGCATGCGATAAAGCGCCGTGGTCGCCGGCACGAGCAGGATGTCGCAACGTCCTTCGCCGAGATCGTGCAGCGTCGCGAGACGCTCGGACACGAGGTCCTGATGCGGCGAGAACGTGTCGTACGGCAGCGTTTCCCAGTCCGGCAAGAGACGCACGCGGGCATCCGGCGCGAAATAGGGGATTTCGGTTGCGAGGCGTTGCGCATCGACCGCGCTTGCGCAGAGCACCGTCAAGAGCCGCACGGACTCGCGATTTGCCGTGTAATAACGCGCGATGGCGAGGGCATCGGATGAACCGGGCGCGCCGTCGAAGACAAAGCGCTGACCCGCCTTCACGAGCGGGATGGGAGAACTGGACTGCGCGTTGACGGCTTTCGAGGACATATATATGCAATTAACCGTCGGCTCTTTCGCCCTCTTCGAGGACGGGCCGGACGTGGTCGCTAAAGACCTATTATAAAATCCGGGCTCCACTTTGACCTGGCTCAGTGATCTGCCCGTGACTACGACTGCAAATTCGTCAAATGCGCCGTCTACTGCGCCAACGATTTCACCCGCCACTACCTCGCGCCTGTTCGCGCTGATTCCGTGCGCCGGCAACGGCAGCCGCTCTGGCGCACCCATGCCGAAGCAATATCAGACCGTCGCGGGCCGCCCGATGCTTGGGTACACGTTATCCGCCTTCGACGCGTGTTCCGAATTCTCGCAGACCCTCGTCGTACTCGCTCCCGACGATCATCACTTCGATGCGCGCCGCTTTGCCGGCCTGCGCTTCGCGGTGCAGCGCTGTGGCGGGGCTTCACGACAGGCATCGGTGTATAACGGTCTCGTCGCGCTGGCCGATTTCGGCGCACGCGACGACGACTGGGTGCTCGTCCACGACGCCGCGCGTCCCGGCATCACGCCGGAACTGATTCGCAAGCTCGTCGGCGCCCTGCGTCACGACGCCGTGGGCGGCATTCTCGCATTGCCGGTCGCGGATACGCTGAAACGGATCGCACCGAGCATGCCCGATGCAGCGGATGACCACCCGCGCGTCGCCCGCACGGAATCGCGCGACGGGCTCTGGCAGGCGCAAACGCCGCAGATGTTCCGCCTCGGCATGTTGCGCGAAGCGATCGAACGTGCGCGTCACGACGGTCACGATCTCACGGACGAAGCGAGCGCAATCGAATGGCTCGGCCACTCGCCGCGATTAGTTCAGGGCAGCCTGCGCAACTTCAAGGTGACCTATCCGGAAGACTTCGCGCTCGCGGGCGCGATGCTCGCCACGAAGGCCTGACGGCTCCGACACACACTTTCTACAGCAAGGTTGCATCGATGGATTTCAGAATCGGACAGGGATACGACGTACATCAGCTCGTCGAGGGCCGCCCGCTTATCATCGGCGGCGTGACGATTCCCTACGAACGCGGCCTGCTCGGCCATTCGGACGCGGACGTGCTGCTGCACGCCATCACCGACGCGCTCTTCGGCGCGGCATCGCTTGGCGATATCGGCCGGCACTTTCCGGATACCGCGACGGAATTCGCCGGCGCCGACAGCCGCGTGCTGCTGCGCGAAGCGTTCAAGCGCGTGTCGGAAGCGGGTTTCGCCATCGCCAATATCGACAGCACGATCATCGCGCAGGCGCCGAAGCTCGCGCCGCACATCGAGGCGATGCGCGCGAATATCGCGGAAGACCTGGACTTGGCCGTCGATCGCGTCAACGTGAAAGCGAAGACCAACGAAAAGCTCGGCTATCTCGGCCGCAAGGAAGGTATCGAGGCGCAGGCCGCGGTGCTGTTGCGGCGCACGTCGATCGATAGTTGAAGTCGAACGCCACGCGCGCGTGGCGTCAAGGGCTTACTTCGCCTCGGCCTCGATGGCGAGCGCCACCGCGTTGATCACGGCCGCGATGCGCCCGACATCGCGCAACTGGGTCGTCGACATGCCTTCGGTGACGAGATTCTGGTAGTGCGACTTCACGCAGAAGTGACACTTGCCGATGATCGACGCCGCGAGCGCGTACATCTCGAAGCGCCGCTTGTCCACGCCGCCGTGCGATGCATACGCGTTCATGCGCAGTCCAGCCGGCTGCGTCTTGAGATCGGCGTTGTCGGCCATCTCCAGGTACGGATACCAGACGTTGTTCATGCCCATCAGCGCGGACGCCGTGAGCGCGGCATTGACTTCTTCCGGCGCCATGACACCCGACTCGCGGATGATATTCACGATCTTCGTCGCCTTCGCGGCATACGCGGCGGCGAGCGCGACGCCGACCGCGTCGTTGCCTTCCAGCGACGAACGGGCGATCGTCCCGTCGACATTCAGGCGAATGTCTTTCGCGTAGTCCGGCACCAGCTCCTTGATCGATGACAGGAATTCCATGCGTTCTCCTTATTCGATGGCGTCAATAAAGCCCGCCGGCTTCCAAGCGGGCGCTCGAAAGAGGGCGGGCTACGGGCGTTGCCTCAGGCGCTTAAAGGCTCGTGCGATCAGAGCGTCGAGCCGCCGACCGCGCGATTGCACGGGCAGAGTTCGTCCGTTTGCAGGCCGTCGAGAATACGCAGCACTTCTTCCGGATTGCGGCCGACGTTCAGGTTATTGACCGAGACGTGCTGAATGACGTTGTCGGGATCGACGATGAACGTCGCGCGCAGCGCCACGCCGGCTTCCTTGTCGCGCACGCCGAGCTGGTCGATGAGTTCGCCCTTCACGTCGCCGAACGAGTAGTGGTTCAGCTTGTTCAGGTCCTTGTGCTCACGACGCCATGCGAGCTTGACAAACTCGTTGTCGACGCTGCCGCCGAGCAAAATGGCGTCGCGGTCTTCGAAGTCCTTCGCCAGCTTGCCGAACTCGACGATTTCAGTCGGGCAGACGAACGTGAAGTCCTTCGGGTAGAAGTAGATGATTTTCCACTTGCCCGGAAACGACTGCTCGGTGATTTCTTCGAATGCCGACTGGCCGTTTTCTTCGTGGTGATTGAAACCCGGCTTGGCAGCGGTGACGGTGAATGCTTCGACTTTATCGCCAACGGTCTTCATGCAGTGACTCCTGTGTTCGTTGAAAGGACAAACGCAAAATGAGGCTACTGAATCTTCGTAACGCGGACATGAAAACAATCGTCATGCCATCGCGCTGCACAAATCCATATTAAGCGTATCACTAAATCGAAGCAATAGTATTTGACTATAACTTCGAATAGTTTTTGACGAATTTCCAGGAAACGCGGGAGGTGTCAGACGCCGTCGAAACGTGCGCCCTTCATCACCGGGAAATCGATGGTGACTTCGAAGCCCGCAAGCGGCGTGCGATTGCGCAGGCGCAACGTGCCGCGCTGACGCGAGACGAGCCGCTGCACGATCGCCATGCCGAGACCCGTGCCGTTCGCTTGCGTGCGCGCGGCGTCGACACGATAGAAGGGCCGTGTGATGAGCGCGACCTGATCGTCGGGGATGCCGCGGCCTTCGTCCATCACCGAGAGTTCGACCTTGCCATGTGTGACGCGCGTAAGCACGGTGATCCGCGCGATGTCGTCCTGCTCGCTGCGCCCGTACTTGCGCGCGTTTTCGAGCAGATTGCCGACCACGCGGCGCGCATCCGTCGGGTCGCCTTCGATCACCGCGCCGGGCGCGAGGTCGGTGCGCATCACGACGCCTTCGTCGGCCTGGAAGCGCGCGACGAGTTCGCTCGCGATCATCGAAAGATCGACGGCCTCGGGCATGCGCTGCATCGGCCGCGCGTAGTCGAGGAAGCGCCCGATGATCATGTCCATCTGTTCGATGTCGTCGATCATCGCGAGCTTGGTGGCCTCGTCCGACGGGCTCATTTCGGTTTCGAGCCGCAAACGCGCGAGCGGCGTGCGCAGATCGTGCGAAATGCCCGCGAGCATCAGCGCGCGGTCCGCTTCGAGCTGTTCGAGGTCTTGCACCATCTGGTTGAAGCTTCGATTGGTTTCCGCGGCGACGCCCATGCCGCGCTCCGGCAACGGCTCGGGCGATTGTCCCGAACCGACCTTGCGCGCGGCGAGCGCCAGTCGCGCGAACGGCCGGTTCACGAGACTCGTGATGAACGCCGCGCCGAAGAGCGACAGCGCGAGCGCGAAAACCCCCCAGCCGGCCCATTGCAGACCGGTGACGGTATCCAGTTGATCGCGGTCGAGCGCGACCCAATAGTCGTCGTCGTCGATCTTGAAGCTGATCCACACGCCGGGAATCTCGTTCACGGATTGCGCGATGATCGTGTCGTTGCCAAGGCGTCCGCGCACGTCGCGCTCGATCAGACGGTTGAGCGATTCATCCGGCTGCAAGCGGTATTTGTCGGTGGTCTCACGCGGATACACGCGCACGCCTTCGTTGCTCTCCAGATCCTGCAGGAGCGCGCGACGAAGATCGGGATCGGAATAGAGCAGGGCCGTGCGCGTGAGCTTGACCACGGCGACGAGCTGAAGCGCCACGCGCTGCGCGCGAGGCTCCCGCTCGATCACTCGAAAGCTCTGGAACCATGCCGTGAGACTGACCGCGATGAGCAGCGCGATCAGCGCGAAGGTTCGCCAGAACAGGCCGCCGAACGCAAGCGCCAGTAGCCGCCTGTCGATGCGCATGGGTCTATCGGGTTCGGCTCGATGGAGGAAAAAAAGCGTGGCGGACTCGCGTCAAAGCATGAGGCATCAGGCCGCGCCGTCGGGAATGAACACGTAGCCCAGGCCCCACACCGTTTGGATGAAACGCGGGCTGCTCGGGTCCGGCTCGATCAGCTTGCGCAGGCGGGAAATCTGTACGTCGAGACTGCGGTCGAACACTTCGTATTCACGGCCGCGCGCGAGTTCCATCAGCTTTTCGCGCGAGAGCGGCTGACGCGGATGCCGTGCAAACACCTTTAGCACCGAGAATTCGCCCGTGGTCAGCGGAATTTCCTGGCCGTTCTTGGTAAGCGTGCGCGTGGCGAGATTCAGCGCGAATTCACCGAACTCGAATACCTCGGTGGTTTCGGACGGCGCGCCCGGCAACTCCGACGGCGTCTGGCGGCGCAGCACCGCGTGAATGCGCGCGACGAGCTCGCGCGGATTGAACGGCTTCGGCAAATAGTCGTCCGCGCCCATTTCCAGACCGACGATGCGGTCCACGTCCTCGCCCTTGGCCGTCAACATGATGATCGGCGTGCGGTCGTTGCTGCCGCGCAGGCGGCGGCAGATGGAAAGACCGTCTTCGCCTGGCAGCATGAGGTCGAGCACGAGCAGATCGAAGCGCTCGCGCACCCAGAGTTTGTTCATCGACGGCGCGTTTTCCGCGACATACACGTTGAAGCCTTGCTCGCCCAGGTAACGGCGCAGCAAATCGCGCAGGCGCGGGTCGTCGTCGACGACGAGAATTTTGGATGGGTTCTTGGTTTCCATGGCGGCATCTTAGCGCGTTTGTTCAATCGTCGAGTTTGTAACAAAAGCGAGTGTAACAGTCCGTTACAAAATTTACGGCGACTGTGGCACGCCCAAAAGGTTCTATGCGTACACTCCCTTACCTAAGCCCGCCATTCGGTAGATACTCCATTAGACCAGCGCGTCATTTGGCCGGACCAAGCCTTTTGAGACGTGCGCTAAAAGAATGAGGCTGTCCGGTTGTCGAGCAACGAAGGGAAAAACATGTTGGGAGCGCGGCAACGCGGACCCGTGCGCGTCGAGCGCATCTTCAAGCTAACGCTTCTCGCCAGCGCGCTCTGCGCCATCCTGAGCACGCACCATGTTTTCGCCCAGACGCCGGCCTTCGCGCGTCCCTCAACCGCTTTCGACACCACGTCCGACACCCGGCCGAATCGCTTCGACGGCCGTATGATTCGCGCGCAGCAGCGCTCGTCCAAGACCGGCAATCTTCCCGACCGCGACACTAAAGCCGCCACGATGCAGCCTGTTCAGCAGGTCGATCAGGCACCGCCCGCGCGTCCTCCGCGCCATACCGTCATGACCGCCGATGAGCGGCGCCTCTTGCGTCAACATATCGAAGAGGCCGTGCGCGATCTCTACAAGCGTTGAGCGCGAGCCGCGATGAACCGACGCCGCTTCATGCAGATTGCCGGCGCGCTTGCAGGTGGCGCGAGCGCGGACGGATTCGCCACGGCGCGTGCGCGACGTTCGATCAAGACGTTGGTGCTCGTCGAACTCAGCGGCGGCAATGACGGCCTCAACACGGTCATCCCGAGCAACGATGATCGCTATCGCGCGCTCAGGCCGACGCTTGCGATCCCGCGCGAGCATGTCTTGCATCTTGATGAGCAAACCGGGCTGCATCCTTCCTTGCTCGCGTTGATGCCGGCTTGGGAAGCGCGCGAATTCGCCATCGTCCAGGGCGTGGGGTATGCGAGCTCCAGCCGCTCGCATTTTCGCTCCCGCGAAATCTGGGATACGGCTTCGAGCGCCGCCGAATATCGCCGTGATGGCTGGCTTGCGCGTTCGGACGCAACGCGTGCGAGCGTCGTTGGCACGGCGGAGGCGGGGCCTTTCGCAAATGCCAGCCGCGCGGTCGAATGGATCGGGCAGGCACGCGCTTCGTTTGCCGCTTCATGCGATGCGGCGTCGCGTTTCATCGTCGGGCGCGCTGAACGTGACAAGGTCGCGCTCGTGCGTCTTACGCTACCGGGGTTCGATACGCATGAGCATCAGGCGGCCAAGCACGCGCGTGTGTTGGCGCAGCTTGCGGACGGGCTCGCTTCGTTGCGACGCGCGTTGATCGCGTCGGGCGACTGGCGCGGCACGCTCGTGATGAGTCATTCGGAGTTCGGGCGCTCCGCTCGTGAAAACGATGCGCGAGGCACCGATCACGGCGCGGCCGCACCGCAGTTTGTGTTGGGTGGAAGCGTGAGCGGCGGGCTGTATGGGGCAGCGCCACGTTTGGATGACTTGGACGTCGATGGCGGCGTGAGCGTCGGCATCGACTTCAGGCGGGTTTATGCGACGGTTCTGAGCGCGTGCGCGGAGCTCGAATCGGTGGCGAGCCTGAGGCCGACTTTAGACGCGCTGCCATTGATTCGGGCGTAGACGTTATTGCTATGTCCTAGCGGTCTTCCGTTTCCGGCTCGCGCCATTGAAGAGCTGCCGCTCACGCGTTCGACCCGATCGCTAGCCGCATTGGGCCTCCTGCGCAAACGCTGCGGTTTCTTCGCGTGCATTGGCCGTTTGCAGGTCAAATGGCGGAGGCGGTATTCACGAGCGCCTTCGAATCGCGGTGACGACGTCAGCCCGTTGCGACCCGCGTCCAATCGACGCGCCGAAGAATCAACAGCAATGAAAAGCGCTGTCCACGCACCTATCGCGTCCGCCAGGTAATCCAGAGCTTCCGAATTGGCGTTAGCGCTATCCGCTGGTGCAGCACCTGAAAACCCTCGCGCTCGATCTCGTCGAGCAGCGCAAGCGACAGCGCCGCCTGCGAGCGCAAAACACGTTGCGATGAACGCTCGGCCGGCGGTATTGCGGCAAGCGCATCTTCAAGCGCACGTCGGGCGCGTTCGGTCTGGAAGCGCATCAGTTCCGTGAAGCTATCGCTGTATTTGCGATTGATGATGTCCGCCGCCGTCACGCCAAAGCGCTGCAGTTCGTCGATAGGAACGTAGATGCGTCCATGTCGCGCGTCGTCGCCGATCTCCTGCACGCGCTCGGCCAGCAAGAGCGCCGAGCCGAGCGGCGGCGCCCACGACGCGGCCTGCGCCGGATCGCGCGCGGTCGCACGCGCGACCGCCGTTCCGAACGCGCCGCCAGTCTGCTCCAGATAGCGACGCAGTCCTGGCCAGTCCAGATAGCGCGCCTGATCGAGATCCATGCCGAAGCCATCGATCAGCGCGCGGCCCGCATCTTCGAGCACGGGTTGCGCCGCGGACGGTGCGTGCGCCAGCAAGGCTTTCGTCACGGGATGCGTGGGTTCACCGGCATCGAGCTTGCCTAGTTCGTTTTGCCACCACGCGTGCTTGGTCCGCCCGATGGTCGGGTCGCTCGTTTCCTTCACGGTCTCTTCGAGTTCGCGCCGCAACGCATAGAGCGCGCTCAAAAGCGGCTGACGCGCCGTGGGCGCGCGACGGAGCGCGTAGTAAGTGCCCGAGCCTTCGGGCGCGGCTTTTTGCTGGCAATAATCGTCGAAATTCACGAACTGAGCTTGTGGGGTAGGCCAAGTGGGGCGGGGCGTCCGGCTTTGATTGTTCTGACGCATGAACGTGACGCGACGCCTATTTTATCCGCCCGCGAAAGGCTCCGCTGCCAGGCGCGGCGAACGTCTTCCCGATGCACGGTGATCGACGCGGATGTGCGCCGACCCACCGACGCCGTTTTCGCGCCGCGCAACACTGGGCGCTCGTGAACGAACCGCGCGCGCACCGGAGGCTGCCATGGCCCTCAGCAAGACCGAGAACAAGCAGTTTGGAGACAGATGCCTGCCGTTTCTCCTGAGAAGCGTGGCAAGCGATTTCGGCTTCGATTTTCGAGTGTGTCCGCGTCAGATGCACGTCTCGCCGACCATGGGACTGCACATCACGGCCAACCGCGCCAGCGATGCAAAGCTGTCTTATCCGCTGAACGTTTTCGTGTTCCTGCCGCCATCTAGCGTGCGGCAGTTTCTGTCGCATATCGACAGGCCGATTGCGGCAGCGCAAGCAAGCGAAAGGATGCCTGACGAGATCAAAAAGCTGATGGGGCAATCGGGTATCGATTTCGCCGGACGCTCGCAGGCCAAAGGCGAAGTGGTCATGGTGGAGTTGGGCGGCGTGTCCGTCTGACGATGCACGCTGCGGCTTCTTGCACTCAATCGCGCGCCGCAATTTGACGAGCCGCGCCGGAGGAGATGCTTGAACCGTGAACGGATGCGTGAGCCCTGAATCGTTCGCTGTCGGGTGGCTCACAACAGACGCGACTATCCTCGAACCCGGCAACAATCGACGTCGAGGATTCCTGAAGATTCAATGCTTTCCCTGAGCTAAAATCACGCCCCTAGAAAGCTGTCACGGATTTTCCCAGACATCACCAGACGAATGCGTTAGAATCTCGGGCTCGACACACTGGACCGGTGTCGAACACGGCGAAACAGCGCCGGGCGCTTTGCGGCGCCACGCAACCAAGGTTGCGCGGCAAAACGAAACCCCGCTCGAAGTCGTGCTGCGAGGATGGCGAAATTGGTAGACGCACCAGGTTTAGGTCCTGACGCCAGCAATGGTGTGCGGGTTCGAGTCCCGCTCCTCGCACCAAACAAACCCCTTTGTTTTTGAAAGGGGTTTTTTGTTGGCGCTTGCCATTTCGCAAGCACCGACCCCTCACTTCGCTCCAAACCTCAACCGCGTCAACTGCTCCGCTTCGTTCGCCAGCAAGCGCGCGGCATCACGAATCGCGACATCGAGCGTGATCGGGCCGGGCGCGGGCGAAAAGCATCCGCTGAAAAACTCCGACAGACGCGGCAGCGCCGCCGAATCCACCGCGCCCGACAAAAGCGTCGCCGGCACGCCTGCGTCCCGCGCGTGCTTGCAGGCGATGAACGGCGCCTTGCCGTGCAACGTCTGCACGTCCGACCGGCCTTCGCCGGTGATTAGCCAGTCAGCGCCCTCGAGTGCCGCATCCAGTCCGATCTCTCGCGCAACCACTTCGGCGCCGGTTTCGAAGCGCGCGCCCAGCATATGCAGCGCGAAACCCAGGCCACCCGCCGCGCCCGCGCCCGGCTCGTCGCGCTTGACGATTCCCATCGCCGGTTCGAGTCGATCCGCGAAATGCGCGAGGGCGGCATCGATGGTCGCCACTTGCTCCGGCGTCACCCCCTTCTGCGGACCGAAGATCGCGGTCGCGCCGTGCTTGCCGGTGAGCGGATTATCGACGTCCGACATGCCGATGAACTCCGCTTCCTTCACGCGCGGATCGAGCCCCGACGCATCGATACGCGCGATCTTCGCCAACGCCGACGGCACCGGCTCGAGTTCGCGCCCGTTCGCATCGAAAAGCTTCAAGCCCAGCCCGACGAGCAGACCCGCGCCGCCGTCGTTCGTGCTGCTGCCACCCAGCGCAACGTAGAACGTGCGCGCGCCCGAATCGAGCAGGGCGCGAATCGCCTCGCCCATGCCAAGCGTGCTGCGCTCCGTGACGGGCGTCGCCATGCCGTCCGGGTCCGTGATGCCGACTACTTCGGCCGTCTCGATGATCGCGCCGCCATCCGCCAGCAATCCGGTCGCCGCGTCGCGCCGGGCCGAAGCCGCGCCGCGCACGTTGAGCAGACGTCGTTCGCCGCCTGCGGAGAGCATGGCGTCGAGCGTGCCTTCGCCGCCATCGGCCATTGGATGAGTGCGTATTTCGGCATCCGGTCGCGCGCGCAAAATGCCCTCTGCAATGGCGTTGGCAACGCCCTCGGCGGAAAGCGAACCCTTGAACGAATCGGGCGCGATGACGACGACAGGGGCAGACGTGGCAGACGTGACGTTAGGCATGGTGTCTCGAATATTTTCTGTGTGAGTGGACGTTGAAAAAGCCGAAGCGAAGCCCGATCTATGCGCATTGCATCGCGCGTCGCCATGCGTATGGCGCGTGCGCTTCATGCGTTGAGGTAATCGAGCGCGCAACGCAACGCGCGCTCTTTTCGCTTCTCGTGAATCACGCGCCGGCAAGCTTATCAGCGCTCCGCCCGCAGCAAAATAGCGAAGGTGCGATAACCGCCATCGCAGTGTCGCGCCGATAGACTCAAAATGTGTATTTCGAGCGGAATTGCGCTGAAAAACCGTGCAAATCGCTCGAAACGGGCCAAGCGGGTTTCGTGGTCAGAGGCCGCGCGATTTGTTTGCTAGAATACTTGGCTCTGCCGGCTGACTCGGCGTTGGCGAACATCTGGCGGTCGCGAGATGCGCTCCCTTGTCTCGACATGGCGGCGCGTTTTCGAAGCCCGACATCGCACCCGGCGCGGCTCATGCAGAACTCATCCGGACCCGCGCAACCAGAACCGCGGAAGAACCGAACACCGAACACCCGAATACTCTAGGACGATTGAAGCCATGGCTAACGTAGTTGAAAACCTCGGCAAGCTCGAACGCCGCGTCACCATCTCGCTGCCGAAAGACACCGTGCAGAAGGAAGTGGACTCGCGCATCCGCCAGTTGGCCAAGACCGTGCGCATGCCGGGCTTCCGCCCGGGCAAGGTGCCGCTCAAGATGGTCACGCAGCAATACGGCGGTCAGGTCGAAGCCGAAGTGCTGAGCGACAAGGTCGGCAAGGAATTCTTCGACGTCACGCGCACCGAAAACCTGCGCGTCGCGGGCCAGCCGAGCTTTGCGCCGAAGGTCGAAGCCGCTGCGGAAGACTACGCATTCGACGCCACTTTCGAGGTGTACCCCGAAGTGAAGCTCGGCGACGTTGCCACCGCTGAAATCGAACGCACCGTCACGACCATTTCCGAAGCCGAAGTCGACCGTACGCTCGACATCCTTCGCAAGCAGCGCGTGCACTTCCACGCGCGCGGCGAAGGCGGCGAGCATGGCGACGGCGGCGCGGACACGGCGGCCAAGGAAGGCGACCGCGTCACGCTGGACTTCATCGGCAAGCTCGACGGCGTGCCGTTCGAAGGTGGCAGCGCGGAAGACTTCGCGTTCGTCTTGGGCGAAGGCCGCATGTTGCCGGAATTCGAACAAGCAGCGACCGGCCTGAAGGTCGGCGAAACGCGCGAGTTCGACCTTACGTTCCCCGAGGACTATCACGGCAAGGACGTCGCCGGCAAGACCGCGCAGTTCGCCGTCACCGTGAAAAAGATCGAGTGGCCGCATCTGCCGGAAATCGACGCGGAATTCGCGAAGTCGCTCGGTATCGAAGACGGCGATCTCACGAAAATGCGCGGCGAGATCAAGGACAACCTCGAGCGCGAAGCAAAGCGCCGCACGCAGCAGATCGTGAAGAATCAGGTCATGGACGCGTTGCTCAAGATTTCCGAACTCGACGTGCCGAAGGCGCTGATCGAACAGGACCAGGAACGTCTCGTCGAAATGGCGCGCCAGGATCTGCAACAACGTGGCGTGCCGAACGCTGCCGACGCACCGATCCCCGCCGAAATGTTCGCTGAACAAGCCGAGCGTCGCGTGAAGCTGGGCCTCGTGCTGGCAGAACTGGTGAAGGCCAACGAACTGCAGGCCAAGCCCGAGCAGATCCGCGCGGAAGTGGACGAATTCGCCAAGAGCTACGAAGACCCGAAGGAAGTCGTCCGCTGGTATTATTCGAATCAGCAGCGCCTCTCCGAAATGGAAGCGTACGTCGTTGAAAGCAACGTCGTCGATTTCGTTCTCGGCAAGGCCAAGGTGACCGACAAGGAAGTCAGCTTCGAGGAACTGGCCAGCGCAACGGCGCAAGCCTGACGCGTAGAGCCCGGGGGCGTGCGGGTCGTCGGACTGACGGCCCTCACGCCTTTTTTGCATTAAAGTTTGTGCGTACGCATGCCGTTCTACCGGATGCTCCTTCGTCGATCAGTATCCCTATTCCGAACAAGGAAATTGCATGACCTTTCGCGCTGAATTGCTCGACACACTGGCGTCCCACGCATCGCGGGACTTCGAAGCCCAGGCGCTCGGCCTCGTTCCGATGGTCGTGGAAACCAGCGGCCGCGGCGAGCGTGCCTATGACATCTATTCGCGCCTCCTGAAAGAGCGCGTGGTGTTTCTCGTCGGCGAAGTCAATGATCAGTCGGCGAATCTTGTCGTCGCGCAGTTGCTGTTTCTCGAGAGCGAAAATCCGGACAAGGACATCAGCCTCTACATCAATAGCCCGGGCGGCTCGGTTTCAGCCGGCATGGCGATCTACGATACGATGCAATTCGTCAAACCCGACGTCACCACGCTTTGCATGGGGCTCGCCGCAAGCATGGGCGCGTTCCTGCTGGCGTCGGGCGCAAAGGGCAAACGCGTCGCGTTGCCGAATGCGCGCGTGATGATTCACCAGCCGCTCGGTGGCGCGCGTGGTCAGGCGTCGGACATCGAAATTCAAGCGCGGGAAATCCTGTACTTGAAGGAGCGTCTGAACCAATTGCTGTCGCATCACACGGGTCAGCCGGTCGAGCGCATTGCACGCGACACCGACCGCGACAACTTCATGTCGGGCGATGACGCGCAAGCGTACGGCATCGTTGACCAGGTTTTGCACAAGCGTCCTTAAGGCGTCCGGAACGACGCCGCGCCGGCTTCCACGAAACACGAAGCCGGCTGTTGCGAGTGGCGCATGCGGCGTCACGCGAAACGCGCCAAAACGCGCTTCGGACGGGCCACACAGGCGAAACTGCGTGGCCGGATCGAAGGGCGTATCATGTAACAAGAGTGTCCGGAGGCTCACACATTTATGGCGGACAAAAAAGGTTCCAGCAGCGAAAAGCTGCTGTATTGCTCGTTTTGCGGCAAGAGCCAGCATGAGGTGAAGAAGCTCATCGCTGGGCCGTCCGTGTTCATCTGCGATGAATGCATCGACTTGTGCAACGAGATCATTCGCGACGAAGCGGCCGGCGCGGCAGAAGAGGCCGGGCTGACCAAGTCCGACCTGCCGAGCCCGCAGGAAATCAGCGACATCCTTAATCAGTACGTCATCGGCCAGGAACGCGCGAAGAAAATTCTCGCTGTGGCCGTGTACAACCACTACAAGCGACTCAAGCACCTCGACAAGAAAGACGAGATCGAGCTGTCGAAGAGCAACATCTTGCTGATCGGGCCGACCGGCTCCGGCAAGACGCTGCTCGCGCAGACGCTTGCACGCATGCTGAACGTGCCGTTCGTCATTGCCGACGCTACCACGCTGACCGAAGCCGGTTATGTCGGTGAAGACGTCGAAAACATCATCCAGAAGCTGCTGCAGAACTGCAATTACGAAGTCGACAAGGCGCAGCGCGGAATTGTTTATATCGACGAAATCGACAAGATCAGCCGCAAGTCGGATAACCCGTCCATCACGCGCGACGTGTCGGGCGAGGGCGTCCAGCAGGCGCTGCTGAAACTTGTCGAAGGCACGATGGCTTCGGTGCCGCCGCAAGGCGGGCGCAAGCATCCGAACCAGGACTTCATTCAGGTCGACACGACCAACATCCTGTTCGTTTGCGGCGGCGCGTTCGACGGGCTCGAGAAAGTCATTACCGACCGTACGGAAAAAACCGGCATTGGCTTTGGCGCGAGCGTGAAGAGCAAGCAGGATCGCGATGCTGGCGAAGTACTGCGGGATGTGGAACCGGAAGATCTGATCAAGTTCGGTCTTATTCCCGAACTGATCGGCCGTCTGCCGGTTGTGGCCACGCTCGGCAAGCTTGACGAAGCCGCGCTCGTGAAGATTCTGATCGAGCCGAAAAATGCGCTGGTGAAGCAATATCACAAGCTCTTTGCCATGGAACGCGTGGAACTGGAGATTCGTCCGGCGGCACTGCAGGCCATCGCGCAAAAAGCCATTCGTCGCAAGACGGGTGCGCGCGGGTTGCGTTCGATCTTGGAACAAGCGTTGCTCGATGTCATGTACGAGCTGCCGACCATGAAGGGCGTTTCGAAGGTGATCGTCGACGACAACACGATCGACGGCGACGGCAAGCCGTTGCTCATCTACGAAGACGCACCGAAAGTAGCAGGGTCGAACTGAAGCAGGCTGTGTCCCGGCGAAAGGCCGTTCATGGCAACGTGAACGGCCTTTGTTTATTTTTTCGGTTTATTGTGGACGTTACTGACCAGGTCGTCGACTAACGACTTTTCCCTTCCGATAAAGGCTTGCAATAGCTCTTAACGGCCTTACTTACGAACGAACCGATTCCATTAATGGGGAAATGAAATGTCAGGAACCCAACTCCTCCCGCAGGAACGCATCACGTTGCCGCTGCTCCCGCTGCGCGACGTAGTCGTTTTCCCGCATATGGTGATTCCGCTCTTCGTCGGGCGGCCCAAGTCGATCAAGGCGCTCGAAGCCGCGATGGAAGGTGGCAAGCACATCATGCTCGTCGCCCAGAAAACGGCGGCGAAGGACGAGCCGACCGAAAAGGACATGTACGAAGTAGGGTGTGTCGCCAACATCCTGCAAATGCTCAAGCTGCCGGACGGTACCGTGAAGGTGCTCGTCGAAGGCTTGCAGCGCGCAAAGACGCTGTCCATCGAAGAACAGGAAACGCAGTTTTCCTGCGATGTGATGCCGCTCGAACCCGACCACGCCGACAGCGCCGAGACTGAAGCGCTGCGTCGCGCGATCGTGTCGCAGTTCGATCAGTACGTGAAGCTCAACAAGAAGATTCCGCCCGAGATCCTGACGTCGCTGTCGGGCATCGACGAAGCGGGTCGTCTCGCGGACACCATCGCCGCGCATTTGCCGCTCAAGCTCGATCAAAAGCAGCACATCCTCGAGATGTTCCCTGTGATCGAACGCCTCGAGCATTTGCTCGCGCAACTCGAAGCTGAAATCGACATCCTCCAGGTCGAGAAGCGTATCCGTGGCCGCGTGAAGCGCCAGATGGAGAAGAGCCAGCGCGAGTATTACCTGAACGAACAGGTCAAGGCCATCCAGAAGGAATTGGGCGAAGGCGAAGAGGGTGCGGATCTCGAAGAACTCGAGAAGCGCATCACGGCCGCGCGCATGCCGAAGGAAGCCAAGAAGAAGGCGGACGCCGAGCTCAAGAAGCTCAAGCTCATGTCGCCGATGTCGGCTGAAGCCACTGTCGTGCGCAATTACATCGACACGCTTATTGGTCTTCCGTGGCGCAAGAAGAGCAAGGTCAACAACGACCTGACCAATGCCGAGCGCGTGCTCGACGAAGACCACTTCGGTCTGGAAAAAGTCAAGGAACGCATTCTCGAATATCTCGCGGTTCAACAGCGCGTGGAGAAAGTGAAGGCGCCGATTCTGTGCCTCGTCGGGCCTCCGGGCGTCGGCAAGACGTCGCTTGGGCAGTCCATCGCTCGTGCGACGAATCGCAAGTTCGTACGCATGGCGCTTGGCGGCGTGCATGACGAGTCCGAGATTCGCGGGCACCGTCGCACGTATATCGGTTCCATGCCCGGCAAGATTCTGCAAAGCCTGACCAAGGTCGGCGTGCGCAATCCGCTCTTCCTGCTCGACGAAGTCGACAAGATGGGGATGGATTTCCGCGGCGATCCTGCATCGGCGTTGCTCGAAGTGCTGGACCCGGAACAGAACCATACGTTCGCGGACCATTACATCGAAGTGGATTTCGACCTGTCGGACGTGATGTTCGTCGCGACGTCGAACTCGCTCAATATACCGCCGCCGCTGCTCGACCGGATGGAAGTCATCCGCCTTTCGGGTTACACGGAAGACGAGAAGGTCAGCATTGCGCAGCGTTATCTGTTGCCGAAGCAAAAGCGCAACAACGGTCTGAAGGACGGCGAGATCGAAGTGGCGGAACAAGCCATCCGCGACATCATTCGCTACTACACGCGTGAAGCGGGCGTGCGTTCGCTCGAACGTGAAGTGTCGAAGATCTGCCGCAAGGTCGTGAAGATGCTGTTGCTGAAGAAGGCCGAAGGCGCGGTGAAGGTCGATGGCACGAACATCGACACCTTCCTCGGCGTGCGCAAGTACGACTTCGGTCTGGCCGCGAAGGAAAACCAGATCGGTCAGGTGACGGGTCTTGCGTGGACGGAAGTCGGCGGCGATTTGCTGACGATCGAAGCGGCGGTCATGCCCGGCAAGGGTGGCGTGATCCGCACGGGTTCGCTCGGCGACGTGATGAAGGAATCCGTCGAAGCGGCGCGCTCGGTGGTGCGTTCGCGTTCGCGTCGTCTCGGTGTGTCGGACGAGGCCTTCGAGAAGAAGGACATCCACATTCACGTGCCCGAAGGTGCGACGCCGAAGGACGGTCCGTCCGCCGGTATCGCCATGACGACGGCGCTGGTTTCTGTGCTGACCGGTATTCCGGTTCGTGCGGATGTAGCGATGACGGGCGAAATCACGCTGCGCGGCGAAGTGCTGCCTATCGGCGGGTTGAAGGAGAAGCTGCTGGCGGCGCATCGCGGCGGCATCAAGCTCGTGCTGATCCCTGAAGAAAACACCAAGGATCTGGCCGACATTCCGGACAACGTGAAGAACGCCATCGAGATCATTCCGGTTCGCTGGATCGATCGCGTGTTGGAACTGGCGCTCGAACGCGCGCCGGCACCGTTGCCGGAAGAAGAAGCCAAGCCGCCAGTGGCCGCTGAAGCGAAGAAAGATGGTCCGGCTGTCGGCGAGTTCGTGAAGCACTGAGCACGCTTCATTGACGCTGCCGCACTTACGGCCCAAGTCGTAAAAAAAGACCCCGCAGGTTCACGCTTGCGGGGTCTTTTTGTTTGCGTCGACGAATTCGAGCAGTGCTTCCAAAGCAGATGAAATCAGGCGCAACCCTCGTTGACACTCCCGTTTCGGCTGCGTTTAATGGCCGCGCATCGAATCGAA
Organism: Caballeronia sp. GAWG2-1; assembly: GCF_023631405.1. Taxonomy (NCBI): domain Bacteria; kingdom Pseudomonadati; phylum Pseudomonadota; class Betaproteobacteria; order Burkholderiales; family Burkholderiaceae; genus Caballeronia; species Caballeronia sp. GAWG2-1. The sequence goes on from NZ_JALQDD010000009.1 coordinate 83,936, forward strand.
AATTCGATGCTGCTCGTTTCGATGCGAAACGACATCGCCTACATCGTGCCATTACAGATTCGGGGATCACAATGAACAAGACTGACCTGATCGACCATATCGCGGAGCAAGCCGATCTTTCAAAGGCGGCAGCGGGGCGTGCACTCGAAGCCGTGATCGGCGGCGTGAGCGCGACCTTGAAGAAGGGTGGAACGGTGACGCTCGTGGGGTTCGGAACCTTTGCCGTGGGCAAGCGCGTGGCGCGTACGGGACGCAATCCGCGCACGGGCGCGGCCATCAAGATCAAGGCGGCCAAGGTGCCGAAATTTCGGCCTGGCAAAGCGCTGAAGGATGCGCTAAACTAGCGGACTCGCTGGATACGGCAACTCTTACATGAGCTTCTGGTCAGCACGGAGTAGCAAAAAGCAGCAACGCTTGAACCGCGGAACGGGTGCTTAGCTCAGTTGGTAGAGCGGCGCCCTTACAAGGCGTAGGTCGGGAGTTCGAGCCTCTCAGCACCCACCAGTTTCCGGTTCACAGCAGTTTGGGTTGAGCATCAACCAAGGAGCGGTAGTTCAGTTGGTTAGAATACCGGCCTGTCACGCCGGGGGTCGCGGGTTCGAGTCCCGTCCGCTCCGCCAGGATCGACTGAAAGAGTCCCGCAAGTCACAAGCTTGCGGGACTTTCTCTTTTCCGCTTCTTGATTAAGATTCCGAAGCAATTTACAGCGTCGACGCGTCTCGTGCATCGCCAAATTTGCAGGCATTGCGATAATGCCGCCGAATCTTCCGCATGAACGGTTAAGCCTTTGAGTACGAAGGATTTTCCGCTTCCTGGAACATAGATGGACCACCAAACGCGGCTCCCACCGGAAGCCTTACACCCCGACTTGTCGCCTTTTCCCCTCGCGCTGTTGTAATATCGAGCGTTTTGTTCTAACCACGCAGCGCTACGCATGCTCGACTTCTTCCGTAATCACCAGCGCCTGATGATGGCCCTGCTGATCCTGATCATCGTGCCGGGTCTCGGCATTGTCGGGATTCAGGGCTTCAGCAACTTTTTCGACGAAAGCGCTTACGTCGCCAGCGTGAACGGTCACAAGATCACGCGCCCCGAATTCGATAACGCCTTCCGCCAGCAGGTGGATCGCGCGCGCTCCATGCTGGGCGCTCAGTTCGACGCCCGCATGTTCGACACGCCCGAAGCGCGCGCCGCCATGGTCGACAGTCTCGTGCAACAGCGCGCGCTGTCGGACGAGACGCAACGCCTGCATCTGACCGCATCCGACGACGCCGTGCGTCGCGCGCTGCTGTCCGATCCGATCGTCGCGTCGCTGCGCAAGCCCGATGGCTCCGTCGACATCGAGCGTTACAAGGAAATGCTCGCCATGCAGGGCATGACGCCCGCGCAGTACGACGAGCGCATGCGCTACACAATCGCAAATCAGCAGATCCCGGCAAGCATTCAGGAGTCTTCGTTCACCTCGAAGTCGCTCGCGCAGAGCTTGACCGAATTGTCCGAGCAGCGTCGCGCGGTGCAGGGCATGTCGCTGCGCGCGGCGGATTACGCCGCGAAAGTTCAACCCACCGACGCGCAACTGCATTCGTACTACGACGCGCATCGCAATGACTTTGCCACGCCCGAGACCGCGACCATTCAGTACCTCGTGCTGTCGCCGTCCACGCTCGCGGCGGCATCGAAGCCGAGCGACGCCGATCTCAAGAAGTTCTACGACGACAACATCCAGCGCTACCGCACGGAAGGTCAGGTGCGCGCGAGTCACATCCTCGTGAACGCGCCGAAGGACGCCAGCGCGGCCGACAAGGCGAAGGCGAAGCAGAAGGCCGAACAACTGCTCGCGCAAGTGAAGGCGCATCCCGATCAGTTCGCGCAAGTAGCGGAGAAGAATTCGGAAGATCCGGGCTCGGCGTCGAAGGGCGGTGACCTCGGTTACTTCGCGCGCGGTCAGATCGCGGGCGGCAAGGCTTTCGACGACGCCGCGTTCAGCCTGAAAAAGGGCGAAGTGAGCGATATCGTCGAGTCGGACTTCGGTTACCACATCATTCAGGCAACGGACGTCAAGCCGTCGGTTACGCAGTCGTTCGACGAAGTGAAGGAAGCGCTCGCGAAGGACTACGCCGCGCAACAGGGCAGCAAGGGCTTTGCAGAAGCAGCGCAAGGCTTCACCGACACCGTCTACGAACAGGCGAAGTCGCTGCAGCCCGCGGCCGACAAATACAAGCTCACGGTTCAGACCGCTACGGTCGGTCCGAAGCCCAACACGCAATTGCCGCAGGACAATCCGCTCAACAATGCGAAGTTTCTGGCGGCCGTGTTCTCACCGGACTCGGTGAAAGATCACAACAACACCCAAGCCGTCGATGCAGGCAACAACACGCTGATCGCCGCGCGCGTGACCGACTACAAGGCTTCGACCGTTCCCGCGTTCGACGCCGTGAAGGACGCGGTACGCACGAAGGTCGTCGCGCAAGACGCAGCTGCGATGGCGCTCAAGGAAGGCCAGACGAAGCTTGCCGATCTGCAGAAATCGAAGTCGACCGATGGCTTTACGTCACCGATCATCGTCTCGCGCAACGACGCGCAGGGCTTGCCGCCTGCCGCGTTGAGCGCGATCTTCAAGGCGGATGCCTCGAAGTTGCCCGCGTACGTCGGCGTCGATCTCGGCACGGACGGCTATGCGATCTATCGCGTCAACGGTATCGAGAAAGCCAACGCGGTGGCCGCGGATCGTCTCGCCGGCGCGCAGCAGCAGATCGCGCAGGTCTATGCTCAAGCCGAGATGGAAGCGTATATCGACTCGTTGAAGGCGCGCTCGAAGGTCAAGCTGAGTCAGGCGCCGGTGCCCGCGGCCAATCAATAAGAAGCAGTAAAACGTCAGTCGCACAAAAAAGCCCCGTGTCCGAAAGGACGCGGGGCTTTTTCATTGCTGCCCGATGTAACCAGCAACAGTGTCCTTACAGGCAAGCCTGAATGTCGCCCGTCGCCTGGCTGCCAGCGGCACCCGATGCGCGGAAACCCACCCACGAGCCCGGACCGGACCACTTCGGACGCACCACGGCGGCCGCGCCATTCGGCGGCTGCTGACCCGGCACATAGACATCGACGGCCTGATCGTTGGCAAGCGTATCTTGCGACACGACTTGCTGTTGCGTCTTGTCAGCCCATGCATGCGAGACGCATTCGGCGACCGCCTTGGCCGGCTTGTCGCTCATGCCGACTTGCTGCACGCCTGCGGGCGGCTGAGCGGCACATGCCGAAATCGCGATGGTCAATGCAACCAGAGGGAAGTATTTCACGTGACCTCCTTGTAGAGCGCTCTCTTGCGAGCGGGGTTATAAGAGTTACGCGAAAGTCTCAGATAACTGAATCTTGGCCGTGTTCCGCGTTTGTTGGAAAAGCTGTCGCGGCTGGCGTCTTCGTTGTTACGACGCACTTGCGCCCAGCAAGGGTTTCAAGCTTGGCCAGACGTTTTCTAATAGCAATGGCTGGGCCTGCACCGTCGGATGAATCTGGTCCGACTGGAACATCGTCGGCTTGTTTTCGATCCCGGCAAGCAGGAAAGGGACGAGCGCCACATTCTTGTCCTTGGCGATGCGTTCATAGATGGCGTGGAACTTTTGCGAATAGTCGGGGCCGTAATTGGGCGGAACGTACATGCCGATGAGTAAAACCTTCGCATGCGCCGCCTGCGATGCCTCGACTATTCCACGCAGATTCGTCTCGGTGGTGGCAAGCGGCACGCCGCGCAAGGCATCGTTCGCGCCGAGTTCCACGACTACCACCGCCGGCTTGATACGCGTGAGCACGGCGGTCAATCGCGCGCGTCCGCCGCTCGTGGTGTCGCCGCTGATGCTCGAATTGGCGACGCTATAATCGAGACGCTCTTTCGCAAGCCTTTGGCGCAGCAGATTGACCCAGCCGGTATCGCGAGGCAATCCGTATTCGGCGGAAAGGCTGTCGCCGAGCACGACGATTGCAGGCTTGTTCGTCGCTGCGTCTTGTGCATGCAGCGCGGAACTTGCCGCAAGCATTGTCAAGGCGACGCAAGCACGCGTGCTCCAGTTCTTTTTCAGGGTGTCCATGCAAAACAATATCGAGCCGGTCATCGAAGTTCGGGGTTTAAGCAAGCGGGTGAAGGACGCAACGGGCGAGCTCACGATACTCGATCAGATCGATCTGTCCATCGCGAAGGGCAGCAGCGTGGCGATCGTCGGGGCATCGGGCTCGGGCAAGTCGACACTGCTCGGCCTGCTCGCGGGTTTGGACAGCGCGAGTGCGGGCTCGGTTCGTTTATTGGGCAAGGAGCTTTCCACGCTCGATGAAGACCAGCGCGCCGCGCTCAGAAGCGGCGCGGTCGGTTTCGTGTTCCAGTCGTTCCAGTTGATGCCGCATCTCACCGCGCTCGAGAACGTCATGCTGCCGCTCGAACTGCGCGCGGAGTTGCCGCACGATCAGATTGCCGCACGCGCGCGCTCGCTGCTCGATCAGGTCGGTCTCGCGCAACGCACGGCGCATTATCCCAAGCTGCTGTCCGGTGGCGAACAGCAACGCGTGGCGTTGGCGCGCGCCTTCGTCACGCATCCGGCGGTGCTGTTCGCCGATGAACCCACCGGCAGCCTCGACGCCGCCACGGGCTATGCCATCATCGATCTCATGTTCGCGATGAACGAACGCAACGGCGCGACGCTCGTGCTCGTCACGCACGACGTCGAACTCGCCGAACGTTGCGATGCCACCGTGACAATCGAAGCAGGGCGGCTCGTCAATGGCCTGAGCGTATAAAAAAGCCCGCATCGGCCGATGCGGGCGATGCGGGCTTTAACGACGCAACCAGCCGTCAATACTTCAGAGCCTTGCGCGCGCGCTCGATCAACGCGGAGGTCGAGGCATCGTGCTTCTTCGGATCGGCGCTCGCGGCGGTGATATCCGCCTCGACCACCTTGCCGAGAATCTTGCCGAGTTCCACGCCCCACTGATCGAACGAGTTCACGTCCCACACCGCGCCCTGCACGAGCACCTTGTGTTCGTACAGCGCGATGAGCGCGCCGAGCGCCTCGGGCGTGAGCGCATCGAGAATGATGGTCGTGGTCGGCCGATTCCCCGGAAAGCTCAAATGCGTGGCAAGTTCTTCCTTGCCCGGACCCGCGACCTTCTTCGCCTCTTCGAGCGTGCGGCCGAGCATCAGCGCTTCGCTTTGCGCGAAGCAGTTGGCGAGCAGCTTCGCATGGTGATCGACGAGCGGATGCTCAGGCGTGAGCACGGCGATGAAATCGATCGGGATGATGGTCGGCCCTTGATGCAGCATCTGGAAAAACGCGTGCTGGCCGTTCGTGCCGGGCTCGCCCCAGATCACGGCAGCGGTCGGGTAATCGACCATGCCGCCTGCCAGCGTCGCCGACTTGCCGTTGCTTTCCATCTCCAGTTGCTGAAGATACGAAGGCAGATAGTGCAGCGCCTGCGAATAAGGCGCGATCAGATCGCTCTGCGAGCCGAAAAAGTTGCGATACCAGATGCCGATCATGCCCATCAGCACGGGCAGATTCTTGTCGAGCGGCGCTTCGCGGAAGTGTTGATCCATCGCGTACGCGCCTTCCAGCAGCGCGTCGAAGTTCTTCGGTCCGACCGAGATCACGATGGACAGGCCCACCGCCGACCACAGCGAATAGCGCCCGCCGACCCAGTCCCACATCTCGAAGACGTTTTCTTTCGCGATGCCGAACTTGACCACTTCCGCCGGGTTCGCCGAGACGCCGACGAAGTGCTTCGAAAGCTCGCTTTCCGGGCAGCCCTGCTTCAAGAACCAATCCCGCATGGAGTGCGCATTGGTCATGGTTTCGAGCGTTGTGAAGGTCTTGGAGACGATGATCGCGAGCGTCTCTTCGGCATCGACTTGCTGGAGCACGTTCCAGAGATCGGCGCCATCGACATTGGAGACGAAATGCGTGTCGAGTTCTTTCGATGCCAGATGATGCAGCGCGTGCACGACCATCTTCGGCCCGAGGTCCGAGCCGCCGATGCCGATGTTCACCACATGGCGGATACGCTTGCCGGTATAGCCGGTCCACGAGCCGTCGCGGACCTTGTCGGCGAACGCGGCCATTTTCGCGCGCTCGGCGCGGACCTGTTCGGCGAAGGGCGCGTCGTCGGATTGCGCGCGCAGCGCCGTATGCAGCACCGCGCGATGTTCCGTGATATTGACGATATCGCCCGCGAACATGGCATCGCGGCGCTCGGTCACCTTCGCCTCTTCGGCGAGTTGAATGAGCAGCTTGAGCGTGGCGTCGGTGATGCGGTTCTTGGAGAAGTCGATGCTGATACCGCCGCCGTCGAACGTGAAGCGCTCGGCGCGCGTGGGCGCGGTGTCGTTTTGCGGCGCGAACCAGTCGCGCAGGCGCTCGCCGGAGATGGCATCGTAGTGCGATTGGAGCGCCGACCAGGCGGGTAGCGATTTGAGCGTCATAACGGTTCGATAGTCCTGAGTGACAAAGGAAACGTTCGTGCAGAGGCGGCTTGGCGGGAGGCGTCAGTCAGTTCGTGAACGCGACCAGCGGTGCCGCGGATGCTCGAATGTAAGAAGCAAGAGGCAGTATAGCGACGATGCATGAACGAATGCTTGCAAGGCGTCATCGCGGCGCCGTGCAAGCCTCGGACAAATTAGGCGCGCTGCTGCCGTTTATAGAAGCGCCGATTGATGAGACTGCGCACGGCAGGCGCAAGTTCGCCCGCCGTCAGTCCCGCAGGCCCGGTGCCATCGCTCGCCAGATGCTCGGCGGCCTGCCCGTGAAAGTACACGCCTGCCAGCGCCGCCTCATACGCAGGCAACTTTTGGGCGAGCAATGCTCCGATCAATCCGCCGAGCACGTCGCCGGTGCCACCGGTGGCGAGTCCTGCGTTTCCGGTCGGATTGATGGCGACGCGGCCATCCGGCGACGCGATGACCGTGCCCGAGCCTTTCAGCACGATGACCGCCGAATAACGCGTTGCCAACCGACGCGCGGCCGCGATGCGGTCCGCCTGAACCGCCTTTGCATCGGTTTGCAAGAGCCGCGCGGCTTCTAGCGGATGCGGCGTGAGCACGCACGGATCGCCCCTGGCGCCGCGTCCCGCGACTTCTGCGGCGAGGGCGTCGTCCTTCGAGACGAGATTGAGCGCATCGGCGTCGAGCAGCTTGGCGGCGTCGAGCTTCAGGACATCGGCGAGCACTTTTCTCGCGCGGTCGCTCTTGCCCATGCCGCAGCCGATCGAAAGCGCGTCCATTTTTTCGAGCGCGAAGTCGTCGACGTGATGCAGCATCAGTTCGGGATGCGGCGGATCGTAGGACGGCGCACCTTCGCCTAGAAACGCCACGTTGACCTTGCCCGCGCCGCCGTAGAGCGCCATGCGCGCGGCGAGGATGGGCGCGCCGCACATGCCGGTATCGCCGCCAATCACGGCAAGCGTGCCGAATGTGCCCTTGTTGGTCGCATTGTCGCGCGGCGGCATGTGGGCCGCGAAAAGGGCCGGCACGTTGAGCACGATGGAAGGCGCGGCGGGCGGCTCGATGTCGAGCGTGGCGACGTGCAGCGTGCCGCACAGATCGCGGCCTTCCGCCGTGAAATGGCCCGGCTTCGCGCCGATGAACGTGATCGTCTCGTTCGCGCGCACGCTTGCGCCACCCGCGACGGGTGCGCCGGTGTCGCTGTCGAGACCGCTCGGGACGTCGAGCGCGAGCACTCGGCCGTGGTCGCGGCTGTCGGCATCGCGCGCGCTTTGCGACAGACGTGTCGCGATGCCGGCGAACACGCCGTCCAGCACCCGTGTCAGGCCGATGCCGAACATGCCGTCGACCAGCCAGCCGAATTCATCGAACGATGCGGGGACTTCGGTGTCGATCGTCACGCCTGCGGCACGCGCCGCTTCGAGCGCCCAGCGGGCGTCGTCGGGCTTGACCTCGACCGGCATGCACACGCGCACCGTCACGCCCGCGCGGTGAAGCCGCTCGGCCATCACGAGCGCATCGCCGCCGTTGTTGCCGGGGCCGGCGACGATCCAGACGGGCTTCTTCGTATGAAAGTCGCGCGTATCGAGCAGAAGCTGTGCGGCGGCGGCGCCTGCGCGGGCCATCAGCGTGTGAGGCGGCAGCGCGGCGGCGGCGCGCGCTTCGAGCGAACGCAACTCCGTGAGCGTCAGGAGCGCGAGGGCATCGTCGCGGGGCGTGAAGTAGGGCGTTCGGGAATCGGTCATGTCGACGATGATAGGCGTGCAGCGAACATTGCGTCGATTCGCACCGTTCGTGCCTGAAGCATGTGGCGATTCGGCTCGACCAGGATCGCAAGTTTCGTGAGTCGCTCAAAGACGCGCGCGGCTCGCACAAACCGAATGCCAGGCCGACGCAGCTACGAGCACCGCGCCACGCGAGCACGGACACTCACCCTTCAAAACCGCTCGATACTCAACGCCGCAAGCGTCTGTTCCGGAACCTCGGACGTCACATCGGACAGGAGGTCCGCCACCACCTTCGCCGACCCGCACGCGAGCCCCCAGCCCGCCGGACCATGCGCCGCGTTCACGAACACACGCGGATGCCGTGTCGCGCCGACTGCCGGCAGGCCATCGGCGGAAAAGAGGCGCAGGCCTTCCCACGGACGCGCGGCCGAGACGCGTCCCGCGCCCGGAATCCAGTCGTGCGTGCCCTGACCGAGCACGTCGAGGGCACGACGGGCGAGGCTCGCATCGAGCGGCTTGTCGGCCTTGGACGCGCTCTGGAACACGCCCGCGCCCGCCACGCGCAGACGCTGGTTCACACGTGTCATCGTGATGCGCTTCATCGAATCGACGACCGTCAGATGCGGCGCGCGCTCTTCGTACGCAATCGGCGCGGTGAGCGTATGCATGCGCAGCGGATAGAGCCACGGCGTGGACTTCCTGACGAGCGCGGGCGTCTCGGCTCCCGCCGCGACCACGACGGCGTCCGCCGTGATCAACTCGACATTTTCGTTGCGCTTGGTGCGGCTCGCTTCCGGATCGGCGAGTTCGACGGCCGCGCGCTTATCGTCCAGACGCAGCGCCGTCACCGTGCGATTCATGCGGAACTGCACGCCGCCGTCTTCGAGCACCTGCTTCAGTTGCTTGGTGAAGAGCGGGCAATTGGCCGTGCGCTCCTCGGGCAGCAAAACGCCGCCCGCGAATTCGGGATATTCGGGCACCGAATGCTCCGCCGCGACGCATTCCTCAGGCGTCAGCACGCGATGCGGCACCTTGAACTGCCGCAACAGATCGATGGCCGGTTGCGCTTCCTCCAGCTCGCGCGCGTGACGAAACACGTGCAACATGCCGCGCCGCTGTTCGAATTCGAGTTGCAGTGCGCTCTCGATTTCCGCGACGGTACGGCGCGACAACGCGACGAGCGGTTCCAGCAACGCATATTGCGCCGCGAACGCGTCCGGCTCGCGCAGCATGGCGAGTTGTTTCAGAAAATCGCGCACGGCGCTATGAAAGCCGGTCTTCACGACCATGCCGTTTTGCTTCGCGCGGTTCGACGACATGAAGGTCGGTCCGAACCAGACGTCGAGCGGAGAGGGGAGAAGCGCGCCGCCCTGGCCATAAGTGGCGCCTTGGGCGACGGTCGCGTAGCGCTCGACCACGCAGACGCGATGCCCGGCCGCATGCAACTGGTAAGCGGTGGCGATGCCGGCGATTCCTCCGCCGATAACGATGACATCCATGACTTTTTTGCCCGAAGGCGCGAACTTGCGCCGCATACCGCGCCGCAAGCTCGGGCGCGCCGCGCATGTCGACGATGAGACGGCGGGCGCGGCAGACTCGCCACACCCGAAGAAAGCGCGCCATGATAGCGCCAAATGAGCCGCGCCGGGACCATAGGTGCCAGATCGCAGCATGTCCGTCGCGAACGTTTCTGCACTGCGTACACTGCAGGATCGATTTCAGGATAAGCCATGCGTCACGTTTGCGGCGGGATGCGCACGCGCGACGGGCAATGGCGCCGGTCGGGCCGGCCGAATTTGAGACGCATCCGGGGTATAATCGCGGTCTTCCTTTCGCCTCACGTCGCTCATCCACGCTCGTGGCCGTTTCCGGCGTTTCGAGCGCGGCACCTAGCGGCACACAGACGTCATCGACGCACCGTCACAATGGCCCACTTCTCGTGTTTCCCCGGCGCTTCGGCCCTCTCCGATTTCCGTCAGACCCGCCTCCTCGAGACGCTCGCGCGCATCGACGCGAACATCGTCGGCGTGCGCGGCCAGTTTCTGCACTTCGTGAATTCGGCCGAACCGCTTTCCGATGAGGACAGCAACAGCATCCACGCGCTGATGCACTACGGTGCGCCGCTCGAAGAAGGCAAGGAACGCGGACACGCCGAAACGTTTCTGGTCGTGCCGCGTTTCGGCACGGTGTCGCCTTGGGCGAGCAAGGCAACCGACATCGCGCATCATTGCGGCCTCACGCAAGTGCGGCGTATCGAGCGCGGCGTCGAATACACGGTCGTCCTGAAGAGCGGTCTGCTCGGCGGCAAGAAAATCCTGTCGGACGAAGCGCGCGCCGCCGTTGCCGACGCGTTGCACGACCGCATGACCGAAAGCGTCGCGGCCTCGCGCGATCAGGCGCTGCATCTCTTCGACGAACTGCCCGCCAAGCCCTTGCAGACGGTCGATATCATCGGCGCCGGGCGTTCGGCGCTCGAAGCGGCCAACGCGGAACTGGGCCTCGCGCTCGCGGAAGACGAGATCGTCTATCTCGTCGATGCCTTCAAAAACCTCAACCGCAATCCGACCGACGTCGAACTGATGATGTTCGCGCAGGCCAACAGCGAACATTGCCGCCACAAGATTTTCAACGGCGAATGGACTATCGACGGCGAGAAGCAGGATCTGTCGCTCTTCGCCATGATCCGCAACACCGAGAAGCTGAATCACGAAGGCACGATCGTCGCGTACTCGGACAACTCGGCGATCATGGCGGGCGGCGTCGCGGAGCGCTGGTTTCCGCGCGGCGAGAGCGAGCAGTATCAGCGCAAGGTCGAGTTGACGCACACGCTGATGAAGGTCGAAACGCATAATCACCCGACCGCGATCTCGCCGTTCGCGGGCGCGGCAACGGGCTCGGGCGGCGAAATCCGCGACGAAGGCGCGACGGGTCGCGGCGCGCGTCCGAAAGCCGGTCTCGCGGGCTTCACGGTATCGAACCTCGACTTGCCCGATGCGCGTCAGAAGTGGGAAAACGCCCGCGATGCCGCCACGCCGCTCGTCTCGCGCAATCCGTCGGAAACGCATGAGGCGTATGGCCGGCCGGATCGCATTGCGTCGCCGTTGCAGATCATGATCGACGGGCCCATCGGCGCGGCGGCATTCAACAACGAATTCGGCCGTCCAAACCTGGGCGGCTACTTCCGCACCTTCGAGCAGAACGTCGCGGGCCGCGTGCGCGGCTATCACAAGCCGATCATGATCGCGGGCGGCATCGGCAATATCTCGGACCAGCACACGCACAAGAACGATCTGCCGGCGGGCACGCTGCTGATCCAGATCGGCGGACCGGGCATGCGCATCGGCATGGGCGGCGGCGCGGCGAGTTCGATGGCCACGGGCGCGAACACCGCCGAGCTGGACTTCGATTCCGTGCAGCGCGGCAATCCTGAAATTCAACGCCGCGCGCAGGAAGTCATCAACTCGTGCTGGCAACTGGGCGAGCACAACCCCATTCTGTCGATTCACGACGTCGGCGCGGGCGGCATTTCGAATGCGTTCCCCGAACTCGTCGATGGCGCGGGAAAGGGCGCGCGCTTCGAACTGCGCAAGGTACAGCTCGAGGAAAGCGGACTGTCGCCGCGCGAAATCTGGTCGAACGAAGCGCAAGAGCGCTATGTGCTGGCCATCGCGCCCGCCGATCTGCCGGCCTTCGAGGCAGTCTGCGAGCGTGAACGCTGCCCGGTGGCAGTGGTTGGCGTGGCGACGGACGAGCGCGACCTCGAACTCATCGACGATGAAAACGAAGGTCAGGAACCCGTCGACATGCCGATGGATGTGCTGCTCGGCAAGCCGCCGAAAATGCATCGCGACGTTGCGCGCGAACATCCGAGCTTCACGCCGGTCGATGTCACCGGCCTGCAGCTTTCGGAAGTCGCCGTCGATGTGCTCAAGCACCCGACCGTCGCGAGCAAGTCGTTTCTCATCACCATCGGCGACCGTTCGGTGGGCGGCACGACGGCGCGCGACCAGTTCGTGGGCCCGTGGCAAGTGCCGGTGGCCGATTGCGCCATCACGACCATGGACTACGCGGGCTATCGCGGCGAAGCCATGACGATGGCCGAGCGCACGCCGCTCGCCGTCATCGACGCACCCGCATCCGGCCGCATGGCAGTGGGCGAAGCAGTGACGAATATCGCTGCCGCGCCGATCGAATCGTTGAGCAAGCTCAAGCTCTCCGCCAACTGGATGGCCGCGTGCGGCAGCGCGGGCGAAGACGCGGCGCTCTACGACACGGTGAAGGCCATCGGCATGGAACTGTGCCCGGCGCTCGGCATCAGCATTCCGGTCGGCAAGGATTCGCTGTCGATGCGCACCAAGTGGCAGGACGCACGCGGCGGCTCACGGGAAGTGGTGTCGCCGGTGTCGCTCATCATCTCGGCGTTCGCGCCGGTCGAGGACGTGCGCCGTCAACTCACGCCGCAACTCGTCGCGGAGTCCAATACGGTGCTGATCGCCATCGATCTGGGGCGCGGGCGCAATCGCATGGGCGGCAGCATCCTCGCGCAAGTGACGCAGCAAGTGGGCGATGCCGTGCCCGACGTCGACGATCCCGAAGACCTCAAGCGCTTCTTCGCGTCCATTCAGGCGCTCAACGCCGACGGCAAGCTGCTTGCCTATCACGACCGCTCGGACGGCGGCCTGTGGGCGACGGTCTGCGAGATGGCGTTCGCGGGGCACGTGGGCGTGTCGCTCAACGTCGACATGCTGACACTCGATGCCGACCACGAATCCGATTACGGCGACGCGAAAGACTGGACCAAGCAGACGAGCGGCCGGCGCGACGACCGCACGATCCGCGCGCTGTTCACGGAAGAACTCGGCGCGGTGGTGCAAGTGCGCGCGGCGGATCGCGATGCCGTGCTCGGCGCGTTGCGCGGGCATGGTTTGTCGGCGTGCGCGCATGTCATCGGCAAGCCGAACGAGCGCGACACGGTCGAGATCTATCGCGACGCGAAGAAGATTTTCGATGCGCCGCGTACCGAGTTGCAGCGCGCATGGAGCGAGGTGAGCTGGCGCATCGCGCGTCTGCGCGACAACCCCGCTTGTGCCGACGCCGAATACGACGCATTGCTCGATGCCGGCGATCCCGGCTTGTCGCCCGTGTTGACCTTCGATCCGGCGGAAGACGTCGCCGCGCCGTTCATCGCGACGAACACGCGTCCGCGCGTGGCGATCCTGCGCGAGCAGGGCGTGAACTCGCATCTCGAAACCGCGTATGCATTCGACCGCGCGGGCTTCGATGCACATGACGTACATATGAGCGATCTGCTCGAAGGCCGCGCGACACTCGCCGACTTCGCGGGCGCGGTGGCGTGCGGCGGCTTCTCGTATGGCGACGTGCTGGGTGCGGGCGAAGGCTGGGCCAAGACCATTCGCTTCAACCCGCGTCTTTCCGATATGTTCGCCGCCTTCTTTAGCCGCGCCGATACCTTCGCGCTCGGCATCTGCAACGGCTGCCAGATGATGTCGAACCTGGCGTCGATCATCCCCGGCGCCGAGGCGTGGCCCAAGTTCACGCGCAACAAGTCCGAGCAGTTCGAAGCGCGCTTCTCGCTCGTGGAAGTGGAGAGTTCGCCGTCGATCTTCTTTAGCGGCATGGAAGGCTCGCGCATTCCGGTTGCGGTCGCGCACGGTGAAGGTTTCGCCGATTTCTCGCAACAGGGCGATGCCGCGAAGGCACTCGTCGCCATGCGTTTCGTCGATCATCACGGCCGCGCGACGGAGCAGTATCCGTTCAACCCGAACGGCTCGCCGCAAGGCATCACGTCGGTCACGACGCCCGACGGCCGCTTCACCGTTTTGATGCCGCATATGGAGCGCGTGCATCGCAATGTGCAGATGAGCTGGACACCGGATGACTGGACCACTGACGGCAGTCCGTGGCTGCGCGTGTTTCAGAACGCGCGGCGGTTCATGGGTTGAGGATGGGTTGTATCGGTGGGATGAGAGCACCCCGAAGTGGTTTTTCGGGGTGTTTTTTTGTCGATTGCAGATAGGCGAGGTACCGTGACCGACGTGTGCAGGCACACTGTTTGTGCAAGGCAGGCAAACACACGCCCTCACGCGACTGCCCTTTGTCGCGGGTCCGTCTCCGCGCGGATTGCCTTGACTTTGTCTGCTAACGGGCGATTGCGATCGGGACAACCTTGCGATTGGGCATCGCATCGTAGGTGCGTCCGTTAAGAAGCCTTCCGGTCATGTCCTTTCGAACTCCGCCCCATTGCTTAAAGAAGAAAGCCGTATGCTGGGTGCGGCACTGACGCCGAATGGATTGGACCCAGTCCTCTTGCATGGGTCTTGCTCCACGGCCCGACTCACCGCCGACAATTACCCAGTCTATCTTTCTCAATGGCAGATCTTCGAGCGGTCCAATCAATGGCTCGCATGAGAGGAATTTCACCTGTGCCGGGGTTGCGGCCAAATGCGTGATCCTCTGGACAACTCGGTTATCCTCAACGCTTACGCCCATCCAGACGTTCGACGGCCATGGGAGGGATGGCGCTAACTCAAGCAAGCGCGCGGAGCGTTTGGTGAGCACCTGATAGGTATGCTGCGGAGTGGCAACCATTGTCGCGAACACGCGCTGAATGAAGTCGAGAGGCACAGCCTCTTGAAACAGATCACTCATCGAATTAACGAAAACGGTGCGAGGTTTTTTCCATTTGAGCGGAAGTCCGATAAGGTCCTCATGCAACGTAGGGGCGAACTCGTTCTCATAGCGTGCGCTACCCATAGCCTTTAGCCTGGCCGCCATCCTTTCGGCATAGCAATGTTTACAACCTTGGCTAATCTTCACGCATCCCGTGACGGGATTCCAGGTCATCTCAGTCCATTCGATGCCGGTTTTCGTCGCCATCGTCTTGCCCTATCTGAAAATTGTTAGCCTCGGAGTGTAGGAGTTTAGAAAGACCCGAACAAGTCCCTCTGATCTTTATTCTCTCGTCCTACATCGTTCCAAAGCTTCTGAGCATGAATATGTCGACTTAGCAGAATTAGTCGATACAGTGGGCCGTTTTTGCTGTTGACTAGTAATGGCTTCGTGCTCGCCGCAGTCATTCGAGTGTTGTTCAAGACAATTCTTTGCCAGTAGTCAAGAAATGCGCCGACAAAGGCGGTACGAGGTAGCCGACTTAAGTCGATCGCTTCTCTCCATCCGGGCGCGATACATTCAAGTCGCGTCCCATCTTTCGCAGCTTCAAGATCGATGTTGCGTTGGATGTCCATCACGCTGAAATGCACGAGTATGTCGATGTTCGGATGTGCGGCGAGCGCCAGAATAATTTCGAAATCGAGATGCTTTGCGTTAAACGGATCGAGAAAAGCCAGATGAAGACCCCGCGGCAGATCGGAAACGATCTCGTGAACGGTCTTAGTGGCTGCACCCACGTAAGGACGGACCTGGCCGCCAAGTTTCGTTAGGCGTTGCTCGCATACCTTCACGGACTCGGCGCTTAAGTCGCCTATAAAAATGTTGTGGAAGGGTGCTTTTCCATAAGCGCACGATGTCTTCCATGCTGCCAACGCACCGCCGTCGCGGAAGGCGCCATGCTCTCGCTCGACAACTCGGCCCGGGCCGCAAAAAAGGTCGATATATGACGACCCCGGAAAACGCGCCCGCGCGCCCCACGATGCGCCTACGTAGTCAGTCAGCTTTTCATGCTTGCCTTGAGCCCAGCTACCGACAACCATCGCCGGCAGACCATCGGCCGGGTCGACCCTCACTTTCTCATTCATGATTTGATCCTCTCTCGCTGACGAATAAGGCATCGATCATGTGAAGTTTTAGCTTCGAATGGAACTCGAAAGCTCTTAAATCAGGGGGCTGTTGGTGCGCTTAAAGCAAAAACGCCCCCGATCGCAAGATCGGAGGCGCTACGCGAAAAACCCTGCAGCCAACAGCGCGCTTATTTCACCACTGCCTTCTTCCGCAACCCTTCCTCGAACGCCTGCAGCTTCTCCTGCTGAATCTGCTGCGCGATCTGCGCTTTCACTTGTTCCAGCGGCGGCGGGGCGACGTCGCGGGTATCGTCCAGACGGATGATGTGCCAGCCGAATTGCGTCTTCACCGGCTGCGGCGTTACTTCACCCTTCTTGAGCTTCTCGGCGGCGGCGCCGAATTCCGGCACGTAGGCTTGCGGCGCGGACCAGTCCAGATCGCCGCCGTTCTTGCCCGATCCCGGGTCCTTCGAGTATTGCTTCGCCAAATCCTCGAAGCTCGCGCCGCCCTTGATCTTCGCGATCAAGTCCTTCGCCTGCGCTTCGCTTTCTACCAGGATGTGATGCAGATGCAGTTCCTTGCCGCCGCCCGTCTGCTTCACGAGTTGCTCGTAGCGCGCCTGGATCTCGGCGTCGGTCGGCGTGTTCTTCTTGACGAAGTCTTCGATCATCGCGCGCAGCACGACCGTCTGTTGCGCGACCGCGATCTGCGCCTTCACGTCGGGACGCATGGGCAGGCCTTCGCGCGATGCTTCCTGCATCAGGATTTCGCGGTTGATGAGTTCCTCGCGCACCGCCTGTTGCAATTGCGGCGAATCCTGCTGACCCTGCTGGACGAGTTGCTTCACGAGCGCATCGGCGCGCGACGTGGGAATCGGCGTGCCATTGACGACGGCGATGTTCTGCGCAAACGCGGGAGCCGCGGCGAACGCAGCCAGCAAGACCCAGACGCGGGTTTTTTTCAAAGTCATCGGAGGTTCCTAACTGAGCAACGAGCGACCTCGAAAGGCGCTTGATTGAGAGGTTGATCTGGAAGAAGCTGAGTGATTCGACACGCGGGAGAGGCGAGGCAAAAGCGCGGCAATCAGGCGCCAAAGCCCGCGCGGAGTCTATTCGAATTGTTCTGCGAACTCTTGCGGCGTATAAGCTCGGATGGCCAGTGCGTGCACGCCATGCTGCATTTCCGCGGCCAGCGCATCATACACCAGTCGATGCCGCGCCACTCGCGCGCGGCCCGCGAAGCATTCGGCGATGACCGTGACCGTGTAATGACTGCCCGAAGCCGCGCCGGCATGCCCGGCATGCGCCGCGCTGTCGTCTTCGATATGCACGGTTTGCGGTTCGAGCGCCGCTTCGAGGCGCGCTTCGAGATGCGCGATCTTGTCGGCCGCGCTCGCGTTCGGAAAATCGAAGGAAGCGTTCATTGACCATCCTCCTTCATGTATTTGGCGAGCCAGAAGCTTTGCGCGACGATAAACGCCACGAGACATCCCGTCGCGCCGAAGAGCTTGAAGTTGACCCATTGGTCGGTGGTGAAGTGAAACGCCACCACGAGATTGACGATACCGAGCAGCGCGAAAAACACCGCCCACGCCACGTTCAATTGTCCCCACACGCGATGCGGCAGGACGATCTGCTTGCCCATCATCGCTTCGATGAGGTTCTTTTTGAAGCCGAGTTGCGCGACGATCAGCGCCACGGCGAAGAGCCAGTAAAGCGCGGTGGGCTTCCATTTGATGAAGGTATCGTTGTGCAGCACGAGCGTCGCGCCGCCGAACACCACGACCACGCCGAGACTCACCCACAGCATTGGATCGACCTTGCGATGGCGGAACGCCACCCACGCAATCTGCACGAGCGTCGCCGCGATGGCCACGGCAGTTGCCGTATAGATGCCCCAGATCTTGAATGCGACAAAAAACAGGATGATCGGAAACAGATCGAACAGAAATTTCATTGGCGTGGCGATGAGGTGGGCAGCGAGCAGGCTGCGGCGCGCGAAACGAACGCCCGCTCTCGAGAAGCGGGCGTTCCATGCGGCAGAAAATTATGCACGGGCTTATTGATTAGCCCGCCACAACCCGCCCGCGCTTACTTGGATTCGAATTGTAGCGCAGCCGAGTTGATGCAATACCGCAAACCGGTGGGCGCCGGGCCGTCTTCGAAGACGTGGCCGAGGTGCGCGCCGCAGTTCTTGCACTGCACTTCGATGCGCAGCATGCCGTGCGAGCGGTCGGTCTTCTCTTCGATCACTTCGCCGTTGATCGGCTTGAAGTAGCTGGGCCAGCCGCAGCCCGCGTCGAACTTGGTCGCGGATTCGAAAAGCGGCGTGCCGCAACACACGCAGTCATACACGCCGCGCTCGAAGTGGTCCCAGTATTCGCCGGAGAACGGGCGCTCGGTCGCCGCGTGGCGCGTGACCTGATACTGCATGTCGTTGAGTTCGTTGCGATACGCCGCATCGTCCTTTTGCAGCGGATACGCCGTGGCGCCAGTGTTGTCGATGGTGTCGTCTCTGCTCATATCATTCCTTTTATCGGCCGAAAGTCGGAAAAACGGATCAGGCCAGCTATTTTGGGGCGATCCTAAGAAGAACAACTCACTTCCAGATCGCTCGCCCAGTCGGGCGGCAGGCCGGCGTAGGCTTCGTATTCGGGTTGTTCGTCGTAGGGACGGCGCAGCACGTCGAGAAGCCGCGCCACTTCGGTGTAATCCTTTTCGCTCGCCTGGCGAATCGCCTGTTCGGCCAGGTGATTACGCAGCACGTACTTCGGATTCACACGATTCATCGCGGCCGCGCGATCCGTATCGTCGCGCGTTTCGTGCGCGAGACGTTCGCGATACTGCACCGCCCACGCGTCGAAAGCGGCGCGGTCGAGAAAGAGGTCGCGCACGGGCGAATCGTTCGAGGTATCGGATTTCGCGAGCTTCGACAAGTTCCGGAACGTGAGCGTGAAGTCCGCGCGGTTCGCGTGCATGATTTCGAGGAGACCGTTGGCGAGTTTGTCATCGCCTTCGCGCGCGATTTCGAGGCCGAGCTTGGCGCGCATCTTCGCTTCGAACACAGGGCCGAAGCGCGCCTTGTAGCGTTCGAGAACCTTCTGCGCTTCCTCGACCACGCGTTGCGCACGGCCTTCTTCCGGCAGGTTCGCGCCGACGAGCGGAACCAGCGCCTGCGCCAGACAAAACAGGTTCCAATAGCCGACCTGCGGCTGACGGCTGTACGAATAGCGCCCTTGCGTGTCCGTGTGGTTGCAAATGTGATGCGCGTTGAAGCCATCCATGAAACCGAACGGGCCGTAGTCGATCGTGAGACCGAGAATGGACATGTTGTCGGTGTTCATCACGCCGTGACAGAAGCCGACGGCTTGCCACTCCGCCATCAGATCGGCGGTGCTGCGCACGGCTTCGTCTAGGAGCGCGAGGTAGGGATCGTCGGCATCGCGGCAATGCGGATAGAAGCGCTCGATCACGTGATCGGCAAGCGCTTTGAGATCGTCGACGCGGTCGTTCGAATAGAAGTGTTCGAAATGCCCGAAGCGCACGAAGCTCGGCGCGACGCGCGTGACGATCGCCGCTGTTTCCATGCTCTCGCGCCGCACCGGCATATCGGAGCCGACGATGGCGAGCGCGCGCGTCGTGGGAATGCCCAGATGGTGCATGGCTTCGGAGCACAGGAATTCGCGGATCGACGAACGCAACACGGCGCGGCCATCGCCCATGCGGGAATACGGTGTGCGGCCCGCGCCCTTCAGCTGAAGTTCGAAGCGTGTGCCGTCATGGTCCCGATCGGTGTCTGGCTCGATCTCGCCGAGTGTAAGTGCGCGGCCATCGCCCAATTGACCTGCCCACACGCCGAACTGATGCCCCGAATAGACCGCTGCGTAAGGCAGGTCGCCGGCGGGCCATTCGTGCGTGGGATTGCCGGCGAAGTATTCGGCAAAGCGCTTTTGCTCGCTGCCTTCCGCGACATCCGGATCGATGCCGAGCATGTCCGCCGTTTCGCGCGAGATCGCGACGAGATAAGGATCGGGCACCGGCGTGGCGGGAAGGCGCGTGAGGAACGCGGCCCCGAGCGCCGCGAACGAGCCGGGCTGGCCAACCTTGATCGCGGCGGCGATGGCGTCCATGGAATCAGCGCCGGAAGCCTTCTCGCCGGACGCTGCACGCACGGCATTGCTTGGGGAAAACGACATATTGAGCGCCTTTTGGTTAAACGATATTGTAAATCCGCGCCCGCGGGCCTGCAGGGCCGCGCCCGGCCGGGCATCGGGCGGCGCAAAGCCAATGACCGATCCAATGACTCGAGCCCAGACTCGCCAACCGACTCACCGAGGAAATCACCCATGACGTCGCCGCTTTACGGCCAGATGATGGAAATACCGTTGCTCGCGTCGTCCCTGTTGTCCCATGCCTCGCGCCACTTCGGCGATACGGAAATCGTGTCGCGGCGTATCGAAGGCGATATCCATCGCTACACCTACCGCGATTGCGAGAAGCGCGCGAAGCAACTCGCGCAGGCCTTGATCGCGCTCGGCGTGGAGCAGGGCGAGCGCATCGGCACGCTGGCCTGGAACGGCTACCGGCATCTGGAGTGCTATTACGGCGTGGCGGGCATGGGCGCCGTGTGCCACACCATCAATCCGCGTCTCTTTCCGGATCAGGTCGCGTTCATCATCGATCATGCCGACGATTCGTACGTCTTGTTCGACATGACCTTCGCGCCGCTCGTCGAGATGATCGCGCCGCAGTGTCCGAACGTGAAAGGCTGGATCGCACTCGGCGATGCCGCCTGCATCGAGCAGCATCTTTCGAACCTGAGCGTACCGGTGATGAGCTACGAAAGTCTCGTCGGCGAACAGGATGGCGTCTACGAATGGCCGATGCTCGATGAACGTCAGGCATCGTTTCTTTGCTACACGTCGGGAACGACAGGCAATCCGAAGGGCGCGCTGTATTCGCATCGCTCGACGGTGCTGCATGCTTATGGCGCGGCCTTGCCCGATGCGATGGGCGCGTCATCGAGCGATTCCATCCTGCCCGTCGTGCCGATGTTCCACGTCAACGCGTGGGGCATTCCGCATGCGGGGCCGCTCGTCGGCGCGAAGCTGGTGTTCCCCGGTAAGGACCTCGACGGCAAGTCGCTCTACGAGTTGATGGAAGCGGAAGGCGTCACCTATTCGGCGGGCGTGCCGACCGTATGGCTGGCGCTCCTCGCTTACATGAAGCAGAACGATTTGCGCTTTTCGACGTTGAAGCGCACGGTGATCGGCGGCTCGGCGTGTCCGCCCGCCATGCTGAAGACCTTCGAGGAAGACTACGGCGTGCAGGTGATTCATGCGTGGGGCATGACGGAGATGTCGCCGCTCGGCACGCTCGCGCGGCTGAGTTTCCGGCAGAAGCAGCGTTCGGCCGAGGAACAGCGCATCTCGCTCGAAAAGCAGGGGCGCGCGCTCTTTGGCGTCGATATGAAAGTGGTCGGCGACGACGGCCACGAACTGCCGTGGGACGGCCAGTCGTTCGGCGATCTGCACGTGCGCGGACCGTGGGTCATCGACCGCTATTTCCGGCGCGACGAGTCGCCGCTCATCGACGGCTGGTTTCCAACGGGCGATGTCGCGACCATCGACGCCGATGGCTTCATGAACATCACCGATCGCAGCAAGGACGTGATCAAGTCGGGCGGCGAGTGGATCAGTTCGATCGATCTGGAGAACATCGCGGTGTCGCATCCGCAGGTGGCGGAGGCGGCGTGCATTGCGTGCTCGCATCCGAAGTGGACGGAGCGGCCGATGATCGTCGCCGTGCTGCGTCCGGGCGCGACCGTCACGCGTGAGGATTTGCTTGCGCATTTCGAGGGCAAGGTCGCGAAGTGGTGGATTCCGGACGATGTCGTGTTCGCCGACGAGTTGCCGCATACGGCGACGGGCAAGCTGCAGAAGGTGCGGCTGCGCGCGTTGTATCGGGAGCATGTGCTGCCGGAGAAGGGTGAGAAGACATCTTGATGCCAGCGCTTCCGGCTGACCTCGCGCCCCGGTCGATCCGGGGCGTTTTCATTCGCCGGACGACGCGCATTTGAACGATCGTTCTCCTTTGTGTATTCTGCGTCGATCACTCACAATAACCTCGCCAAAGACGCGCGAACGGGAGACATCTTCATGGCTGTGCACTTCACGATCCACGACGGCGTCGCCGTCATCACACTCGACAACCCGCCGGTGAACGGCCTCGGGCACGCGACACGGCTTGGCATCGTGGAAGGCATCGAGCGCGCGCGTGACGAAGACAACGTGCGCGCCATCGTCGTGATCGGCGCCGGCAAGGCGTTTTCGGGCGGCGCGGACATCACCGAATTCAATACGCCGAAGGCGACGCAAGAACCGACGCTCAAGACGGTCATCGAAGCAATCGAGGGCAGCGCGAAGCCGGTGATCGCGGCGATTCACGCCGTGGCGATGGGCGGCGGCCTCGAACTCGCGCTCGGCGCGCATTACCGCGTGGCGTCGCCCGGCGCGCAGATCGCGCTGCCCGAAGTGAAGCTCGGCCTCCTGCCCGGCGCGGGCGGCACGCAACGGCTGCCGCGCGTGGTTGGCGTCGAAAGGGCACTTGGCATGATCGTGTCAGGGACGCCGGTATCATCCGAACGACTCGCGAATACCGCGCTCTTCGACCAAATGATCGAAGGCGACTTGCTCGATGGCGCCGTGCGTTTCGCTCAGCACGTCGCCAAGCGTGACAGCAAGCACCCGCAAGTGCGCGAACGCCCCATCGAACACACGGATGCCGATCGAATCATCCGGGCCGCGCGCGCGAACGCCATCGCGACGGCGAAGCATTTTCCGGCACCGCACAAGTGCATCGATGCCATCGAAAAAGGCCTGAAAGAAGGCTTCGAACGCGGGCTCGCCTTCGAGCGCGAATGCTTTCTCGCGCTCGTGCAGACACCGGAAAGCCGCGCGCTGCGGCACGCGTTCTTCGCCGAACGCGCGGCGTCCAAGATCGCGGATGTGCCGTCGAACACGCCCGTCAGAAAGATCGAGCGCATCGGCGTGATCGGCGCGGGCACGATGGGTGGCGGCATCGCCATGAACTTCATCAACGCGCGATTTTCCGTCGTGTTGCTCGAAACGAAACAGGACGCACTCGACCGGGGTTTGGCGAACGTGCGCCGCAATTACGAAGCGCAAGTGAAGAAGGGCAAGCTCACGCAAGACGAGGTCGATGAACGCATGGCCCTCATTCAACCGACGCTCGATTATGCGGACCTCGCGCACGCGGACTTGATCATCGAAGCGGTATTCGAAGACCTGGGCGTGAAGGAACAAGTCTTCCGCCGCCTCGATGAAGTCGCGAAGCCCGGCGCGATTCTCGCATCGAACACATCGACGCTCGATCTCGACAAAATCGCCGCGTTCACGAAACGTCCGGGCGATGTCATCGGCACGCACTTCTTCAGTCCCGCCAACGTGATGAAGCTGCTCGAAGTGGTGCGCGGCGCGAAAACGGACGAGGACGTGCTCGCCTCCGTCATGCAACTCGCGCGGAAGATCAGGAAGACGGCCGTGGTCTCGGGCGTATGCGATGGCTTCATCGGCAACCGCATGGTCGAACAGTACTTGCGGCAGGCGCTTTTCATGCTGGAGGAAGGCGCGCTGCCCGCGCAGATCGATCGTGCAATCGAAAATTTCGGCTTCGCCATGGGGCCGTTTCGCATGAGCGATCTTGCGGGCAACGACATCGGCTGGGCCATTCGCAAGCGCCGTTATGTCGAGCAGCCGGAGTTGCGCTATTCGAAAATCGCGGATCGGCTGTGCGAAGCGGGCCGCTTCGGACAAAAGACCGGTGCAGGATGGTACGACTACGAGCCAGGCAAGCGCGACGCGCTGCCATCACAAGCGGTCGACGACATGATCGTCGCGTATTCGAAGGAAGCAGGCATCGAAAGACGGCGTATCGCGGACGATGAAATCGTCGAGCGGCTCATGCTCGCGCTCGTCAACGAAGGCGCGCGTATTCTCGAAGAGGGCATCGCTTCGAAGGCCTCGGATATCGACATGGTCTATTTGACGGGTTACGGTTTCCCGCTCTGGCGCGGCGGCCCAATGTTCTACGCCGACACCATCGGCCTTGCCGCCGTGGAACGCGCCATGCGCCGCTACGCGCAACAGCCCAACGGCGACGCATGGCAGCCCGCCGCCCGCGTGACGCAACTCGCGGCGGTCAACGGCCGGTTCAACCCTTGAAGATGAGCATGATGAAACCCGTAGAAGACGTTTTACTCGTCGTGGACGTGCAGTACGATTTCATGCCCGGCGGCGCGCTCGCCGTGAAGGAAGGCGATGAGGTGGTGCCCGTCATCAACCGCCTGGCGCGCGCGTTCTCGCATGTCGTCCTGACGCAGGACTGGCATCCGCGCTCGCATGTCTCGTTCGCGGCGAATCACGAAGGACGGGCGCCCTTCGACATGATGACAATGCCTTACGGCGAACAGGTGCTGTGGCCGGTGCACTGCGTGCAGGACACCGAGGGCGCGGCGCTACATCGCGGCCTGCAACTACCGCACGCGCGGCTCGTGATCCGCAAGGGGCATCACGAACATGTCGACAGCTACTCCGCGTTTCTCGAGGCGGATCGCGTGACACCCACGGGTCTTGCAGGCTATCTGCGCGACGTCGGTGCGAAGCGCGTATGGGTCGCGGGACTGGCGACGGATTATTGCGTTGCGTGGTCCGCGTTGGATGCGCGTCGCGCGGGCTTCGAAGTGAGCGTGATAGAAGACGCGTGCCGCGCGATCGATCTCGACGGCTCGCTGGATCGAGCGTGGCGCGAAATGCGCGACGCGGGCATCGAATGCATACGCTCCGATTATTTGCTCGCGTGAGCCTCCGAAGCTACCGGCGAATCTTTGCTACGCTTCTGCCTTCATCGTTTTCTTGACCAGGAGTTGCCGTGTTACGTCACATCGTCATGTGGAAGCTGAAGGAGTCGGCGGAAGGCGCGAGCCGCGCGGAGAATGCGCAGAAGCTCAAGGAGAAGCTCGAAACCTGCCGTAGCATCGTTAAGGGGCAGGGACACTTCGAGGTCGGTACGGCGCAACCGGGTTTCGACTGCACTTACGATGTCGTGCTCGTCTCCGACTTCGACGACAAAGCGGCGCTCGTTGCCTATCAGGTGCATCCGAAGCACGTGGCGCTGAAAGACTTCATTGCCGCGGTGCGCGAAGACCGTCAATGCGTCGACTACGAAGTGTGACGACCATGACCGACAAGCCACATGACGTCGCCATCGAAAGCCCGTTCATCGATTCGCTCGGCGTGGAATTGGTCAAGGCCGCCGACGGCGAAGCGGAAGTGCGGCTCGCGCTCGAAGATGCGCATTTGAACACGTGGGGCATCGCGCACGGCGGCGTCACCATGACCTTGCTCGATTCCGCGCTGGCACTCGCCGCGCGCAGTCTCGCGGGCAATGGCATCGGCGTCGTTACCGTCGAGATGAAGGTGAACTTCATGCAGCCGGGACGCGGTGAATTGCGCGGCATCGGGCGCGTGCTGCATCGCTCCACCACCATGGCGTATTGCGAAGGCGAAGTGCGCGACAGCGAAGGGCATTTCGTCGCCAAGGCGCTAGGCACGTTCAAATACATGCGCAGGCTCGCAGTGGGCCGCGATATCGTCAAACAGAAAATGCGTTCCGATCCCAAGGCCACGCCGGGACCGAGCGACGCTTGATTCATTCCGAACAGGAGGATTCGCAATGGCAGACGCTCAGAAGAATCGTCAGGTTTTGCTGGTATCGCGACCGGAAGGCGAGGCATCGACCGACAATTTCAGGCTCGTCGAAACACCGCTTGCGCCGCTGCGGGAAGGCGAGCTGCGCGTGCGCAATCACTATCTGTCGCTCGATCCGTACATGCGCGGGCGCATGAGCGATGCCAAGTCATACGCCGCGCCGCAGGCTTTGAACGAAGTGATGATCGGCGGCACGGTCGGTGAAGTGGTCGAGTCGCGCAATCCGAAGTTCAAGGTCGGCGACAACGTGGTCGGCATGTACGGCTGGCAGGAATACGGGACATCGGACGGCACGGGTCTTTATGCCGTCGATACCACGCACGTTCCGCTGTCCGCGTATCTCGGCCCGGTCGGCATGCCGGGCGTGACGGCCTGGTATGGCCTGAATCGCATCATCGAACCGAAGGCTGGCGATACGGTCGCCGTGAGCGCGGCAAGCGGCGCCGTCGGCAGCGTGGTCGGGCAACTGGCGAAGGCGGCGGGCTGCCGCGTGATCGGCATTGCGGGCGGCGCCGAGAAGTGCCGCTATGTCGTCGAGACGCTGGGCTTCGACGCGTGCATCGACTACAAGGCGGGCCATTTGTACGACGAGCTGAAAGCCGCGGCGCCGGATGACATCGACGGCTATTTCGAAAACGTCGGCGGCGAAGTGCTCGATGCCGTGTTGCCGCGCATGAACGCACACGGGCGCATTGCGTTGTGCGGCATGATCTCGGGCTACGACGGCAAGCCATTGCCGCTGCAGGCGCCGCGCATTCTGCTCACGCAGCGTCTGAAGCTGCAGGGTTTCATCGTGAGCGAGCACATGGAATTGTGGCCGCAAGCGTTGAAGGAACTCGGCGAACGCGTCGCGACCAAGAAGCTGATCTACCGCGAGACCATTGCGCAGGGACTGGAAAATGCGCCCGAAGCGTTCCTCGGTCTTTTGCGCGGAAAGAACTTTGGCAAGCAGCTCGTCAAGCTCATCTGACGCGCCGAGTACCACACCACGCGAGAAAGGAGCCCGCTTGGACCGCTTCGAAGGAAAAGTCGCCGTGATCACTGGCGCGGCGAGCGGCTTCGGCCGCGAGTTTGCGCTAAAGGGCGCGGCGTTCGGCATGAAGCTCGTACTCGCCGATATCGACGCCACCGCGCTCGATGCCACCGTGACATCGCTGCGCGAACGAGGCGCCGAGGTGCGCGGCGTGCGAACGGACGTCTCGAATCCCGCGGACGTCGATGCGCTCGCCCGCGCTACGCTCGATGCCTTCGGCGGCGCGCATCTGCTCTTCAACAACGCGGGCGTGGGCGCTGGCGGCTTCATCTGGGAGAGCAGCGCGAACGACTGGCAATGGGTCTTCGGCGTCAACGTGATGGGTGTTGCCAACGGCATTCGCGCGTTCACGCCGATCATGCTGGCCCAGAACGAACCGGCGCATATCGTCAACACGGCTTCGGTCGCGGGGCTGCTCGCCGCGCCCGCAATGGGCGTCTATAACGCGTCGAAGCATGCGGTCGTGGCCATGACCGAGACGCTTTATCACGATCTGCGGCTCGCGCGCGCGTCGGTCGGCGTGTCCTTGTTGTGTCCGGCGTTCGTGCCGACCGGTATCGCCGATGCCGAACGCGCGCGGCCCGGCGCGCTCGTCAACGACGAAGAGATGACGGCGTCGCAGAAGCTCGCGGCGCGGCAACTGGCAAAGGCGGTGGAGCACGGCAAGCTATCGGCGCGGGATGTCGCCGAACTGACCTTCGACGCCATCCGCGCGAATCGTTTTTATGTGGTCACGCATCCGAACATCATGCCTTCGGTTCAGCTGCGGCTGGACGACATCGCGCAGCTGCGCGACCCGAGCGATCCCATGTCGCTCAAGTCGCGTTGACCTCGGCATCGGCATGACAATGCAGCTCAATCCCCAGGTCGCGCAAGTCTTGCAGATGATCGCACGCGCGAGGCGCACGCCTTATCACACGCTCACGCCGCAAGAAGCGCGCGCCGCCTATGCGATGAGCGCGCCCATTCTCGATGTCGCGCCGTTGCCCATGGCGCGTGTCGAAGATCTTCCCGTTCCTATGCGCGATGGCGGGTCCATTCGTGTGCGTGCGTATTATCCGATCGAGCCGAATTGGGCGGAGCCGCTTGGCGCGCTCATGTATCTGCATGGCGGCGGCTTTACGGTGGGAAGCATCGAGACGCACGACGCGCTGTGCCGCAAGTTCGCGCATGACGTGTGCTGCGCGGTGGTATCGGTCGATTACCGGCTTGCGCCCGAACACAAGTTTCCGGTCGCCGTGAACGATGCCTTCGACGCCTTGCAATGGCTCGCGCGCGAGGCGTCCACGTTGGGGATCGATCCGGCTCGCATCGCGATTGGTGGAGACAGCGCGGGCGGCACGCTCGCGACGGTGTGCTCGGTGCTGGCGCGCGATGCAGGCATCGCCTTGCAATTGCAGATGCTGATTTATCCGGGGACGAGCGCGTGGCAGCGAAGCGAATCGCATGCGCGGCTTGCCGAAGGGTACTTGCTGAGCGCAGAGACGATTCAATGGTTCTTCGAGCAGTACGTGCGCGATGAACGCGACCGGGACGACTGGCGTTTTGCGCCGCTGGATGCGGCGGGCGGGCAGCCGGATTATCGTGGCGTGGCGCCGATGTGGATCGCGGCCGCGGATCATGATCCGCTTTACGATGAAGATATCGCTTACGCGGAGAAGCTTTCAGCGCAGGGCGTGTCGGTGGAACTCATGCGATATGAAGGGATGATTCACGAGTTCTTCAAGATGGGCGGGTTTGTTCGCGACGTGGCGCGGGCGCATGCGGATGCGGTGGCTGCGTTGAGGAAGGCGTTGGGGTGAGGGCTTGATTAGATTCTGAAAAGTACCTGGCAAATTTATCGCCATTGCGATTACCGCGATAGTGCTCTTTCTGTTGAAACGTGGGTCGCGGCGATCATGCGTCACGCCACCTCAAACCTGAACGCCCGCACAAAATCCCCCGGCCGCACGACCTTGTGCGAACCGTCATCGTCACTGCGTTCCTTGACATGCAGCTCAATACCATGCGACAGCGGCAACACTTGCAACGCCGTCGTCCCGCGCGTGCCGTATCCATCGCTCTCGATAAACGCCGCCGACAACACGCGTTCACGCTCGATGGAAAGGCCAGTGGATGGCAAGACGTGATCGTCGGCGATACGCGGGTCACGCAAGGTTTCGATCAGCTCGTCGAGCGATGGCCGCTCATCGGCGTGAATCAAATCGCGTAAAGCATCGCGCTGGGCGACGAGCTTCGGCCACGGCGTATTCAGCAAGCTGTTCGACAACCCATGCACGCCCGCTTCGAGCAAAACCGGCTCGGCATCGGCGCGATTGCCATACCACCCGAGCTCACGTCGTGTGAAATCCCCGCACAGCAAATTGAAGCCGTTGTACCGATGACCTTCCAGGGCAACGCGCTTCAGATACGTCAAAGGCTCGACGCGCTCGCCCGTCATATATTCGCTGACCAACGCGCCACGCGTGGGCGCATCCGGCCGAATCTCGCTCGGCGCGCGATAGTTCGTCAGCGCGGCAAAGCGCCCGTCGCGCGTTACGCCAAGCCACGTGCCGCCGCCCGTCAGATCTCGGCCCGCGAGCACGCCGGGCGCGTCGGTCCACCAATGCATCGGGTCGGTCTCGCGGCGGAAGAACTCGTCGCGATTCGCCGCCAGCGTCAGCAGCGCGCGGCCGTTGGCGGGCGCGGCCTGGGGTTGCCAGTCGAAGACGATCAGGCACATGGCGTTCAGGCGTCGGCAGGAAAGGCGTAGGGCAGCGGCACGAATTCGAGCGCGGGGCCATCGGCGGCGCCGACGTGCACCGAACCGTTATCCAGCGACGCCAGCTTGATCTCGACGAGACAATCCACGCCGCCGCCTTCGGCCGGCGCCACGTTAACCACCATGCCGCAAGGCTGACCGGGATCGGCCGAATGGAACAGCTCGGCGCCCGGCGTGGCCGATTCGCCGTGCGCGAGCGCCGTGCGTCGCTTGATCGTGCCGCGATATTGGCTGCGCGCGACGATCTCCTGTCCCGGATAGCAACCCTTCTTGAAGTTCACCGCGCCCAGCACGTCGAAGTTGACCATCTGCGGGACGAACTGCTCGGTCGTCGCCTGCGTGATGCGCGGCTCGCCCGCGTGGATGTCGAGCCAGTCCCACAGCGCCGGTCCCGCGCGCCGCAACTTCTCGCCGAGCTCGGGCAGTCGTGCTTCGATATCGGCCCTCGGGCCGACCCACAGGAAACGCGGCCGATGCGCCGCATCCGGCACACGAATCAGCGCGCCATGCGGACCTTCCACCTTGACATGCACGCCGTCGGGCAACGCATCGAAGATGCCGGAGAGCGCCGCGCGCACATCGCCCGCAAAGCCGACTGCCGCGAGTTCCGGCGTCGCGTCACTCAACCTCGCTTTTGCGCGCAGCACGAACATGGACAGACGCTTTTGCACGGGCGCCTGGACATCGTGCGAGATCAAGAGACGCACGGTATCGGCTGAACGCCACATGAGAAACGAACCCAGCAGGCGTCCCTTCGGCGAGCAATAGCCCGCGAGGCGCGCCGTGGATGCGTCGAGATGCTGGACGTCGTTGGTGACCTGGTTGTGCAGGAACGAAGCGGCATCCTCGCCCTTGATGTCGATCACGCCGAACTGCGTGAGCGGCACGAAAACGCCCGCTGTCTTCACGGCTTCGAAGTCGTCGGCGGGAATGGCGCTTGGAGCGGAACCGGGGGAAAGCTGGGTTTGGGAATTCATGGCGTCAAGTGCGGTCAATCCTGTCAGTCGGTCCGGCCGGTCAAACTGACCGGGGCGCAGGCGGGCAAGTTATTATATTGGTCTTATTCCTAGTGTGTCTGGCATGTCCCTTTTCAAGAAATGCGTCGTGGCGGTGGTGATCGTCGCGGTGCTCGCGGCGGCGCTCGCAGGTGGCGTTTATTACTGGGCCAATCGGCCAATGAACCTCACGCCCGCCGAACTCGACGTCACCATCAAGCCTCACAGCAGCTTGCGCAGCGTCAGCGCCCAGTTGATTCGCGGCGGCGTGCCGGTCGAATCGGAGCTTTTCGTGTTGATGACGCGCGTGCTCGGGCTTTCGTCGCAGCTCAAATCCGGCAATTACGCGTTCAAAAGCGGCGTGACACCGTATGAAGTGCTGCAAAAGATCGCGCGCGGCGACGTCAACGAGTACGTGGCCACCGTCATCGAGGGCTGGACGTTGCAAAAAATGCGCGCCGAACTCGACGCCAACCCCGCGCTCGCGCACGACACCGCCGGCATGTCCGACACGGACCTCTTGCGTGCAATCGGCGCGCCCGAGGTGGACAAGGCATCGGCGGAAGGACTGTTTTTCCCGGATACCTATCTTTTCGACAAAGGCACGAGCGACCTCACGGTCTACAAGCGCGCGTACCGGATCATGCAGCAGCGGCTCACCGAAGCCTGGAACACGCGCTCGCCGAATTTGCCTTACAAGACGCCTTACGAGGCGCTCGTCATGGCGTCGATCGTCGAGAAGGAGACGGGGCGCGCAACCGACCGGCCGCTCGTGGCGGCGGTGTTCGCCAACCGGCTGCGGATCGGCATGCCGCTACAGACCGACCCGACCGTCATCTACGGCCTCGGTCCGGCTTACGGCGGGCATCTGAAGAAAAAGGATCTGCAGACCGACACTCCGTACAATACCTACACGCGCATGGGTCTGCCGCCCACGCCGATCGCGCTGCCCGGCGTGGCCGCGCTCACCGCGACGCTCAATCCCGCCGCGAGCAATGCGCTCTATTTCGTGTCGCGCGGCGACGGCAGCAGCATCTTTTCCGACAACCTGGGCGACCACAACAAGGCCGTCGACAAATACATCCGGGGTCAGTGAATGGCGCGGGGCAAGTTCATTACATTCGAGGGTATCGACGGAGCGGGCAAGACCACGCATCTGGAGTGGTTTCGCGAGCGGCTCGCCGAAAAACTCGCCGCGCACGCGCGCTCGGTCGTGATGACGCGCGAGCCGGGCGGCACACCGCTCGGCGAAACGTTGCGCGGCATTCTGCTGAATCAGCCAATGGACCTCGAAACCGAGGCGCTCCTCATGTTCGCCGCGCGCCGCGAGCATCTCGCGCAGGTCATCGAACCGGCGCTCGCGCATGGCGACTGGGTGCTGTCGGACCGTTTTTCGGATGCCACCTTTGCTTATCAGGGCGGTGGACGCGGTCTGCCGCGCGACAAGCTGGAAGCCCTGGAACGCTGGGTGCAGGGCGGTTTTCAGCCGGACCTTACCGTTCTGTTCGACATTCCGACGGAGACCGCGAGCGAACGCCGTTCGGCCGCGCGCGCGCCGGACAAGTTCGAGAGCGAATCGGAGGCATTTTTTAAGCGCACGCGCGCCGAATATCTGCGGCGCGCGGCCGAATCGCCGCAGCGGTTTTTCATCGTCGATTCGAGCCGGCCCATCGACGATATCCGCACGCAGCTCGAAGATGTCATCGCGAGCCTTTGATCCACGCTCAAGCAACGCCTAACCCACTGAACCGCCGATGATTTATCCCTGGCAAGCCAACGACTGGCAGCGTCTCCAGCAGCTACGCGCGAACTGGCCGCATGCGCTTTTGCTGCATGGCGAAGCGGGCATCGGCAAGCTGCAATTCGCGCAGCATCTGGCGAAGGGGCTGCTGTGCGAAACGCATCTGCCGAGCGGCGAGCCGTGCGGCACGTGTTCCGCTTGCCTGTGGTTCTCGCAGGGCAATCATCCCGACTACCGCGCGGTGTTGCCCGAGGCGCTTGCGGGGCTTGCGGCGGCAGGCGCGGATTCTTCCGTGGATACATCCGCCGAGAAAGCCGAGAAAGCCGATGGCGACGAAGGCAAGAAGAGCCGCGCGCCGAGCAAGGAAATCAAGATCGAACAGGTACGCGCGCTGCTCGACTTCTGCAGTCTCGGATCGCATCGCGGCGGCTTGCGTGTCGCGCTGCTGTATCCCGCCGAAGCGCTCAATGTCGCGGCGGCCAACGCGCTCTTGAAAACGCTGGAAGAACCGCCTTCGGGCGTCGTGTTTCTGCTGGTGTCGGCGCGTATCGACCGCTTGTTGCCAACCATCATCAGCCGCTGCCGACAGTGGCCGATGAGCGTGCCGCCCTTCGACGAAGCGCGCGCGTGGCTTGCGTCACGAGGTATCGACGATGCCGCCGGGCTTCTCGCGCAAGCGGGCGGCGCGCCGCTCAACGCGCTTGCGCTCGCGAGCGACGAGAACCGCGCGCTGCGCGATTTCACGTTGGCGCAACTTGCGGCCGGCCCGAACTGCGACGCCTTCGCGTGCGGCGAAAACCTGCAGAAACTGCCGGTGCCGCTGGTGCTCGGCTGGCTGCAACGCTGGCTTTACGACGTGCTCGCCGAGCGCACGGCAGGCCGTCCGCGCTATTTTCCGGGCGCGGCCAAGGCGCTCGCGCGATGCGCCGCCAGCGCCGACCCGGCTGCGCTTTCGCGCTACATGAAAACCGTCACGCGGCAACGCGCCGTGGAGAATCATCCGTTGAACGCGCGTCTCGTGTTCGAGGAACTCTTCATGGGCTATCGCGGCATCTTCGCCTGAACCTGAACGCAATCACGCCATGAGTCTTCAATATCGAGACGCCACGCTGGACGATCTGCCCGCCATCGTCGCCATCTACAATTCGACGGTCGCCTCGCGCCTCGTCACGGCCGACCTCGATCCGGTTCCGGTCGAAAGCCGCCTTGCCTGGTTTCACGCGCACGGACCGGACAAGCGTCCGCTGTGGGTCGTGGAAGAGGGCGGCGAAGTCATCGCGTGGCTGAGTTTCTCCGATTTCTACGGCCGTCCGGCCTACGCGCGCACGGTCGAAGTGAGCATTTATCTCGACGAACGCGCGCGCGGCAAGGGGCTCGGCAAGCAGTTGTTGCACGAGGCGCTGGAGCGCGCGCCGACGCTTGATGTGGATACCGTGCTCGGCTTCGTCTTCGGACATAACGAGCCGAGCATGAAGCTCTTCGGCAGCTTCGGTTTCGAGTCGTGGGGCACGCTGCCGCGCGTCGCGGTTCTGGACGGCGTCGAGCGCGATCTCGTCATTCTCGGCTTGCGGCTTGGCGCGAGAGCAAAGGAGTAGCGGATGTTCGTCGATTCCCACTGTCACATCAATTTCGAAGGCCTCGCCGACCGGCTGCCCGAAGTGCTCGACAAGATGCGCGAGCAGAAGGTCACGCACGCGCTTTGCGTGTCGGTGGATCTGGAGACGCTGCCATCGGTGCTTGATATCGCCGAGCGGCACGAGCACATCTTCGCATCGGTTGGCGTGCATCCGGACCACGAAGACGCAACGGAACCGAGCGTCGCGCAACTAGTGGAACTGGCGCGGCATCCCAAAGTCTGCGCAATCGGCGAGACCGGGCTCGACTATTACCGGCTGGAAGGCCGCAGCATCGCCGACATGGAATGGCAGCGCGAGCGCTTTCGCAACCACATTCGCGCGGCGCACGAGACCGGCAAGCCGCTCATCATCCATACGCGTTCGTCGGCGGAAGACACGCTGCGTATCATGGAAGAAGAACGCGCGAGCGTGCCGGGCGGCGTGATGCATTGCTTCACCGAGACGTGGGAAGTGGCGCAAGCCGCGCTCGCGCAGAACTTTCATATTTCGCTTTCGGGCATCGTCACGTTCAAGAAGGCCGAGGACGTGCACGACGTGGCGCGGCGCGTGCCGCTCGAACGTCTGCTGATCGAAACCGACTCGCCATATCTCGCGCCGGTGCCGTATCGCGGCAAGCCGAATGAACCAGCTTACGTGAGCTATGTCGGACGTCACATCGCGCAGTTGCGCGAAGAGACGGACGAAGCAGTCGCGAAAGCCACCACCGACAACTTCTTCCGGCTGTTCAAGATCCCGCCGCGCGCGCAGGCCGTCTGACCGGCACGCTCGGCGAGAACCACTGTTTCAAGGGTAATCCAAAGGTTCACTATGAATAAATCCCCGATGTTTTCCTCGCGTGAAGCGGGACAAAGCAAGCGCACGAGCACACGTTCGAGCACGCGGCAAATGTTGGTCGGCGTGCTGCTCGCCGCGTGCGCGTTCGCGCAACCCGCGTTGGCCGAGTCCGTGGACGCGCTCATCAAGGACGTCAAGTTCGACGACATCTCCTCGGTCAAGAAGGCGCTTTCGCAGGGCGCGGACCCGAATACCGTCGACAACACGGGCGCACCGCTCATCGTGATCGCCGCGCGCGAGAAGTCGGACAAGGTAGGCCAGGCGCTTGCCGACAATCCCAAGATCGATCTGGAGAAGCAGGACCCGGCCGGTGAAAACGCGATGATGCTCGCCGCGCTCAACGGCGACGCGACTTTCGTGAATCTCCTGATCGCCAAGGATGCCGAAGTGAACAAGAAGGGCTGGTCGCCGCTGCACTACGCGGCAACCAACGGTCATGACGATATCGTGAAGATTCTGCTCGACCATGCGGCCTATATCGATGCCGGCGCGCCGAACGGCACGACGCCGCTCATGATGGCCGCGCGCGGCGGGCATCTGTCCACCTGCAAGCTTTTGCTCGACGAAGGCGCGGACTTGCGCGTGAAGAACCAGCTTGGCATGACGGCTGTGGACTTCGCGAAGAAGTACAACGAGAAGGACGTCGCGGAAGGCCTGCAGGCACGCCTCGACGCCATGCCGGCGGCCTCGACCGGCGCCGCAAGCAGCACAAACAGTGCAAAATAACGTAACCACGGGGAGCGGGCGGCCAGGCGCGGCCGCCGCGCCCCTTCGAGCCGCCGCTCCACATAAAAGGAAGACCATGCTGCGGAAATTCGTCTTCGCCTGTGTTCTCGCCACGCCCGTCAGCGCGTTCGCATTCACTGGCAGCGATTTGAATCAACTTTGCACCAAGACCGACCCGAACTCCCGTACTGCCTGCGCGGCCTATATCGAAGGCGCCGCGGACGGCGTGTATAACACCATCGAGGCAATTGGCGGAACCTCCGGCCCGCAAGTCGGCCAATACTTTTGCCTGCCCGCCGAAGTCAAGCCGCAACAACTGACCGATGCAGTACGCAAGTACATCGCGGACAATCCCGACAAGTCCGGCTTCAATGCGACGACCATGGTGTCGCTCGGACTTGGCAAGGCGTTTCCCTGCAAGGCGGAACGTTGATCGCAAGGCTGCGAGGCGGGCAGCGAATTTGCTTGATGCTCGACGCCGCCCGCCGCTGCATTTGAAGACGTAGAAGCCGACCTGGACGCCGACTAAAGACGCACCCCGGCAGCACGAACCGCGCACGATGCGTCCGACATGGCGCATAGTGGCGAGGCTCGTGCACGCGGCCGCCGTATCCACCTTCCTGCGAGGCTGATCCCGCGACGCTCATGCTTTCTTTCGACCGCTTTCTCGATCTGGCCGAGCGCCCGCTCGGCACCTGGCCCGGCGCGCTGTGCGCCGCCGCCATCGCACTGATCGTCGCCATCGGGGTGCATCGGATCGGTGCGCGCGTCTTGACGCGCGTCGCGCGGCCGTATCCGCTGATGAGCACGGTGTTGCGCTACATCGACGCGCCCGCGCTCGTCCTCGTCATCATGCTCGCGTTCGGCTTCGTGATCTTCGAGGCGCCGGACACGCTGCCGCTCATCGGCGTTTTGCGCGATATCGAAACCGTCGCGTTGATCGGTGCGCTCACGTTCCTCGCCGCGCGTTCGGCGAGCGCGGTGGGCGAGGCGATCGTGCAGGCGCATCCGCTCGATACCGACGACAATCTCAACGCGCGCCGCATCCACACGCAGGCGCGCGTGCTGGCGCGCTCGGTCATGGTGGTGATCGTGATCATCGGTTTTGGCGGGGCGCTCATGGCGTTTCCGAGCGTGCGGCAGATCGGCGCGAGCTTGCTGGCTTCCGCCGGCGTGGCGGGTTTGGTCGCGGGTATCGCCGCACGGCCCGTGCTCGGCAATCTGATCGCCGGCTTGCAGATCGCGCTGTCCCAACCCATTCGTCTCGATGACGTCGTCGTGATTCAGGGCGAGTGGGGCCGCGTCGAAGAGATCACGGGTACCTATGTGTCGATCCGCATCTGGGACCAGCGGCGGCTGATCGTGCCGTTGCAATGGTTCATCGAGAATCCGTTCACCAACTGGACGCGCAATAGCTCGCAGATCATCGGCACGGTGTTTCTTTTCGTCGATTACCGCATGCCGATCGCGCCGCTGCGCGCGGAACTCGAACGCATTCTGGCGAGCGCGCCGGAGTGGGACGGCCGCGTGCAAGTGCTGCAAGTCACCGATGCCACCGAGCACGCCATGCAATTGCGCGCGCTCGTCAGTTCCTTCGACTCCGCGCTCAATTGGGATTTGCGCTGCCGGGTGCGCGAAGGCTTGCTGAATTTCGTGCAGGCGGCGTATCCGCAGTATCTGCCACGCGCACGGGCCGATCTCTCCACCGACAGCAAGCACGTAGACTTCGCGCCGCCGCTGGAACGCGCCAACACGGCATCGCCCACCACCGCGAATACCGCGGCGGACCCGGTCGCGAGCCGGGGCGAGCGCACGGGTCCCGATCCGCGCGCGAACTCGGCGGCATCGACCGCGCCGGTGGATGCGCTGAAGCGATAGAAGCGACAGAAATCTCAAGCGAAGCACCGCAACCGAATCATCGTAGTCAGCAAACGAAAAAGGAATACTCATGAGCCGTCTCGTCGTCGTATCCAACCGGGTCGCTACCCCGACCGAAACCAAGGGCTCTGCGGGCGGCCTCGCCGTCGGCGTGTTCGGCGCGCTGAAAGACAGCGGCGGCGTGTGGTTCGGCTGGAGCGGGGACGTGGTGAGCGAGACCGTCGCGAACCAGGGGCCGACGCTACAGCAGGACGGCGCGGTGACGTTCGCCACCGTCGGCCTGCCGAAGAAGGACTACGACCAGTACTACCGCGGCTTTTCCAACGCCATGCTGTGGCCGGTTTTCCACTATCGCAACGATCTCGCCGTCTACGATCGTGACGAATACGCG
Source organism: Caballeronia sp. GAWG2-1 (assembly GCF_023631405.1). NCBI lineage: Bacteria > Pseudomonadati > Pseudomonadota > Betaproteobacteria > Burkholderiales > Burkholderiaceae > Caballeronia > Caballeronia sp. GAWG2-1. The sequence goes on from NZ_JALQDD010000009.1 coordinate 121,682, forward strand.
GGGTATCGGCGCGTGAATTCGTGGCTCGCGCACAAACTCATCAAGCTGCTCGAACCGGAAGACGTGATCTGGGTGCACGACTATCACCTGATTCCGTTCGCCGAGGCGTTGCGCAGCGCGGGCGTGACGAATCGCATCGGCTTCTTTTTGCATATCCCGTTTCCGTCGCCGCAAATTCTCTTGAACATTCCGCCTCACGAGGAGCTCGTCAAGTCGCTGTGCTGCTATGACGTCGTGGGCTTTCAGACCGAGGGCGATCAGACCGCGTTCCACGATTACATCGTGCGGCACGCGCACGGCACGGCGACGCCCGACGGACATGTCGAAGCGTTCGGTCGCAAGCTCACGACGGGCGTCTACCGCATCGGCGTGTTTCCGGACGAGATCGCCGAACAGGCCGAGCGCGGCGAAGCGCGTCAGGATGTCATGGACCTCAAGCAGAGTCTGGAAGGGCGCAAGCTCATCATGAGCGTCGATCGGCTCGATTATTCGAAAGGGCTCGTCGAGCGCTTTCGCGCGTTTGAGCATTTTCTGGAGAAGTCGCCGGAATGGCGCGGCAACGTCACGCTCGTGCAGATTGCGCCGCCTACGCGTTCGGACGTGGAGACGTATCAACAGATCCGCCAGAATCTGGAATACGAAGCAGGGCGCATCAACGGGCGCTATTCCGGCCTCGATTACACGCCTATCCGGTATCTGAATCAGCGTTACGACCGGTGGAAGCTGATGTCGCTGTTTCGCGAATCGCAAGTCGGGCTCGTCACGCCCTTGCGCGACGGTATGAATCTCGTCGCCAAGGAATATATCGCCGCGCAGAATCCCGACGATCCGGGCGTGCTCGTGCTATCGCAATTCGCCGGCGCGGCCGCGGAAATGACAGGCGCGGTGATGGTGAATCCGCATGACATCGTCGGCACCAGCGACGCCATCTCGCGCGCGCTCGCCATGCCGCTCGCGGAGCGCCGCCAGCGCTATGAAACCAACATGACTTCGCTGCGCAAATACGATCTGGGCGTCTGGCGGGACAATTTCCTTGCCGATCTTCGTGGCAAACCGCGCAAGAAGCCCGCACCGGCCGTGAAAAAGAACCCGTAACCGCCATCGGAAACGATTGTTTCGGACCTGTAACAGAGCGATGAAAGTGAAATAGGCGGCGGTGCTAACGCATGAGCCATCGATAATGACATCACGTGCCAAACCAGCGCGCAAAACGAGCGCGCCGTCGCCTAGGGCAAACCTCGTTATCCAGACCTTACGGCCTACTGTCATACTCGACACACGTTCAGGCGACTTGCCCGAACGTTTAGGGAACTTGGCGCGACCTTTTCGCATGACGCGAGAACGAGCACTGCAGCGCTGACGCCGGCCGGCACGAAGTTCACGGCCGACAGGGAGACGAGAACGATGAGAATTGCCCAGATTGCCCCGTTGACGGAATCGGTGCCGCCCAAGTTGTACGGCGGAACGGAGCGCGTCGTCTCGTATCTGACCGAGGCGCTCGTCGAGCTCGGTCACGAAGTCACGCTTTTCGCCACCGGCGACTCGCAAACGAAGGCGAATCTCGAAGCCGTCTGGCCGCGCGCGTTGCGTCTGGACCCGGCCATTCGCGACCGCATCGCGCCGCACATGCTGCTGCTGGAAATGGTGCGCCGCCGCGCGGAAGATTTCGATGTCCTGCATTTCCACATGGACTACTACTCGTTCTCGCTGTTCAAGCGCCAGGACACGCCGTTTCTCACGACCATGCATGGCCGGCTCGATCTGCCCGAGCAGCAGCCGGTTTTCGATACTTTCAACACCGCGCCGGTGGTGTCCATCTCCGATGCGCAGCGTCATCCGCTGCCGCAGGCGAAGTGGGTGACGACGGTTTATCACGCGTTGCCGGAAAAGCTCTACGAACCGCAACCGGTCAAGCAAGAATATCTCGCATTTCTCGGGCGCATTTCGCCGGAGAAACGCGTGGATACGGCCATTCGCATTGCCGGGCGTTGTGGCTTGAAGATCAAGATCGCCGCCAAGGTGGACGCGGCGGACCACGAATACTTCGAACGTGAGATCGCGCCGCTTTTCAAGTTGCCGTACGTGGAATATATCGGCGAGATCAACGACAATCAGAAGGCCGAGTTCTTATCGGGCGCACATGCCTTGCTTTTTCCGATCGACTGGCCGGAGCCATTCGGTCTGGCGATGATCGAGTCGATGGCGTGCGGCACGCCTGTCATCGCGTTCAATCGCGGCGCCGTGCCAGAAGTGGTGGACGAGGGCGTCTCGGGGTTCATCGTCGAAGACGAGATCGGTGCGGTCGCCGCCGTGAATCGGCTGCATACGCTGTCGCGCGAAGGCGTGCGCAAGCGTTTCGAGGAGCGCTTCACCGCGCACCGGATGGCGCGACAGTATATCGATGCGTATCAGTCCGTCGTGCGCGCGCAGAAGCGCTCGCGCTTCAAGCTGATCGATCGCGCGACGACTTAAGTCCGCAACTCGAAAGCACAAAAAAACCGCTGTGGGCCGCGACCATCAGGTCGCGACACACAGCGGTCATGCTTTGTCGACGCCAAAAGCAGCAAAACGCGCGGCCAGGCCGCGCGAGCACGCTTTTACATCTTCAGGCGCGTCACCTTCGTGCCTGCCAGCGATACGTCGGCCATCAAGCCGGCGTTGGTCAGCACGAACGCCTCGACCGGGCTGGTGGCTGTGTTCGTATCCACCGCGCCGTTTGCGCCCATCTTCACGAGTGCCACGGATGCATCCGCGCCGGCAGACCAGCCGTCCGAATTGCGGAATTTGTCGAGCGCGTCTTGCGTCATGAACAGGAAGATCAGCGACTTCGACTGCGCGCCTGCCTGCAAGCCGAACGAGCCGGAGGTCGTGCTGTAGTAGCCGACAGTGCCGCCGCCCACGCGCAGTGACCCCTTGCCGTATTGCGCGCCGACGATGAAGCCAGCCTGAATGACGGACGGGAACACCAGAATGCCGCGCGACTTGGCGACCAGTTCGCGCGAACCGGCGACGGTCGAATAGAGGCGCTGGATTGCGCTGTCGACGTCCGCGTCGATGGAGCGGCGGTCGTCAGCGGTGCCTGCGGCCTTTTCCTGACCCGTGTTGGAATTGGTCGTACATCCCGCCAGCGTGAGGCCGCCAAGTGCCAGCACAGCCGTCGACTTGAGCATGAAGTTTCGTCTTTGCATCGTTGTTCTCCATCGTGGAATTTGGGAAACCCCATTAGATCGGGAGGGTGAGGTTCGCCAAGTTATAGCACAGCACTGTGCAACCACCAGACCCCGCCGGATGACCCGAAAAATTGCTTCGAACCAACCCGCGCGCAGTGCCGCCGCTCCCTTCGGTAACTTTGACTTGGCAAGCTTACTCCCAATCTGTCACTGATATCGTTGTTGCGTAGCTACACGACTAAAACCTTCGTCATGCGATACAGCGCAACGCTCACCCGGAAACCGCTCGATTGGAAAGACCTGACAGCGCGTTTTCGCCCGAACCGTTTCCGTATGGCTTGCATTTATTTCACCGCACGGCCGTCGATGTTACGCCGCGGCCGCTGTCACCAGTAGCAACGACCGTTCCCGACCCGGCTTCAAGGGTGACTTGTCGTTTTTACTTTGGACGCGGGCGCGGCTGCCGAAGCGTTTTGCTCGCCTGGCGTGCGCCGTAGCAGTCGTCGAATGATGCCGATTACCATGCCGAGCACGAACAAAAATGCAGCAGGAACGACCCAGTAGCCGACGAACGCGTGCCAGAGATAACCCGCGAGCGTGGATTTGCGATGATCGTATTCGTCGAGCGCTTCCTGATGCTTGCCCGCATTAGCGCTGAGGATGTCGGCGGGACAGCCGGCGGCCCGCGCTTCGTCGGGCGCGCCATGACAGCGGGCCGCGGCGCCCGATGCGCGTTGGGCATCGGTCAGTTCCCACGTGGATAGCGACTTTTGCAGATCGACCGTGTTGTAGGCCATTTCGTCGCGTACTTCGTTGACCGCGACGATCATCACCGGCACGAGCCAGAAGGTGATCGTGACGAGCCACCGCCTGAACCAGCGGTTCTTGTGTCTCCATGCCATCTATTGCCTCCGTGCGAGGCATGACGCCCCGCTAGACGAGCGGCGGCCGATGGCGTGTTTCTTCGAATATTGGGGGGCCGCCTTCGCGCCATCTTAGGAGAAAAAGACGACGGTGCGAATCATTTGCTTGGGTGCAGTGCAATATCCCCAGGCAGCAAGTGGCGAAGGATGGGCGCCGCGCGATGGCGCGCGGCGCATTACGCAATGCCGGCAATCAGCCTTTGTTGCTGAGGCAGCTCTTCATGAACGCCTTGCGGTCGTCGCCCTTCTTGCCGGATGCCTGACCATTGCACGCGGTCATCTTCTCTTGCTGGGTCATGGGCGCGGCGGCGGGCGCCGACGACGACAGACAACTCTTCATGAACGCCTTGCGCTCATCGCCTTTCTTGTCGGCTGCCTGCTTGTTGCAGTCGGTCATCTTCGATTGCTGGCTGTTGGCGGCGAACGCCGGGCTCGCGCTGATCGTGAGGCTGGAAACAGCGATGACTGCTGCAAGGGCGGTGGCTCGAATGATCATGTGACGCTCCCTGATTTGAATGAAGTTTGTTCTTTGGACGACGAATGCCGGATGCGCTCCTGACAAGCACGCGCCATCCGCCCGTGCATTATGGCAAACCGAATATCACTGATGTGTGGCATCGGGTGAAATCGGGAGACGAGAGGGAATACGCCTTGCAAACGGCTTTCGCGATAAGGCAAAAGAGCGCGCGTATGCAGCTCGCTGTAAGACCGGCATGTTCATGGACGCCTCGAGAGTTTTTAGTGCAGCATTCAGAAAAGGCGGCTGTCCTACCCACGGCCGCCACCAACGACAAGGAGCACGCGCATGTCCACTCCGCTATCCGATCACTACAAGGGTTTCGAAATCAAGGTGCAGGCTTTGCGGCGCGCGAAGGAGCGTGACGAACCCGACGACGGTCCGCGCCATTTCGATATCGTCACGACGATATCCCGCAGCGCGCACGGCGACAGCGGCCGCACCGCGATGTTCGGCGTGCCCGATCAGGAACCTTTCGAAAGCCCGATCGACGCGGTGCGCGCGGGCATCGACTACGCGCGCAAGATCATCGACAACGAGATCGAAGGCGAGTCGGTGGAAGACCTTTGAAACCCTTGACCGCAAGCACATTGCATCCGCCAACGGCCGCGGCTGGCGGCTTTCTTCTTGCGAATGCGGTCGAGCCATCATTTCGGCGCATGTTCAAAGCGCCCACTACACGTTAGCCCGATTGACCCGACGCCGCTTCGCAACGAGAATCGACGGCGGGCAAACGTTGAACAGCGTTCAAAGCAGCGACTGGACATTCGCGTTTGCCAACGCTCGTCAGGCTATGAGATTGACCAGAATCAGTTTCGCCCAGACAACTCAAAACGAAAGTACTGGAGGAGATCCATGAATCGAAACATCCGCCGCCGCGTGCTGTCGGCCGCCGTCGCGCTGATCGCGTGCTCCGCGCTGCCGTTCGCATCGTCGTCCGTCTTTGCGCAGACGCCGGCCAAGCCGAAGGTCGCGCTCGTCATGAAGTCGCTCGCCAACGAGTTCTTCCTGACCATGGAAAACGGCGCGAAGGATTATCAGCAACACAACTCCGGCCAGTTCGATCTCATCACCAACGGCATCAAGGACGAAACCGATACCGCCGCGCAGATTCGCATCGTCGAGCAGATGATCGTCTCCAAGGTCGACGCGCTCATCATCGCGCCGGCGGATTCGAAGGCGCTCGTGCCGGTGATCAAGAAGGCGGCGGATGCGGGCATCATCGTCGTCAATATCGACAACCGGCTGGACCCGGACGTGTTGAAGTCGAAGAATCTGAACGTGCCGTTCGTCGGCCCGGACAACCGCAAGGGCGCGAAGAAGGTCGGCGACTATCTGGCCAAGCATCTGAAGAAGGGCGATGAAGTGGCGATCGTCGAAGGCGTGACCACGACGACCAACTCGCAGGCGCGCAGCGCCGGCTTCAAGGACGCGATGGAAGGTGGCGGCATGAAGGTCGTCGCGCTGCAGTCGGGCGACTGGGAAATCGACAAGGGCAACGCGGTCGCCTCGCAGATCCTGAACGCGAACCCGAACGTGAAGGCGCTCCTGTGCGATAACGACAACATGGCGATCGGCGCGGTGTCGGCGGTGCGCGCAGCGGGCAAGGCGGGCAAGGTGCAGGTGGTCGGCTTCGACAACATCACGGCCATCAAGCCGATGTTGAAGGACGGCCGTGTGCTCGCCACCGCCGATCAATACGCCGCAAAACAGGCGGTGTTCGGGATCGACGTGGCGCTGAAGGCGATTTCCGGCAAGAAAAAGCAGTCGGAGCTGTCGACGGTCGTGGAAACGCCGGTCGAACTGATCACGAAGTAGGCATGACATGACGAGCTGCTGCCTGTCGTCGCACGCGGCGATGCAGCACTCAGCTCCGCCCGCCGGAACACGGAGCGGGCGCAAACCTTCACTTCGGCATGAATGCGCGAGCTTCGGTCCATTCAAGTTTCGCGGCTTTCATGCCGATAAAGCACGAACGAGCGCGTTTGAACGTCGACGTAGGCTCTTGCCTGCGCGACGCTTTGCGCCAAGCCGTCGGGCCCCAAGCGGAACACACAGCGAGGATGCGTAGCCAATTTCATGGCGCCCCTTTCGAGGAGCGAACGACGTGAACGATGCCAGCGTGCTGACAGTCAGCGGCGTCGGCAAGACCTATGTCGAGCCGGTGCTCGCGGACGTCACGCTCGACCTCGTGCCGGGCGAAGCGCTCGCGCTGACGGGCGAGAACGGCGCGGGCAAGAGCACCTTGTCGAAGATCATCGGCGGCCTGGTGAACCCCACGGCCGGCACGATGACGCTCGCCGGCAAGCCGTACACGCCGCAAAGCCGCACCGAGGCCGAAGCGCTCGGCGTGCGCATGGTCATGCAGGAGCTGAATCTGCTTTCGACTTTGTCGATTGCGGAAAACCTGTTCCTCAACCGCCTGCCGAAAAAAGGCGGCTTCGGCTGGATCGACCGCAAGAAGCTCGCTGAAGATGCGCGCCACGCAATGGCGCAAGTCGGGCTCGACGCCATCGACCCGGACACGCTCGTGGGTGCGCTCGGCATCGGGCATCAGCAAATGGTGGAGATCGCGCGCAACCTGATCGGCGATTGCCGCGTGCTGATCCTCGATGAACCGACCGCCATGCTCACCGCGCGCGAAGTCGATTTGCTGTTCGAGCAGATCGACCGCCTGAAAGCGCGCGGCGTCGCGCTCGTGTACATCTCGCACCGGCTAGAGGAATTGCGCCGCGTTGCCGAGCGCGCGGCCGTGCTGCGCGACGGGCGTCTCGTGCATCTCGGACCAATGGCCGAACTGTCGAGCGATCGGCTCGTCACGCTGATGGTCGGACGTGAACTCGGCGAGCGTATCGACCTGGGCGAGAGAAGAATCGGCGGCGTGGCGCTGAAGGTCGCCGGCATGACGCGCGGCAGCGTGGTGCGCGACGTCTCCTTCGAAGTGAAGGCGGGCGAGATTTTTGGGGTGAGCGGGCTGATCGGCGCGGGCCGCACCGAGCTCATGCGCCTGATTTACGGCGCGGATCGCGCGGATTCCGGCACGGTCTCGATTGCGCACGGCGGGCAGGCGTTGCGGCCCGTTGCCGTGAATTCGCCGTCGGATGCGGTGAAGCACGGCATCGCGCTCATCACGGAGGACCGCAAGGGCGAGGGCCTGCTGCTTGGCTTGCCTATCGCCGCGAACGTTTCACTGGGTAATCTCGACGCGGTGTCGCGTCACGGCGTGATCGACACGAAGCGCGAAGCCGCGCTCGCGCAGACGCAGATCGACGCCATGCGTATCCGCACATCCGGGCCGGCGCAGGCCGTCTCGGAACTGTCGGGCGGCAATCAGCAGAAAGTGGTGATCGGCCGCTGGCTCGCCCGCGACTGCACCGTGCTCCTGTTCGACGAACCGACGCGCGGCATCGACGTGGGCGCGAAGTTCGATATCTACGGGCTCATGGGCGCACTGGCGCGCGAAGGACGCGCGCTCGTGGTCGTGTCGAGCGATCTGCGCGAACTCATGCTGATTTGCGACCGTATCGGCGTGATGTCGGCGGGACGGATGACGGGCGTGTTCGAGCGCGCCAACTGGACGCAGGATGCGCTGCTTGCCGCAGCCTTCGCGGGCTATGCGAAACGCGAAGCCATGCTGCACGAGCCGCTCGCGCCGGACGCGAAGCCGCCCGAACAAGACCAAAAAGTGGAGCACTGAATGACCGGTCAGACTCAAGCCAATCTGCCAGCCGATGCGCCGAAGAGTCCGAAGGGCATCGGCACGCGGCTTGGGTTTTCGAATTACCTCGGTCTCGTCGGCGCGCTCGCCGCGATGATCGCGCTGTTTTCGGTGTTGAGTTCGCACTTCCTCACCTACGAGACGTTCAGCACCATCGCCAACCAGATTCCGGATTTGGTCGTGATGTCGGTCGGCATGACCTTCGTGCTGATCATCGCGGGAATCGACTTGTCGGTGGGGTCGGTCCTGGCGCTCGGCGCATCGGTCGTGAGCGTCGCCGCGTTGAAGTGGCATTGGCCCGCGTTGCCGTCCGCGCTGATGGGCATGGCCGCCGCCGCGCTGACGGGCACGCTGACCGGGCTCGTGACGGTGGCGTGGCGCATTCCGTCGTTCATCGTGTCGCTCGGCGTGCTGGAAGCGGCGCGCGGCGTCGCCTACCAGATGACCAATTCGCGAACCGCGTATATCGGCGACGCCTTCGATTTTCTGTCGAATCCGATCGCTTTCGGCATCTCGCCGTCGTTCGTGATCGCGGTTGCCGTGATGATAATTGCGCACCTGGTCTTGACTCGGACGGTTTTTGGCCGATATCTCGTAGGAATAGGCACGAACGAGGAAGCCGTGCGGCTTGCGGGCGTAAATCCGCGTCCTTACAAGGTAATCGTTTTCGCGTTGATGGGCGCGCTCTCCGGGCTCGCCGCGCTATTTCAGATTTCGCGCCTCGAAGCCGCCGACCCTAACGGCGGCGCGGGGCTGGAGTTGCAGGTGATCGCGGCGGTGGTGATCGGCGGAACGAGTCTGATGGGCGGGCGCGGCTCGGTCATCAGCACGTTCTTCGGGGTCTTGATCATTTCCGTGCTGGCGGCGGGGCTCGCGCAGATCGGCGCGAACGAACCGACCAAGCGCATCATCACCGGGGCGGTGATCGTGGTGGCGGTCGTGCTCGACACGTATCGCAGCCGGCGTAAGCGGGCTTGACGGGGAGCGCCAGGCGAATTCGACCAAGGAGCAAAGGGTAAGGCAGTACGGCGCGCACGGGGCGCGCCGGGATGACAGGCAGCATGCAGCAAAGACCAGGGCGATCGGGGAAGCGGCAGCATTACGCCGTAGCTGACGGGAACAGCGAAACCAAAAAGCGCACGCGAGGCCAGTGCGCACCGAACGCCTATTTCAAATAAGAGAGCAGCAGCACAAAGATAGCGAAGGACGATGTATGGCGACGATAAAAGACGTGGCAGCCATTGCCGGGGTGTCGTTTACGACGGTGTCCCATGTGGTCAACAATTCGAGGCCGGTATCGGCCGATGTCAGGGCGAAGGTAGAACGGGCAATTCGTGAACTCGATTACGTGCCCTCGGCCGTCGCGCGTTCGCTGAAGGCGAAGTCCACCGCGACCATCGGCCTCTTGGTGCCGAACGCGACGAACCCTTATTTCGCGGAACTCGCGCGCGGCGTCGAGGACGGCTGCGCGAAGAACGGCTATTGCGTATTCTTCTGCAATTCGGACGACGATCCCGCGAAGCAGCGCCACTACCTGCGCGTGCTGCAGGAAAAGCGCATCGACGGGCTGGTCATTGCATCGGCGGGTGAGGATTCGGTGCTCGCGCACAGCCTTTCTGGATCGCGCGAACCGCTCGTGATCGTTGACCGGAATATCGAAGGCGTCACGGCCGATCTCGTGCAGATCGACCACGAGAAGGGCGCGTATCTCGCCACGCGGCATCTGCTGCAACTCGGGCATTCGGAGATCGGCTGCATTACCGGGCCGGTCGCGACGGCGGTGAGCGCTATGCGTCTGCATGGCTTCATTCGCGCGATGGCCGAACGCGGTATCGAGATCGAGCCGAACGCGATCGTGCAGAGCGATTTCTCGGCGACGGGCGGTTACGCGGCAGCATCGCAACTGTTCGACTCGATGAAGCCGACGGCCATTTTCGCGTGCAACGACATGATGGGCATCGGTGCATTGCGGGCGGCCGCGGAACGCCATATCAACGTGCCGACGGATTGCTCGATCATCGGTTTCGACGATGTCGAACTCTCGCGGTACACGTATCCCGCGCTTTCTACCGTCGGACAGTCGGTGCGCGCGCTCGGCGAAATGGCCGCGCAAACGCTGATCGAGCGGATCACCGGCAAGCTCGCGGGCAATACGCGGCGGCGCGTCGTGGCGCCGCGTCTCGTGCGGCGCGAATCGACGGCGGTCGTGCACGAGGCGCGACGCGCCGGATAGACGTTGGAAGCAACACAAGGAGCGTAATGAGCGACAAGTCAATAGCCAAGCAAGGCCGCGTCACCGTGGTCGGCAGTCTGAACATGGATCTGGTCGCACGCGCGCCGCGTTTGCCGAAACCCGGCGAGACGCTCGCAGGCCACGCGTTCGCGCAAGTGCCGGGCGGCAAGGGCGGTAATCAGGCGGTGGCGGCGGCGCGCCTGGGCGCGGAGGTCGCGATGATCGGCTGCGTCGGCGACGACAGCAACGGTGCGACGCTCAAGACGAGTCTCGAGGCGGAAGGCATCGACTGCGCCACGGTGGCTCTCAGCACCGACGCGCCGACGGGTGTCGCGCTCATCATCGTCGACGATGCGAGCCAGAACGCCATCGTGATCGTGGCGGGCAGCAACGCGCAGGTGACGCCCGAGAGCATCGCGTCTCAAGAGGCGCTTCTTGCGCGCGCCGACGTAATCGTTTGCCAGCTGGAAACGCCGCCGGACACGGTGCGCGCGGCGCTTGCCGCCGGCCGGCGTCTGCAGCGCACGACCATCCTCAACCCCGCGCCCGCCGCGAACGAGTTGCCGGCCGATTGGTTCGGCCTCGTCGATTATCTGATTCCGAACGAACTCGAAGCCGCGACGCTGTCGGGCATTGCCATTTCCACACCCGACGATGCGCGCCGCGCCGCGCACGCGCTCCGGCAAAAAGGCGCGCGCAACGTGATCGTGACGCTCGGTGGGCAGGGCGTCTTCGCGCTGCTCGAATCAGACGGTAATGGCGACGACGGCGGCCAGCACTTGCCTTCGCCGAAAGTGCAGGCTGTCGATACCACCGCGGCGGGCGATACCTTCATCGGCGGATTTGCCGCGGAACTCGCGCGCGGCTCGGCGGTGCTCGACGCCATTGGTTTCGGCCAGCGCGCCGCCGCGCTTGCGGTCACGCGTGAGGGCGCGCAGCCTTCGATTCCGCATCGCAGCGAAATTTCCGCATAAGTGTTCAGTTTCCGCTGAAAACCGGCGCGTAGCTTGCGCCGTTATTTTCGTCTGATGAAATAAATATCCTCAAGCCAGTCCCTTTCGCGCCGTTTACATAGTAAGCGAGCGCAGAAGCGCCGCTATGCGAATCGGTTGCGGCGACTCTCCGCGCGCGCCGGCCCTCACCTGGCTACGACCGCATTGACGAGCGGCATGGGACGACACATGAACAAGGCTTTGACCATCAAGGCGCGCATCGGCATCTCGATGGCGTTTCTCGGCGCGCTGCTGATCGCCATCGGGGCGCTCGGCCTCAGCGGCATGAATCACTCGAACACCGCGTTTCTCGATACCTACTCGAATCAGATGCCGAGCGCCATCGCCGTCGGCAACACCGAGATGTACGCCATGCGCGAACGGCTCGTGTTCGATCGCGGCGCGCTGCTCGCGGGCACGGCGGAAGTCGCGGCGACCATCGAGCGTTCACGCCTCATGCGCGAGCGCGCCGATGGCTTCTGGAAGCAATACACGGCGCTGCCGCAAGAGTCCGGCGAAGCGCGCCTCGCGGAAGCGGCGCAGGCCAAACGTCTCGAACTGCAGCGTGAGCTCGACAAGGGCCTCAAGGCCGTTGCCGCCAACGACCACGACGCGATCATCGCTTCCGCCAAGTCGATGCAGGCGATCTACAACGATTACGCCAACGCCAACGAAACGCTGCGCAAGTTTCTGTCCGAGTCCTCGCACAAGAGCTACGAAGACGCGCAGAGCCAGTTTCTGTGGTTCCGCGCGGTCGCGATGTCTGCCATCGCGCTCGGGCTGGCCGCGGCGGCGTTCGCGTGGGTTTCGCTCCGACGCGCCATCGCGCGCCCGCTCGAAGCCGCGCTCGGCCATTTCGAGGCGATTGCCGCGGGCGACCTGCGCCGTGAAGTCGTGGTCACTTCGCGCGACGAAATGGGGCAATTGCTCGAAGGACTCGCCAAGATGCGCGCAAGCCTTCTGACGACGGTTCGCACCGTGCGCTCGGGCAGCGAATCGATCGCGTCGGCCACGCAGCAGATCGCCGCCGGCAATACCGATTTGTCGTCGCGTACCGAGGAACAAGCATCCGCGTTGCAGGAAACCGCGTCGAGCATGGAAGAGCTGACCGGCACGGTCCGTCAGAACGCCGACAATGCGCGTCAGGCAAGCGCGCTCGCGGCCAACGCGTCGGAGATCGCGGGCAAGGGCAACACGGTCGTCAGGCAGGTCGTCGATACCATGGGCGAGATCAACCGCAGTTCGTCGAAGATCGCGGACATCATCACGATCATCGAGGGCATTGCGTTCCAGACCAACATTCTCGCGCTCAACGCAGCCGTGGAAGCGGCCCGCGCGGGCGAGGAAGGGCGCGGCTTCGCGGTGGTCGCGGGAGAAGTGCGCTCGCTTGCACAGCGTTCGTCGGCGGCGGCGAAGGAAATCAAGGAGTTGATCGATACCTCGGTGGCGCGCGTGCAGTCGGGCACCACGCTTGTGGATGAAGCGGGCCGCACGATGAACGAGATCATCGGCGCGGTGCAGCGCGTGACCGACATCATGGGCGAGATCGCGGCGGCGTCGGAGGAGCAGTCGAGTGGTATCGACCAAGTGTCGCTCGCGGTCACGCAGATGGACGAAGTGACGCAGCAGAATGCCGCGCTCGTCGAGGAAGCGGCGGCAGCGGCGCAATCGCTGGAAGATCAGGCGGGACGTTTGCGTCAGGCGGTTGCGGTGTTTCAGGTGAATGAGGGTTTCAGCGCGGATGCGCCTTTGGCTTCGGTTTCGGTGAGCGCAGCCAGGCGCGTTACGCGCAAGCCAGCGGCTGTGGCGGCAAGCAAGCGCCCCGTCCCCGTCAAGCCTTCGCAGGCAGCAAAGCCGGCTGCCACGCCGGCGGCTGCAAGCGGGGATTGGGAGACGTTTTGAGCCCGCTGCGGTAACGGAACTTCGCCGTCGCGCGCATGGCGGCGCCAAGTCTAAAGCCGGAGGTGCGAACGCAAGACGCACCTGTCGCCATCATCGAGCGCGTCCCCGTACACTGATGCCACCGCATCATCTTGCATACGAGGACCATCGACATGACCGGATCGACACTCGCCGCACAGCTCGTGGAAGCGCGCCGGCAGCATCGGAGCATCGAGACGCTTGCGCCGCGCGACATTCCCGTAGACGCGCCCACGGCCTATGCCATTCAGCACGAGACGCTGCGTGCGGCAAACGCGCGCATCGGCGCATGGAAGATCGGCGCCCGCGCGCCCGATGCGCTCGCCGCAGGCGCACCCATCGATGCAGACCTCGTGCATGTATCGCCTGCGCGGCTCGCGTTCGACTCGTTTTTTCACGTACTGGTGGAACTCGAAATAGCGTTTCGCTTCGCCTACGCGCTGCCGCCGCGTAGCGACCCTTACAGCCACGCCGAAGTCCTTGACGCACTGGACGGCATGGCCGTCGCACTCGAAATCGTCGATAGCCGCCTCGCGCAATGGCCCAACGTCGACCCACTCGCGCAACTTGCCGATTCGCAGAACAACGGCGCGCTCATCGTGAGCGGCATGGAGCCTTATGAGGTCGTATCGGCGGGCTTCGACTTCTTGTCGCCGCGTATCGAATTGACGCTCGATGGCCTGCCGATTGCTCCGGCCGCGCAAGGCAATCCAGCGGGCGATCCGCGCGTCTTGCTGCCGTGGCTCGTCAATCATTGTTCGCGCATGGGACTGACGGTCGAACCGTTCTGGACCATCACCACGGGTTCTTATACGGGCGCTTATCGCGTGGAAGGTCCCGCGATGGTGCATGGCGCGATCGACCGCATCGGCGAGCTCGAACTCGTTCTTACCTGACGCTTCGTGTCACGTCGCACCACGCGTTCATAGAGTCCACACGCCACGCGCGGTTATTGTCACGACAGCCGCGTAACCCGCGTTATTGCATCTGACATGCATGCGCGCACGTATGAGTCATGAGATGGAAACAACAGCGTGCGGCGCCCAACGATGCTGGCGGATGAAGGCAGGGTGAGAGTGACAAAAGCGCGGTCATGCGTACAGGCGGCGAGAACGCCGCGCAAGACCATGTGCAAAAGAGGAGATTGGGATGAGGATTGTAGGGCACCGAAAATAATTCGTGTAGCTAGCACTTCTTCTCAGATGGATAGCTTCGCAAGTGCGTGAAAAAAAATTCGAAAGGGTTTAGGATGAATTCAAGCGATGTCGTTTCGATTACGCGCGTTGCGCACGGCATAGCTTTCTGACTTCGGCGAGGAGGTAGCATGGATATCTACAGCAGTTTCGCGACCCGCTTCGAAAAAACCCGCGAGGAGGAATTCTCGCTCGAAGAGTATCTCGCGCTCTGCAAGGAAGATCCTGCCACATATGCAACAGCGGGCGAACGTATGTTGACGGCCATCGGGGAACCCGAGTTCGTCGACACGAGACTCGACCCGCGGCTTTCGCGTGTGTTTGCGAACAAGGTCATCAAGGTGTATCCGGCATTCCGTGAGTTCTACGGAATGGAGGAAGTGATCGAGAACGTCGTGTCGTATTTCCGGCACGCGGCGCAGGGTCTGGAAGAGAAGAAGCAGATCCTGTATCTGCTGGGTCCGGTGGGCGGCGGCAAGTCGTCGATCGCCGAACGTTTGAAGCAGCTTGCCGAGCGCGTCCCGTTTTACTCGATCAAGGGCTCGCCCGTCAACGAATCACCGCTTGGCCTCTTCGATTACGACGAAGATGGTCCCGTGCTTGAGGAGCAATACGGCATTCCGCGCCGCTATCTCAAGAGCATTTTGTCTCCGTGGGCCGTGAAGCGCCTGCACGAGTACAACGGCGACATCCGCAAGTTCCGCGTGGTGCGTCGTTATCCTTCCATTCTTCGTCAGATCGGCATTGCCAAGACCGAGCCTGGCGACGAGAACAATCAGGACATCTCCTCGCTCGTCGGCAAGGTGGATATCCGCAAGCTCGAAACCTATTCGCAAGACGACGCGGACGCATACAGCTATTCGGGTGGCCTGTGCCTCGCCAATCAGGGCATGCTCGAATTCGTCGAAATGTTCAAGGCGCCGATCAAGGTGTTGCACCCGTTGTTGACCGCTACGCAGGAAGGCAACTTCAAGGGCACGGAAGGCTTCGGCGCGATCCCTTTCGACGGCGTGATTCTCGCTCACTCGAACGAGTCGGAATGGAAGGCGTTTCGCAACAACAAGAACAACGAGGCACTGCTCGATCGTATTTTCGTCGTGAAGGTGCCGTATTGCCTGCGCTACGGCGAAGAGGTCAAGATCTACGAAAAGCTTCTACGCAACTCGTCGCTGGCCGAAGCGGTATGCGCGCCCGGCACGCTCAAGATGATGGCGCAGATGGCCGTGCTCACGCGTTTGGCTGAACCTGAAAACTCCAGCCTCTTTTCGAAGATGCAGGTGTACGACGGCGAGAACCTCAAGGACACGGACCCGAAGGCGAAGTCGTATCAGGAGTACCGCGACTTCGCCGGTGTGGACGAAGGCATGACAGGCGTGTCCACGCGCTTCGCGTTCAAGATCTTGTCGCGCGTCTTCAACTTCGACTCGTCGGAAGTCGCGGCGAATCCGGTGCATCTCATGTACGTGCTTGAACAGCAGATCGAGCGCGAGCAGTTTCCGCCGGAGACGGAGCAGAAGTATCTGTCATTCATCAAGGACGTGCTGGCTTCGCGCTACGCCGAATTCATCGGCAAGGAAATTCAGACTGCTTATCTGGAATCGTATTCGGAGTATGGACAGAACATCTTCGACCGTTACGTGACGTATGCCGACTTCTGGATTCAGGACCAGGAGTTCCGCGATCACGATACCGGTGAAAGTTTCGACCGTGCCTCGCTCAATGCGGAACTGGAAAAGATCGAAAAGCCGGCAGGCATCAGCAACCCGAAGGATTTCCGCAACGAGATCGTGAACTTCGTGTTGCGTGCGCGGGCGGCCAACGGCGGCAAGAACCCGGCGTGGATCAGTTATGAGAAGCTGCGGGTGGTGATCGAGAAGAAAATGTTCTCGAACACCGAAGAACTTCTGCCGGTCATATCGTTTAATGCGAAAGGTTCGGCCGAAGAGCAACGCAAGCATGAAGACTTCGTCAATCGCATGGTCGCGAAGGGCTATACGCCGAAGCAGGTCCGGCTGCTCTGCGACTGGTATCTGCGCGTGCGCAAGTCGTCGTAAGCAGGACGCATGCTGTAATGTAGGTCCGCGCCGCTCGGGACCGAAGTTTGCGCCGCAAGGTGTGACTTCCTGAGCGGCAAAGCGGGCACTTTGCGAGAGAGAGACGCTGGCATGCCCTTCGCGGCACGCCCAAGGCTCGCGCAGCGCCTCGCATCCTCGCCATCAACGCGGGAGACTGAATGTGCTGCACCAGATCATCGACCGCAGGTTAGCTGGTAAGAACAAGAGCATCGCCAATCGCGAGCGCTTTCTGCGACGCGTCAAGAACTACATTCGCCGCGCGGTTTCGGACGCGGTGCGCGATCGCAGCATCAAGGATATTCAGAGCACTCAGAGCATCACCATCCCCAAGAAGGATATCGCCGAGCCCTCGTTCCGTCATGGACCGGGCGGCAAGCGCGAGTATGTTCATCCGGGCAACGCCGACTATATTCGCGGCGACAAGATTCCGCGTCCGCAAGGCGGTTCGGGCGGCGGCGGCAAAAGCGCGAGCAACGAAGGCGAGGGCCAGGACGACTTCGTGTTCGAACTGTCGCGCGAAGAATTCATGCAGTACTTCTTCGACGATCTCGAACTGCCGCGTCTCGTGAAGACGCAACTGCTCGCGGTGCCCACGTGGAAGAACGTGCGTGCGGGCTGGGCGGCGGAAGGTACGCCGAACAACATCGACGTGGTGCGTTCGCTGAGAAGCGCGCTCGGGCGGCGTATCGCGCTCGGCATGCCGCTCACCGCGCAACTGCGCGAGATGGAACGTCAGCTCGAAGCACTCAAGAGCGATAACGCCGATCCCGAAGACATCGCGCGGTTGGAAGCGGACATTGTGATCCTGCAGGGCCGGATCACGCGTATCCCGTTCATCGACCCATTCGATCTGCGATATGTGAATCGCGTCAAGCAGCCCACGCCGTCGAGCAAGGCGGTCATGTTCTGTCTGATGGACGTTTCCGGCTCCATGGACGAGCAGCGCAAGGACTTGTCCAAGCGCTTCTTCATTCTCCTTTACCTGTTCCTGCAGCGGAACTACGAGAAAATCGAAGTGGTGTTCATCCGCCATCACACGCGAGCCGAGGAAGTGGACGAAGACACTTTCTTTCATTCGACCGAAAGCGGCGGCACCGTGGTGTCGAGCGCGCTCGAACTCATGAAGAAAATCATGGACGAGCGTTATTCGCCGACAGAATGGAACATTTACGGCGCGCAAGCATCGGACGGCGACAACTGGACCGACGATTCCCCCAAGTGCCGCAAGCTCCTTTCGGACGACATCCTGCCGAAGGTACGTTATTTCGCCTATATTCAAGTTGCGCCAGAAGAGCAAAATCTGTGGGTGGAATACGCGCAACTTGCGCTCGGCGCGCCTGAACTGGCCATGAAGAAGGTGGACTCCGCCGCGGACATCTACCCCGTATTCCGCGAACTCTTCGAAAAGCAACAGGCGGCTGCATGACGAAACGGAATGTGCAGAAGGAAGCGCAGAAGGCTCAACCGGATGGCACGGACGATCGTGCGGTTGCATCGACGTTGGAACTGGAAGAAGGGAAGGAAGCAGACAAGGAAGTAGTCGAAGACAAGGCGTCCGAGGAGACGCACAAGGAAGGCAGGATGAATGTTGCAGAAAAGCGGCCGCTGCCGTGCCCGTCCGACTGGACCGTCGAGATGATCGAGGAATACGACGCCGAGATATCGCGCGTCGCCAACCGATACGGGCTCGACGTCTATCCCATTCAGCTCGAAATCATCAGCGCCGAACAGATGATGGATGCTTATGCCTCCGTCGGCATGCCGGTGAATTATCGGCACTGGTCCTTCGGCAAGCACTTCTTGTCGACCGAGAAGAGCTATCGGCGCGGGCAGATGGGTCTCGCGTATGAGATCGTCATCAATTCGAACCCATGCATTGCGTACCTCATGGAAGAGAACACGATGACGATGCAGGCGCTCGTCATCGCGCACGCGGCGTACGGGCACAATTCCTTCTTCAAGGGCAATTACCTCTTTCGGCTTTGGACCGACGCGCACGCGATCATCGACTATCTCGTGTATGCGAAGAATTACATCGCCGAATGCGAGGAGCGCTTCGGGCTGGATCGCGTCGAGGAACTGCTCGATTCCTGCCATGCGCTGATGAATTACGGCGTCGATCGCTACAAGCGCCCGCAGAAACTTTCGCTTGCGAAGGAAGCCGCGATGCGGCGTGAACGCGAGCAATATCTGCAGTCGCAAGTCAACGAACTCTGGCGCACTTTGCCGAATCGCAAGGCACAGTCCGCCGAGGAAATCGAAAGCCGTTATCCGCCGGAGCCGCAAGAAAACTTGCTGTACTTCGCGGAAAAGAACGCGCCGCTGCTCGAACCGTGGGAGCGCGAAGTCATTCGTATCGTGCGCAAGGTCGGGCAGTATTTTTATCCGCAGCGGCAGACGCAGGTGATGAACGAAGGCTGGGCCACGTTCTGGCACTACACGCTGCTCAACACGCTCTATAACGAAGGCCGGCTCGAAGACGGCTTCATGATGGAGTTCCTGCATTCACACAGCAACGTGGTGTATCAGCCGCCTGTGACGAAGCCGTATTACAGCGGCATCAATCCGTACGCGCTCGGCTTTTCGATGATGAGCGACATTCGCCGCATTTGCGAAAACCCGACGGATGAAGATCGCGAGTGGTTCCCCGAACTCGCGGGCAGCGACTGGCTCGAATCGCTGCACTACGCCATGCGCAACTTCAAGGACGAAAGCTTCATCGCGCAGTATTTGTCGCCGCATCTGATCCGGGAAATGCGCCTCTTCTCGATTCTCGACGACGACATGCGCGATTCGCTCGAAGTCTCGGCCATTCACGACGGCAGCGGTTATCGCTATGTGCGGCAGGCGTTGTCGCGCCAATACGACATACATCATCGCGAGCCGAACATTCAGGTCTATTCGGTAAACACGCGCGGCGACCGCAGTCTCACGCTGCGCCACTTCATGACGGACAACCGGCATCTGTCGAACGACAGCGACGAAGTGCTCAAGCACATGGCGCGCTTGTGGCAGTTCGACGTTTATCTGGAGAGCGTCGATGAAAACGGCACGGTGAGAAAGCGCTTCGACTGTCGGTACACGCCGCCGAATCACGCGCGCTGATCGGTAGCTTTAAAGAAAAACGGCTCCTCGCGGAGCCGTTTTTTTCTTGTCCGAAGCAGGCTTCAGATTTCCTTGCCTTCCTCGTCTTGCGTGAAGATGTCCCAGCTTGCCATGAAGAGCGCCGCAACCAGCGGCCCGATCACGAAGCCGTTGATGCCGAAAAGCGCCATGCCGCCGAGCGTCGAAATGAGCACGACCCAGTCAGGCATCTTCGTGTCCTTGCCGACGAGAATCGGGCGCAGGACGTTATCCACGAGACCGATCACGACCACGCAGAATCCAACCAGCACGAGCCCTTGCCAGATCTGGCCGGTCGCGAAGAAGTAGATCGCCGCGGGCGCCCAGACCAGCGCCGCGCCGACCGCGGGCAGGAGCGAGAGAAACGCCATCAGCACGCCCCACAAGAGCGAGCCGTTGATGCCGAGAATCCAGAAGATGAGCCCGCCCAGCAAACCCTGCGCGGCGGCGACCGCGATATTGCCCTTGACCGTCGCACGCACGACGGTCGTGAACTTCGCGATCAGATGCTGCTTCGGCGCCGGATCGAGCGGCAAGGCGCGACGGATGCGCCGGCCGATCTCGCCGCCATCGCGCAGCAGGAAAAACACCAGATACAGCATGACGCCGAAGCTCACGACGAACTGGAACGTGTTCTGGCCAATGGACAACGCCTGCGCCGCCGCGAACTGGCTGATCTGCGCCGCGCCTTCCATGAGTCGACGCTGGATGCCAGGGATATCGTCGAGACCGTAGCGCCCGAGCATCTGCTGCACCGAAGTCGGCAGCGCATGCAGCACGTGCTGAAAGTACACTCCGAAATTCAGGTCGCCGCTCTTGATGCGCGCGTAGACAAGCGCGATTTCCTGCACGAGCGTCACGGCCACCACGGCCAATGGGATGATGACGATGAGAATCGCCGCGGCCAACGTCGTCAGCGCGGCGAGGTTGCGCCGCTTGCCGAAGCGCACGGTGAGCCAGCGCTGCATTGGCTGAAACAGGATAGCGAGAATCGCGCCCCAGAAGATCGCGCCGAAGAAAGGCAGGAGCACCCACGCAAGCGCGAGCGTGACGACGAACAACAGGATATGAAAGAAGCTTTGATGGACGGACTGATTATTCATTGGGACCGGTTAAGCGGAAGGGGAGCGGGCAGCGCCGCTCGAGTTCGCGCATGCTAGCACGCGGCTGCCGACGTCATTCATGCACTGCATTGGAGCGCTGTTTCGACCGGCGGTTCGGTCAGCGTTCAACCATTGACACCGCTCTCGACTAAAATCCGGCTTTCATTCCTTGCGGACCGCTTCCGGTTTCAATCGAGCCGGATGCAAGAGCAATGCGCGTTCCACGTGCGTGCCACGGTGCGCTTTATGTGTCGAACAATGAATCCTGGTGTCGTCTACGCATTCGCGGCCTTCGCGCTTTGGGGCCTGTTTCCGATCTACTTCAAGGCGTTGCATTCAATTAGCGCGCTAGAGATGCTTGCGCACCGCATGGCCTGGTCGCTGATCTTCCTCTTCATCGTCCTGACGGTGCGGCGTCAGTGGCGCTGGCTCGGCCCGGTGCTGCGCGACAAACGTCTGCTTGCGCGCTTCGCGGCGAGCGCCGTGTTGCTATCGACGAACTGGGGCATTTACATCTGGGCGGTAAACGACGGGCGAATCGTCGAGGCAAGTCTTGGCTACTTCATCAATCCGCTCGTCAACGTGCTGTTCGGAATGGCCTTCCTGCACGAGCGGTTGCGGCCGATGCAGTGGTTCTCCGTTGTCATCGCCGCGCTCGGCGTGCTGTGGCTCACCTGGGTGAACGGCGCGCCGCCCTGGATCAGTCTCGCGCTCGCGTTGACTTTCGGCGGCTACGGGTTGTTGCGCAAGACGGCGAAGCTCGGCACGCTCGAAGGGCTCACGCTCGAAACCATGTTGCTGTGTCCTGTCGCGCTGCTTTATTTATTCGTGCTCGGCGCGAACGGACATAGCGGTTTCCTGGATGCGTCCGTGGGCATCGAGGTGCTTCTCGCGGCGGCCGGGCCGATCACCGCCGTGCCGTTGCTGTTGTTCGCGGCCGGCGCGCGGCGCATTCCCTTGTCGATGCTCGGCCTGATTCAGTACATCACGCCGACGCTGCAGTTGCTCATCGGCGTGGTGATTTATCAGGAGGCGTTCGGGCATGACCGTCTGATCGGCTATGGCGCGATCTGGGCGGCGTTGGCGATTTATTCGCTCGAAGGCTTGTATCGGGCGCGGCCGGGGCGAGGGTGATCAACGCAACGCGTCACCCCATCGGTACTCCACCGTCAGATCGTCGAGCTTCGCCTTGAGTTCGGTATCGATCGGCTGATCCACTGTCGCGAGCGTCTCGTCGAGCTGTTCGACGCGGCTTGCACCGATGATCGCCGAGGTCACCGCCGGATTCGCCAGCACCCATGCAAGCGATGTGCTCGCAAGCGACCGGCCGTTTTCCTTCGCCACATCTTTCAGCTTTTCGATGGTCTGGAACTCGCGCTCATGCCAGTAGCGCTGCTGATACATTTCTCCCGCCTTGCCGACCGTCGCGGTAAAGCGTCCGTCCGAAGGCGCGGCGTCGTGCTTGTGCTTGCCCGTCAGCAAGCCACCCGCGAGCGGGTTATACGGAATCACGGCGAGCCCTTCTTCCACCGTCAGCGGCAGCAGTTCACGCTCGATCTGGCGAAACAGCAGGTTATAACGCGGCTGAACGGAAACGAAGCGGGCGGTGCGCAGTACATCGGCGCGACCTAGCGCACGTGCGAGCCTGTACGCCAGAAAATTCGATACCCCGACATAGCGTGCCTTGCCGCTTTTCACGATGATATCGAGCGCTTCGAGCATCTCGTCGAGCGGCGTGTCGCGATCGTCGTTATGCAGTTGATAGAGATCGACGTAGTCGGTGCCAAGACGCTTCAACGACGCGTCGATTGCATCGAGCAGATGCTTGCGCGATGCGCCCTGATCCCATGTAAGCGGCCCCATCGCGTGCACGGCCTTGGTGGCGAGAATGTATTGATGCCGCCGGCCCTTCAACCAGCGTCCGACGATTTCCTCGGTGCGGCCCGCGAGGTCGTTCGTCGCGCCGAGCGGATAAACGTTGGCGGTGTCGATGAAATTGACGCCCGCCTCGGCCGCGCGATCCATGATGGCGAACGACGCGTCTTCCTCCGTCTGCAAACCGAAGGTCATCGTGCCGAGGGTGAGACGCGAGACGGTGAGACCGGTGCTGCCGAATTTGCGATATTGCACGATTGCGCTCCCGAGGTTGAATAGCGATCGACAGGATAGTCTTTATGCGTGCCGCGCGCTCGGGGCTACCCGGACGCACGCCGCTATCAGCGCGCGGCAGGCGCGGGCGCGGCGGCGCGCGGCGCGTTGTCGAGCCGTCTGAACACGAGACCCGATAGCAACGTCACCACGCCCATGCACAGGAAGCTCAGTCTGAAACCGATCGCGCCCGAGCCGAACTGATGCTCGAACACCTGCACGAGCGACCCGCCGATCGACACGCCAAGCCCGATCGCAAGCATCTGCACCATCGAGAAGAGGCTGTTGCCGCTGCCCGCATCCTTGATGGAAAGGCCCTTGAGCGTGACGCTGTTCATCGCCGCGAACTGCATCGAATTGCAGGCGCCGAAGAGCGCGAGAATGGCGATCTCCACGACGAGCGGCAGCGACGGCGAAAACAACGCAAAGCCGATGATCGACGCGCCCACCAGCGCCGTATTCACCAGCAGAAAATTGTCGTAGCCATAGCGCTTGACGAGGCCCGCGATCCAGCGCTTCGACAAGGTGCCCGCGAACGCGATAGGCAGCATCATCAAGCCGGAATGCAGCGGGCTGTAACCGAGTTCGAGCTGCATGAGAAGCGGCAACAAGAACGGCACCGCGCTCGACCCGATCCGGCACACCAGATTGCCGATCAGCCCGACGCTGAAGTTCGGCTCGCGAAAGAGCGCGAGATGAAAGAGCGGATTGCGCTTTCTGCGCGCATACGGGATATACGCGAAGGCCGAGACGGCGGCCACGACGAACAGCGCCGCCGACACGAGCCCGCGGTGCGTTTGCACCGGACTATCCAGCGCCAACGAAAACGCCACCATGCACAGGGACAAGAGCCCGCAACCGACGAAATCGAAAGGCGGCGCGTTCCTGATGGCGTCGTCGGGAAGAAAGCGCCACACGGCATAAAGGCCGACCGCGCCGATCGGCACGTTGATCAGAAAGATCCAGTGCCACGTGAACGACTGAACGAACCAGCTGCCGAGCGTCGGACCGAGAATAGGGCCGACTTGTCCGGCAACCGAAATCATCGCGAGCGCGGACACGTAGGCTTCGCCCGTCATCGTGCGAAGAATGGCAAGGCGGCCGATTGGCAGCAACATCGACCCGCCGATGCCTTGCAGCACGCGCGCCATGACGAGTTGATCGAGCGTGTGGGCGCTCGCGCAGGCAAGCGAGCCGATCACGAACAACGTGATCGCGACGAAGTACACGCGCCGCGTGCCGAAGCGGTCGGCGAGCCAGCCCGAAGCAGGCGTGAAAAGCGCCATCGTGAGCGTGTAGGCAACAACGATGGACTGCATCGCGAGCGGCGCCGCGTGCAGATCGCGGGCGATGGACGGCAGCGCCGTATTGACGATGGTCGTGTCCAGCGCCTGCATGAAGAAGCCCACGGCGACGATCCAGAGTAGAGCCGTGTGCGATGACAGTTTGTTCATTTGAGGGGCGAAGTGGCAGGAAGCGGCGCGCCGCGAAAGCCTGACGAAAGGCCAGTGAAAAGCCCGCCAGCGCGCATTGTGAAATGTTAATGACTCCGCGCGCTATCGGGAAGACCGCTAACCGCATTGACTGTGATCGTGATTTCCGATCACAATGCCGCATGCTGAATCCCGTCTGGCTGACAACCTTCGCGACCGTGGCCACGTCGCACAGCTTTACCGACGCCGGCCGTCAGCTCGGTCTGCGCCAGTCGAGCGTCTCCGAGCACATTCGACGCCTCGAAGAAAGCGTCGGACGAAGGCTCCTCGTGCGCGATACCCATTCTCTCGCGCTCACGGCCGACGGAGAAGCCATGCTCGTTCACGCCCGCGTGATTCTCGAAGCGATGGCGCATGCGCAATCGCAGTTCAGTTCGCCGCGGCTGCGCGGACGCGTGCGGCTCGGTTCATCGGACGATCTGGCGCTCGGGCCGCTGCCGAGCGTGCTTGCCGCCTTTCGCGACACGCATCCGGATGTCGAACTGGAGATCACGATTGGCATGACGGGACGGCTGTATCAACTCGTCGACGCTGGCGAACTCGATCTTGCCGTCGGCAAGCGCCGTATCGGCGATGCGCGCGGCACGCGGCTGTTCAGCGGCCGACTGGAGTGGCTTGCAAAGCCAGGCACCATCGTCGATACGACTCAGCCCTTGCCGCTCATCTTGGTCGCCGAGCCGAGCGTGACGCGCGCTGTGGTACTCGATGCGCTCGCCATGGCCGGCGCGAGCTGGCAAACCGTCTGCACGAGCAGCAGCCATGCGGGCTGCATCGCGGCGGCGCGCGGCGGACTCGGGCTCACGGTGCGTTCGCATTTTCTGGCGGGACGCGGACTCGCGCCGCCTGTGAATCGCGAAGCGTTGCCGGGATTGCCGGAGGTGGAGTTCATCGCGTTCGGCGCGAAACATCTGAGCCGGCCCGCCGAGACCCTGCTTCAGTTGCTCGAAAGCAGCGACCTGCGCGGCGAATGGGACGGCGAATGAACGCTTCGACCAGAAGCGAAAGAGGGCAGGCGCGAGATGTGCGGCGGTTGTGCCGCAACAACGTGCAGCCGGTGCGATTGGCCTTCGCCGATCGCTTCTTATATATTGAGCGGCGTTCGAAGCGGCCAACCCATCTCGTGTCACGTCTTTGCTGTCTTTCATCTAGCTGTCTCGCGGGCCTGTCCATGAGGACATGGCGGCAGTTGCTCGTCTTCTTGGCGCTCGCCTTGTCGTTTGCGGGCGCGCATGCCGCCACGTATCTCACGAAGCATTGCGAAGACCTCGGTGGCAAGACGGTGCCCGCATCAATCATCGGTCTGCCGACGCGCGGCGCGCTGATCGAGAGCGCGTCGGTGACGAAGGCCGCCGCGCCGGGCAATCGCAACGGCGAGTATTGCCGCGTCACGGGCATCATCCGGGCAATCCAGGACAACACGCCCGACATCCGCTTCGAAGTGAATCTGCCGAGCCGATGGAACGGCCGCGCGTTGCAGATGGGCGGCGGCGGCTATAACGGCACGCTCGTCTCCGGCACCGAACCCATGCCTTTCGCGCCCGACTCGACGCCGCTCGCGCGCGGCTATGCGACCTTCGGTTCCGACTCGGGGCACTCGGGCAACGCGGGGCGCGCGGACTTCGCAGTGAACGACGAAGCCATCGTCAACTTCGGCTTCGCGCATCTCAAGAAGACCCGCGATGTCGCGCTCGCGCTCATCCAGATGGGCTACGGACGTTCGCCCGAGAAGACGTACTTCGCGGGCGGCTCGACCGGCGGACGCGAAGGCTTCACGGTCATCGAACGCTTTCCGAACGATTACGACGGCGTGATCGCCAATGCGCCGGCTATCAACTTCTCGGGCGTGCGGCTGATGGGCGTGAAAGTCGGGCAGGCGTCCTATGCCAAGCCGGGCGGATTCGTCGGCCTCGCGCAGCAGCGGCGGTTGTTCGAAACGGTCGTGCATGAGTGCGACAAGCTCGACGGCGCGGCCGATGGCATTGTCGGCAATGTGGAAGCTTGCCGGAAGCTCGAGCCGCAGATCATCGCGTCGTTGCGCTGCGCGAACGGGCAGCGGCCTTCACTGCGCGACAGTTGTCTTTCCGACGCGCAGATCGAGACGCTCGAACTCCTGCGCGATGGCCTGAAGCTGCCGTATCCGCTCGCGTATAACGTCGATACTTATCCGGGCTACAACGTGTTTCAGGGCGTCGATTTCTCCGGCACGCTCGGTCTCGGCGATTCACCCACGCTGCTTTCGCCGCCAACCTTCGGCGCCAATGGCTATCTCTTCGCGCAAGGCGACGCGTATATCCGCCACTTCGTCACGCGCGATCTCTCGTTCAACTCGCTCAATTTCGACCTGAACGATCCCGCGCGCTACAAGCAACGGCTCATCACGCTCGCCTACACGGTCGGCGCGATGAACCCGGACTTCGCGGCATTCATCGCGCACGGCGGCAAGCTGATTGCAATGCACGGACTCTCCGACGAAGTCATCAGCCCGAACCAGACCATCGCGTTCTTCAACGAGCTCATCGACAAGTACGGCCAAGACAGCGTCGATTCCTTCATGCGGCTTTACATGGTGCCGGGTTTTCAGCATGGCAACGGCGTATTCATTCCCGCATGGGACGAACTGGGCGCGCTCGACGAGTGGGTCACGAATGGCACGGCGCCCGAGACGCTCATTGGCAGCGACATTGCGCCGGCCACCAACGGACGCACGCGGCCGATCTGCCGTTACCCCGGCTATCCGCGTTACCTGGGTAAGGGCAGCATCAATGTCGCGGCGAACTTTCGCTGTGTCTTGCCTTGAATGCTTGCCTTGAGCGCCCGTCTTGAGCGCACGCTCAGAAGCTGGTCGCGTTCGCGGCGCGCGGCATGAAGCGCGCGAGAATCCGCGCCCAAGTGCGCGCCTTATTCTTGCGATACGACGTCAGCGATACCTCGACCGCGTGCTCGCTCTCCGACGACAACCACACGCGTTCGCCGCGCTTCAGGCGCACGATATCGCCGGGCTTCA
This sequence comes from Caballeronia sp. GAWG2-1, assembly GCF_023631405.1. NCBI lineage: Bacteria > Pseudomonadati > Pseudomonadota > Betaproteobacteria > Burkholderiales > Burkholderiaceae > Caballeronia > Caballeronia sp. GAWG2-1. The sequence goes on from NZ_JALQDD010000009.1 coordinate 149,294, forward strand.
TCCAGTAATCGTAGGAATCCTGATGACGCGTGAGCCACACGGATGCATCGGCGATACGCAAGTCGGCATCGCGTGCAAGACGCCACGACACCGTCTGATGCGGCGCGACTTCGACATACACCACCACGCGTGCGCCGCTCGCATCCAGCTTGCCCGCTGCCACGCCGTGCAACACGCCGCGTTGTAGCACTTCCGAACCTTCTTCCATCTCGCTCTCCATGTTGTAAGCCGAAGACGGAAGGCCAGCACGCATCAAACAAAAGGCCCCGTCTTTCGGCGGGGCCTTCGGAACCAACTTGTCTGCTTGAGCCTTGGCTGCTAGCGCACACGTTCTCCCGATGACCCGCCATGCTTAATGGCGTTCATTGGGTTTTTAATCGCGGCGATGGCGAGGACGAGGTCTGCGTGCATGGAATGGAGTATCAGTTGGAACCAGGCGCGCTGTCAATATCGAGACAGGATTTTCAAAGCGATAAAAAACCCGGACCGCGTTGCCACGGTACGGGTTCTCTTCGTTCGAGTATCTCGATCGCGCTTAGTTGCCGCTATAACCCAGCGGCTTCGTCGTATTGTTCTTCGCGATGTCCGCCAGCGTCGACACGATATAACGCGGCGACTCGGTCAGCGTGAGCGTGATGCCGCCGTTGTTGTACGGCGCGCTCGACACGTTGCCCATCGGATCGATCAACGCCACCGTGCCCGCCGTGCCCGGCACACCTACCTGCAGCTTGTACGAGGTGTTGTAGCTCGAACTGAAGGTGCCGTCGGCCGCGGGCCACACTGCATTGTTATGCGTCCACAACGCGGTGATGATCTTGCCGCTGCCAAGCTGCTGGAATTGATAGGCGTACACGCCGGCCGGCAGGTTCTTGACCGGACCGAGCGTCACCGTGCCGTCGAGCACGCGGGTCATCGTGGCGACTTGCATCGCGGCCGGCTTCGGGCTGATGTTGGTCGTGCCGAATGCCGCTTGCGGATTGTCGAGGTCGAAGAACGTGCCGTAGCCAGGTTCGCCCGGGAAGTCCGGGCCGAAGAAGACATAGGTTTGATCCGCGCCTTCGCCGAGCATGATGATATGCGTACGCGCCACCACCGCGCCCTGTGCGTACAGAATGTTCGGCGACGGATAGTTCGGGCCATAGCTCGAACCGATGTCATAGCTGATACCCGTTTCCGTCACGAACAGCTTCATGTTCGGCTTGTATTCCTTCGCCATCTCCGCGCGCAGGTTGCGCATCTCGTTGAGCAGCGAATTCGCGGCATCGGCGGGGTCCGGGTCCGTGTGATGACGCTCCGGCGGATGCGAGGGCGACGTGCCCGCATCGTAATAACCGTGCGTCGCGATGCCGTCGATATATTGCGCGTAGCCCAAGGGCGCGAGGCGCTTGAGGCGATCCGTCGTCAGCGACGGGAACGGCTCGGCCGGGCCCATCACGACGGCGTGCGGATCTTTCGCATGCAGGCCCTGATACGCGGCCTTGTAGAGCGCGACGAAGTTGGCATCCGTGTCTTTCCACAGGATGTACGGCTCCCACGTCACCTGATAGTAGTTCGACGACATCGTCGGATAGTACTTCTGGCGAATCGCCTCGGTTTCCTGACCGACGCGCGACAGGTAGTTCGAGAAGTAGCCGAGATCGGCCGGCGCATAGCCGTAGTCCGGGCTCAGGCCGTGACCGCTTGCCCAGCCGGGAATGCCGTCGAGCCGCACGAGACGCATGACCTTGCCCGACGTGTAGAACGGATCGAGGTTGTTCGCGCTTGGGTTGAAGGTGTTGCGGCCGTTCGGTTCCATCACCGACATCTGACGATCGTCGATAGTCGAGGAAATGCCGAGCGCCGACAGCATGACGCCGTTGTCGTTGAAGCCTTGCATGCCGAAGCGATGTTGTTCCTGCTTCGTGTAGGTCACGGCCGGAATCGTGCCGCTCAGATCCGGCGTCACGCCGAAGCTCGCGAAGCCATTCGGACGCGTGCCCGAGGTTTGCACCTGACCGCCGCCATTGGCGAGCGTCGCGGACACGGCAAAGTAGCCGGCGAGCGTGGACGAGCAGGTGAGGGTGGTGGTCGTTGCAACGGAAGGCACCGCGAAACTGCCGCTCGCGACCGTCTTGCCGAGCGCATCGGCGATAGTCCACTTGAGCGTATCGGCGCTGCCGGCGCGCGTGGTGACGGCGACCTTGAACTTGGCGTTGATCGCGAACATGCGCGAACCGTCGCCCCCGGGGGTATCGACGGTAATCTTGCCGTTGCCGGCCGATGCCGACGACACCGCCGGCGAAGCACACGTCAGACGCAGATTCGAGGCAGCCTTGGCAACCGCTTGTTCGGTGGCATCGGCTTCGGAGCCGGAGGCGGCGGAGGCGTTTGCCACGCCGGCGGGGCCGGCGCTAGCCGCGCTCGTGGAGGCGGGAGAACCGCCGTCGCTGCCGCCGCAACCGGCAAGAGCGAGGACGAGCGTCGAAAGCAGGAAAGGACTTTTAGTCATCGATTCAAAACGCATAAGCGCAGATAAAACCAGGCGTTCATTTCGATTACGCCCAGCGATGCAAAAAGCATCTGGTTTTCGATAGGCGGGCTGGGTTCTGATAACGCCATCCAACCGGCTTCGACATGCACGCATCCCGCTTTTGCTACCCGAACGGTTGAACGCGCAAACGTTTGCTATATCGCTCGATATCGCGAGATAGAAGGGTGACGAAAAGCGGGTGGTCTGCTGGAACTAATGATGAGAAGAAATCGATGCAAGGTAACTATTGCTCGTTTCTAAGACATTTCCGACTCGTCTGAAGCAAATACTACTCGATGGATTGAATGGCGTTGAGTAATACTGAGTAACAAAATGTTACGTATGAGGATAGATTTTTGCTTGATTTCGCATGGCAAACCCACGCCAGCCTTGCCGATAGCGCCACGACGGTTTAACTTGAGCGACGCTAAAAAACTTTTCGTGGAGGTGGATGTGGCTTATCTGCTACTTGTGATCGAGCCCGTGGAGCAACGCAGCCAACGCACGCCAGAAGAGGGGCGCGAGGCGTATCGGCAGATGGGAGAGTTCGCCGACGGCCTGAAAGCGCGTGGCGTTTTGCGCGCATGCGAGTCGCTGACTTCGCTCAAGGATGCGTCGCGGGTTTCGCGGGCATCGGCGGATGACGCGAGAATCATCGACGGACCGTTCGCCGAGGCAAAAGAAATGATCGGCGGATTTTTCCTGCTCGATTGCGAAACGCACGCCGAAGCAGTTGAAATTGCCGCAACGTGCCCGGCGGCCGCGTGGTGCACGATCGAGGTCCGCAAAGTCGGGCCGTGCTATCTCTGAGGCGAGTTTCGCTGCTCCCGGGTGATTTCCTGTCGATCGACGGGCGCGTCGAACGTCGTCCCAATGAAGCCGGCAATTTCGCTCGTCTTTCCATTCGCGTCGGAGCCTTACGCCATGCATCAACAGATTTTCGTCAACTTGCCCGTGCGCGATCTGAAGCGCTCGATGACCTTCTTCAAGGAACTCGGCCTCTCGTTCAACCCGGCTTTTACCAATGACGATGCCGCGTGCCTCGTTATCGGCGAAAACATCTTCGCGATGCTGCTCGTCGAGAAGTTCTTCCAGACCTTCACCGCAAAAGCGATCGTCGATGCGCACGAGGCCACCGAAACGCTCGTGTGTTTGTCGTGCGAGAGCAGGGCGGAAGTGGACGACCTCGTCGCGAAGGCGTTGAAAGCGGGCGGGCGGGCGCCGCGCGAACCGCAGGATCACGGCTTCATGTATGGCCACGGCTTCGAGGATCTGGACGGTCACATCTGGGAACTCGTGCATATGAATCCGGAAGCGGCGTGAGCGAGCGTTCGGACGCCGGGCGGGCGGCGCAGTCGATCGCGACGCGCAAGACTATCGACGCGGTGTGGCGAATGGAATCGGCGAAAGTGATTGCGAGCGTGGCCCGCGTGGTGCGCGACGTCGCGCTTGCCGAGGAACTCGCGCAGGACGCGTTCGTCGCGGCGCTCGAGCATTGGACCGATGCGGGCGTGCCGGACAAGCCGGGAGCGTGGCTCATGACGACAGCGAAGAACAGGGCGCTCGACCGGCTGCGGCAGCACACGCTGCACGCGCGCAAGCACGAGGAACTGGGCCGCGATCTCGACGCCCAGGAGATGCACATCACGCCCGATTTCGTTGATGCCCTCGACGCGGCCCGCGAAGACGACATCGGCGATGATCTTCTACGGCTGATTTTCACGGCGTGTCACCCCGTTCTTTCCGTCGATGCCCGCGCCGCGCTGACCTTGCGCCTGCTCGGCGGCTTGACGACGGATGAAATCGCGCGCGCGTTTCTGGTGCCGGAGCCGACCATCGCGCAGCGGATCGTGCGCGCGAAGCGCACGCTGACGGCGGCGCGCGTGCCGTTCGAGGTGCCGCAGGCGGACGCGCGGGCGGCGCGGCTTGCGTCGGTGCTCGAAGTCATCTATTTGATTTTCAACGAAGGTTATTCAGCGACCGCCGGCGACGACTGGATGCGCCCCGCGCTCTGTGAAGACGCACTGCGTCTCGGACGCATTCTCGCCGAGCTGATGCCCACGGAGAGCGAAGTTCACGGCCTCGTCGCGTTGATGGAGATTCAGGCGTCTCGCACGAAGGCGCGTGTCGATTCCCAGGGACGGCCGATTTTGCTGCCCGATCAGGACCGCAGCCGCTGGGACCCGCTTTTGATTCGTCGCGGGCTGACGGCCTTGCAGCGCTCGGAGACCTTGGGCGGCGCGCGCGGCGTGTATGCGCTACAGGCGGCGCTTGCCGCGTGTCACGCGCGCGCACCGAGCGCCGACGCGACTGACTGGCTGATGATCGTCGCGTTATACGACGCGCTCATGCAAACGGCGTCCACGCCGGTGGTCGAGCTGAATCGCGCGGTCGCGGTGAGCATGGCTTATGGGCCGCAGGCTGCGCTCGATATCGTTGATGATTTGCGTAACGAGCCAGCGCTCAGGACTTATCCCTGGTTGCCGAGTGTGCGTGCGGATTTACTGGCGAAGTTGGGACGCAAAGATGAAGCGCGCGAGGAGTTCGCGCGTGCGGCTGCGTTGACCAGGAATGCTCGGGAGCAGGCGTTTCTTTTGGGGCGGGCGGAGGAAATGGGGTGATGTTGGGGTCGTGGTTGCTGTGTCTAATCTTTGAGTTTACATAAGATAAATTAGCGCAGATTTGCGTTGTAGCGGCTAGATTGTAATGTCCGCTTTTAGCCAGATTCAAATGTCCGCTTCGAGCCGCCTAAGCTTACCCCGCGCCGATGCTTCGGCGCAGGAGACCGCGATGGCTGCAACGGACACGATTACCATGTCGA
>NZ_JALQDD010000010.1:0-1533 GCF_023631405.1 Caballeronia sp. GAWG2-1
CCGCCTAAGCTTACCCCGCGCCGATGCTTCGGCGCAGGAGACCGCGATGGCTGCAACGGACACGATTACCATGTCGATGCGCGAGTTGGACCGATTCAAAGTGATTCAGTCAGTGGTCGACGGACTGCTCAAACCGTGGCGGGCCGCCGAGCGACTTGGACTGAGTACACGACAGGTGCGGCGTCTCAGTGCGCGGTTACGCGAACAAGGCGCGCCGGGCCTGGTTTCCGGCAAGCGCGGTCAAACGGGCAATCATCGTGTCGACGCGGGCTTGGCGGTCCGGGCCGTGGCCATCGTCAAAGAGCGCTATAGCGATTTTGGCCCGACGCTTGCCTGCGAGAAGCTGCGCGAGTGTCATGACATTCGGCTGGCCAAGGAAACCGTTCGGCGGCTCATGATCGGCGCCGGACTCTGGACGCCACGTCGACAGCGTCCTCCAAGGATCCATCAGCCGCGCAACCGTCGCTCGTGCTATGGCGAGCTGATCCAGATCGATGGCAGCGATCATCGCTGGTTCGAAGATCGCGCGCCGGCGTGCACGCTGCTGGTGTTCATCGACGATGCCACCAGCCGTCTGATGACCCTGCACTTCACGGCCACCGAATCGACCTTCAGTTATTTCGAGGCAACGCGCCGCTACATCGAGCAGCACGGCAAGCCCTTGGCGCTGTATAGCGATAAAGCCAGTGTGTTCTCGCTCAACCGGGGCTCGCGCAAGGCTGACAAGGGGGTCACGCAGTTTGGCCGGGCCTTGTACGAGCTCAACGTCGAGACCCTGTGCGCCAACAGCAGTCAGGCGAAGGGGCGCGTGGAGCGTGCCAACTTGACCTTGCATGATCGGCTCGTCAAGGAATTGCGGCTGCGCGAGATCGACACGTGGGAGGCCGCGAATGCTTATGCGCCCCACTTCATCGCCGACTTCAACGACCGTTTCGGCAAGCGCGCGAAGAGCGACTTTGACGCGCATCGTCCGGTGCGTGCCGACGAGGATCTCGATTCGATTCTGACGGCACGCGAATCTCGTTGCGTCTCGGCCTCGCTGACGGTGCAATACGATCGCGTGATGTACCTGCTTGAAGATTCGCCGGCGACGCGCGCCTTGATCCATCGCTATCTCGATGTGTACGAGTACCCGGACGGGCGCATCGAGATTTGGGCGAATGGCGCGGCGTTGCCCTGTCGACGTTATGATCGCCTGTCCCATGTCGACCAGGGCGCTGAGGTCGACAACAAGCGTCTTGGACACGTCCTTGCGCTGTCGAGGCAGGTGCAGATGGAGCGCGACAATCGCCCTATCAAGTCAGCGCCCTCACGCACCAATCGGGGCGAAGAGGTGCGCCCGAAGATGCGCGCCAACAACACGCGCAAGCAACGCGAACTCAAGCAGATCGACCTGAACGCGATGATGCTCAGAAGTGCCGAAATGCGGGCAGCCTCGGTGGGGAAACTGTCTTCTTTGGAAGCAGGAACCGACCCCAAACCGGACATTTCAATTTAGCCGGATATCGGACATTTCAAATTGGCCTCGACATG
>NZ_JALQDD010000011.1:0-192543 GCF_023631405.1 Caballeronia sp. GAWG2-1
CCTGTTTGGAGAGCGTTTTACCAACGCACGCGGGTGACTCCGCTAACCGCCTCGCACACAAAAATGCGGACAGGTTCCATCGCCCAATTCGGCAAAATCTGTCTCACAAGTTTGGATCATTTGAAAGCAAAAACGGCGCTCTGCATTCGCAGAGCGCCGTTCCGTAATACTTTAATCTTCAGAATTCTTTGTGGGGTGGCTGATGGGACTCGAACCCACGACGACAGGAATCACAATCCTGGACTCTACCAACTGAGCTACAGCCACCACTGAACTACCTGATTCCATCTTGCCGAAAGTTGCTCAGCAATCAAGAAGCGAGATTATACGAACTAAAATTGCGCTTGCCTAGCCCTTTCACGCATCTTCGTTCGCTAGACGGCTTCAAGATTCGATAGCTTCCGCACCTTCGCGCAAATGAGCACGCGCTTCGTCGAAAATCGCGAGATCGCCAGTTGCCAGCCGCCGGCTATCGGAAAGCACGCGCCGCCATCCACGCGCACCGGCAGTGCCGCGATACAGCCCAAGCGCGTGACGTGTCACCGCGCCGAGATACGTGCCGCGCGCATGTTCGTTGCGTGCATAGCCAATGAGTCCGGCTTCGATTTCCTCGCGTGAAGGAATCGCCGTCGTCGCGCCATAGAAGCGTGTATCGACGCCCGCGAGCACATACGGGTTGTGATAAGCCTCACGGCCCAACATGACGCCATCGACGTGTTTCAGATGTTCCTCGACCTCGTCGAGCGTCTTGATGCCGCCGTTGATCGAAATCTCCAGATGCGGAAAATCCCGCTTCAGTTGATACGCATATTCGTATTTGAGCGGCGGAATCTCGCGGTTCTCCTTCGGGCTCAGGCCTTTCAGGATCGCGTTGCGCGCATGGACGATGAACACTTCGCAACCCGCATCGGCGATGGTGCCGACAAAATCGCGCACGAACGCGTAGTCCTCGACGGAATCGACGCCGATACGGTGCTTGACCGTCACGGGAATCGACACGGCATCGCGCATGGCTTTCACACCGTCCGCAACCAGTTGCGGCTCTTTCATCAGACATGCACCGAACGCGCCGCGCTGCACGCGCTCGGACGGGCAGCCGCAATTCAGATTGATTTCGTCATAGCCCCACTGCTCGCCGAGCTTCGCGCTCTTTGCCAGATCGGCTGGCTCGCTGCCTCCCAGTTGCAACGCAACCGGCGCTTCCGCGGGCGTGAACGCAAGGTGACGCGCGACATCGCCGTAAAGCAGGGCGCCCGTGGTCACCATCTCTGTGTAGAGGTAAGCGTGCCGCGACACGAGCCGATGCAACGAGCGGCAATGCCTGTCGGTCCAGTCCATCATCGGAGCGACGGACACGCGGCGGGGGCTGATTTTTTGAACGGCGGACATGTGGAGCGACTGACCGTGGCGCGGTCTGCATCGGTTTAAGGCGAAGGTGTGATTTTACCGCAGTGCGGCGAAGCGCTTTGTCTGCGGGCGGATAACTTCAGATCCACTCAGTCCATTGTTGTAGTCGGTTGAGCTATCGATACGTGGCCCTGAGATCAGTGTCATTCCCGGCGGCGACACCCGGTGGTTGGGACCGGTCACCGGCCCCGTCAGGCGTGATCCGAATGCCGTTGGACCTCCTTCGCCTCCATCCCGCAGATTGGCCGTGAGACCTTCCGCGTGCGATCAAGCGGCGCACGTCGCAGCTTCCTCATTCCTCCAAAAAAACCGAATATGCGATCCGCGCGAATTTTCAGCCGACGCGCCTGTCTCATCAAAAACCGCGGCGCTCCAGCCGCGGCTTCGCTCGTGGAGACTCGACATGAAAAAAACGACCCTCGCGCTGCTCCTCATCTGCTCGGCCGTAACGGCGCAAGCCCAAACCGCGCGCCCCGACGATAATGCCTCGATGGTCAAGCCGCCGAGCGCACCCGGCTCGCCTTCCGCCGAGACCACGCGCCCGAACAATCCCGACAACATGCCGGTGAAGCGCCCCAACCCGCCGCCCAACAGCGACCGCATGCTGCATCACAGTCCGGCGAGCGACGCCATTGCAAAGTAAGCGCGTCCGCGTCATATCTGCTTAGGCATCGCTTCGACACCGGCTCGCGCGCCCCTATAATGGCGCGTCACGACAACCAACGAGAGCCGCGGTTCGCCGCAAGCGGTCCTGCCAATGCATAAAGTCATTCTGCCGTTCGTTTCTGGTTTTCTTGCCGCACTCTTCTTTCGGGAATCGACGCTCGCGCTGCTGCATGCAGCAGGTCTCATCGATCAAGCCGGCTTTTCCATCACCCCTTTTCTGCCGCTCGGCATTCCAACTTTCATCGCGAATGCGTTATGGAGCGCGGTGTTCGGCGTGCTGCTCTCGTGGCTCTTGCGCGTCGCGCCGGAGAACCGCGCGCCGTGGATTGGCTCGCTCGTATTCGGCGGGATCGTGCTAACTGCGGTCGGCGCATTCGTGATCGATCCCGGGCGCGGCATCTGGCCAAGCGGCAACATGCTGCCGCGACTCGCGCCCAACTTCATCGCCAATGCAATCTGGGGCTGGGGCGCGCTCGTCTTCATGCGCGCTTTCTCGGCCGGCAACGAGTCGCGTTGATCGCGCGTTCTCGCTAAGAACGCTCAGTCCTTGAGCAAACGCAGCGGATGCGTCGCCGGCGTCCAGGCACTCTCGAACATACGTTCGACATCCTTGACGCCCACCTCCTCCGCCCGCGCGATCTTCCAGCTCGGCTGATTGTCCTTGTCGACGATACGCGCCCGAATGCCCTCGATCACATCGCCGCGTTCGAACGTCGTGCGCGTGAGATCGAGGTCGCGGCGCAAGGTCTCCGCCATCGACGAATACCGCGCGCGATCCACCTGCTGCAGCGAGACATCCACCGACAAAGGCGAACGTTCGCGCAGTTCCGCCGCCACGCGCTCGGCCCACTCGCCCGCGGCGCCATCCGTCTCACGCGCGAGCGATGCGAGAATCGCCGCGCCATTGCCCGTGGCGAAATGCTTGTCGATGAGCGTACGTCCCTCGGCAAGCGCGCTGCGGTCGAGCGTCGGGCTCACCTTGTATTTGGTCGTCTCGTTTTCGACGAAGCGAACGATCGCCACGCCATCGAGAAAGCGCTGATGCCGTAGCGATTCGATCAAGCCCGGCAACGCGCCATCGTCGAGATAAGCGTCGGCCATGCGCGCATAGAGCGCGTCTGCCGCGCCCATGCTCGCGCCCGTCGCGGCCAGATAACGCCCGATCGCGCCAGGCGCGCGCGCGAGAAACCAGCTCACGCCGACATCGGGAAAGAGTCCAATACGCGTCTCGGGCATCGCCATCTTGGTCGACTGCGTGACGATTCGCAGCCCGCCCGTATGATGCGCGCCTTGCGAGATACCCATGCCGCCGCCCATCACGACGCCGTTCATCACCGCGATATACGGCTTCGGGAAGGTGAAGATCGCGTGGTTGAGCTTGTACTCGTCGGTGAAAAACGCGTCGATCGAATCGCGGTCGCCCGCCTGCGCCGACTCGTAGAGAAAGCGGATATCGCCGCCCGCGCAAAACGCCCGCACGTGCGGGCTATACACCACGACGGTGCGGATTGCCTGGTCGTGACGCCAGGCGCGCAAGGCCTCGCTGATCGCGCGCAACATGGGCGCGGACAGCGCATTCAGAGCCTTCGGGCGATCGAGTGCAATGAAGCCGATGCCGTTGGCGGAGTCGATACGGATATCTTCGGTGGTCATCGTGTTGGAGTGTCGGGTCGGTTCGTTCTGTCAGTCAGTTTGGCAGGCCAGATGCCAGCCAGTACTCAACCTGCGGTCAACCTGTTGTTCACTACGCGAGCCACGCGTCGAGCGATAACTCGAGTATCTCGGCCGCAGGCATTGCCCGCGATACGCCGCACAGCGCCAGCGCGACGATGCCATGCAAAGTCGCCCACAACGCCTGAGCGCAATCGGCCGGCAGTGTCTCCGGCGGCAGGCGCTTGAGCCGCCCCGCGGCGCGTAGTTCGACGAAGGCATCGGTCATCGACGAAAGCGCAGCCATGCCGTCATCGGTGCCATGGGTTCCATCGCCGCGGCGGTCCGCGTCCATGAACATCAGCCGATACGTCTCGGGCTCGGCCAGGCCAAATTCGACATAGACGCGCGCCATTGCTCTAAGACGCGCGGCGGGATCGGCAATGCTCGCTTGCGGCGCAAATGCCGCGCGCAATGTCGCATGTCCTTCCACGCACAAAGCGTACGCGATGTCCGCGCGGCTCCGAAAATGCAAGTACAAAGCGGCAGGCGAATAGTCGATTGCCTGCGCGAGCCGGCGCATCGAAAGTGCTGCGAAGCCTTCACGCTTCACGATAGCTCGCGATACGTCGAGTATGCGCCCGCGCAAGGCATCCCGCTGCTCTTGCCGCAGCTCACGCGCCTTGCCCGGTGGTGTCGATATGTGTCGCGGCAGATCCATGCGGGATATTGTCGACATCGCCTGTCGGCTAGTCAAACCCGAATTTGCATGACGCGAACGGTCACCGCGCAAGCAGCGCGGCTAGCCAGCAAAACGATCAGACGATCATCTTGCCGCTGTCGCTATCGCGAGGCGCGGCTCGATAAAGCGGCTCGTCGGATTCGCCCAGCAGCACGGAGGCGAAGACGATGCATAGACCCAGGAAAACGACACCGACGGCTGCCCAGATGAGCCATAGTGCGTTCGACTCGATAAGCGAGTGGAAAAAGGAGAGAAACATGACGACCCCGCGCGACTTTTTATAATGGTTGCTCGTTGTGGCTTGCACGATGAAGCGCAGATCCAGAGCAAATGTCGTGCCGCACGAATCGCCATGCGTGCGGCCTGTAGCGAGATAGTACCCGCAAAGCGGAGATACGCAGTCGAATTAACGGAACGCTAGCGTGCGCCGCTTTCAGGCGAGCACGCGTCCTGGCGGAAAATGACCGCTCTTGAGAAGCACGGGCATGCCATTCGTGACTTCCAGATGCTCGCGCGCCACGGCTTCGATGCGCGCACGGCCTGCATCGAAAGCGCTGATCCAGCCGCGGCTGTCGTAAGTCTCGGCGCCGAAATGATCCTCCAGCGCTTCCACCGATATGGCGCACGGTACGCGTCGTCCGTCGACGAGCGCGGCGAATTCGATGGTGAGGTTGGAGTCGCAATAACCGGGCGCGTCCGGAAGGAAACGGATGTCCATGATGTTCTCGTGGCTCAGGCGCGGTTGCTGTCCGAAGAAACCGGCCCCGGAGTGTTACAGCACCGACGCAAAGTCGTTCAGGCATTCCCTGCAGGATTGGTTTCGAGCAAAGGACCGAGGCGCTTATGGTAACTGCGTCGATGCGGCGCGGTCCAGCGGCGCGCAGTGTAAAGCGTCAGGCTGCGAGCACGTCCTCGTTCACATCGACGACGAGCAGCGAGCTCGCCAGCGGATCGGCGTAATTGAAATCGAGCAGGCGGCTCATGTCGCGCACCCGCTCGCATACGCGCTCACGCGCCTCCTCCGACAGATGCGGATAGTCGCGCAGTACCTGCGGCTCGAACCGATAATGCACACCCCAGGCGATGTTGCCCGGATGATTCGCCACCCCGCTCGTGCGCCAGCTCACGAACAACGCGGGCGTGGCTTCGAGGCCGATCTCCGCGATGTCCGCGCCGCTCGGAAAAAGGTCGATCAGGCAGTTGGCGATGTCATAAAGCACCGCGTGCCGGAGATGAACGGGGCGCATCACGTCATCGGTTGCAACAAGCGGTCGATATACTCGCGCCCCGCCTGTTCGACGTGCGCAAGCGCGGCATCCTCGGTGGCGAAGCGCCGTTCCGGGCCGAGATCGACGAGCGCCTCGAAGCGATGCACATCGTCCGGACCACCACGCGCCAGGCTCACTGAGCCGACATAGATCGGCTTGAGCGCCTGCCCGGCGTTGTCTTCGTTGCGATCGCCATCGTGCGCCTGCACGAGCCGGGCGGACGCGCTGATGTAATACCCTCGGTAAGGACCGGTCACTCTTTCGGCCATCGTGTTGACCTCCTTTTTATGTTGGTGACGAATCACACGTCATGCGGCAATTACAACCGGCGTTTGCCATCTATCAGGCGCGCGATCCGGAAAATAGTTCACGCGAACCTGTCTTTACCGCTTAACGCCGTTCGTTCGATGATTCGCAAGCCTCGCGCCCGGTTCGAGCCATCGTGCTTTTTCACGGCGCGCGTAGCGTATGGGACAATGCGTATCCCAAAAAGCCGCCGAAAAAACGTCCTGCGGCGAAGTCATTGCAATCACGAGGAAAAGATGAAGGAATTCGATCGGCGCTCACGCCGGCTCATCGCGCGCGCGGCGGCGCCTGGCATCGCCCTGATCGCGGTTTTTGCCATCGCCGGAACGAGCGGATGTGCTTCGTCCAACGATGCATCGCTCATCAATCTTCCCGATGGCCAGACGGGCTACGCAGTGAACTGCAGCGGCGCCGATGCCGGATCGAGCTGGGCGAGCTGCTACGTGCTCGCGGGCAAGGCATGCGGCGCGACGGGTTACGACATCGTGTCGAAGGACAACGAGGAAGGCGGTCCGAGCGGCGGCGGCTTGAACAACGTCGTGACGGCAAACGTCAAGAATCGCTCGATGATCGTACGCTGCAAGTAGCGGTGCCGCGCCGCGTCAATGCGCGCTCATCTTCGAAAACACGTTCAGCACAATGACGCCCGCGACGATCAGCCCCATGCCCAACATGGCGGGAATATCGGGCGTCTGCTTGAAGAAGAACGTGGCGACGAGCGTAATCAACACGATGCCCGCGCCCGACCACACGGCATAGACGAGGCCGACCGGCAAGGTCCGCAAGGTCAGCGACAGCAGATAAAACGACAACCCATAGCCGATCACGACGATGGTCGCGGGTAACGCGCGCGTGAAGCCATCGGAGGCGCGTAGCGCGGAGGTCGCGACGACTTCCGCGACGATCGCAATCGCAAGCAACACATAAGCGGTGGAACGCATCGGCTGGTTCGGTCTCCGTTGAGTCTTTGGAATGCGTGACGACGCTCAGACGCGGCCGAGCGACAATGCGGCGAAGTCATGGCCGAGCACCGCGCATAGCGCTTCGACCACCATCTGATGATCTTCGCGCTGAGGCAGCCCCGACACCGTCACGGAGCCGATCACGCCGACATTCGCGACGCGCAGCGGAAAGCCGCCGCCGTGCGCCGAGTAATCGGCGGCATTGAGGCCGTACTTGTCGGCGAGCGTGGTGCCCGCCTGTTGCAGCGAGAGACCGAGCCCGTACGAACTGCGGCGAAAGTGTTCGACAGTCTTCGCCTTGCGTTCTGCCCAGCGCGCGTTGTCGGGCGTGGCGCCATCGAGCGAAGCGAAGAACATGCGCTGACCGAACGTGCGCACATCGATGACCACGACCGCGCCGCGCGCCATCGCCATCTCGCGCAGTTGCGTGCCGGTTTGCCAGGCTTCATCGGCATGAAACTGCGGAAACACAAGCGTGCGTTCCTGATGCGCGATGATCTGCAGATCGTGAGGAATATCCATGATGGCGTGTGTCCTTTGAAAAGGTTCGATGTGCGTTAGCGCTGACGAGCTTTAGGGGATTTTGACACGAGGGATACGCAGGCGTTGCGCCGCGTCTAGTCATGAAGTGGAGGTATTGCGACTTGCCTTACTTCCAGGACTGCGCCCACGCATGTATGCAACTGCGTGCTGGAAAAGCAAAAGCCCGGCTTTAACCGGGCTTTTGCTTGAATGCTTGGTTGCGGGGGTAGGATTTGAACCTACGACCTTCGGGTTATGAGCCCGACGAGCTGCCAGACTGCTCCACCCCGCGTCCGTCGAAGAAAAGATTATAAGTCATCACTTACTCAAGCGCAATGGTCTTCATGCGTTCTTCTTCGTAAGCTCATCTCACGCGGGCAGCAAAACTTCATTGGTTTAGTCGAAAGGCCATCGCGGGACGCATGGCATAATCGATCGGTCATCGAGCATTGAAAAAAGATTCGGGCACGGCATGCATTACTTGCGTCGCGGCATGATCAGAAAGTTAAGCGGGTTCGCTGCGCTATGCGCGATCCTGCTGCTTTCGTTCGCGCCGCTCGTATCGCAAACGCTGGATGGCAAGCGCGTCGAAGCGCTCTTCTCGTCCATATGCGCGTCGAGCTCGAATGGCATCGCGCATACGGTCGATACCGCATCGCACGCGAACCATGACGCTCTTTCGCATCTGCAAGCGTGCGGATATTGCGACCTGCTTGCGCATGCGCCTACGCCGCCATCGATGCCGCACGGCTTCGCGGCATCGACTTTGGCCGACGATACTTTCGTCGCCAAGCAAAACAGCACCGCGCCGCATCGCATGCCGCCAGGCGTGGCGCTGCCTCGCGCGCCGCCTGCTCTCGCCTGATACGCGTCCCCCTCTTCCGACATGCCATACCTCGCGTTTGCACGCTTCGCGCGGCAAGCGTGAAAATTTCAAGGATGCATCATGAGTACCCTTCCCGCCTTGCGCGGCGCGCTGGCTTGCGCATTCTTCGCATCGGCGTCGTTTGCGTTCGCGCACGCGCTGCCGAAGCTGCAACAGCCTGGGCCCGGCGCGACCGTCAACGCGCCGCACGAAGTATCGATCGACTTCGGCGAAGCGCTCGAACCGACCTTCAGCAAACTGACCGTGACCAATGGTCAGGGCAAGCAGGTCAACACCGAAAAGTCCGTCGTCGATACGAAAGACAAAAAGCACATGAGCGTCGCACTTCACGACTTGCAGCCGGGCGTCTACAAAGTGCAATGGACAGCTGTCGCCGCCGATGGTCATCGCACGCAGGGCAACTATAACTTCACGGTCAAGTGAGAAAGCAATGAAGAAAATCGCTGTATTGTTCAGCGCGCTGACGTGCGCATCTTTCGCGACGCTGTCCCATGCCGCGCCGCTCGAAGCGCGCGATTGCTGGGTTCGCGCAATGCCGCCGAACCTGCCTTCGTCGGGCTACTTCACGCTGGCCAACAATGGCGACAAAGCCGTCACGCTCACGGGCGTCGATACCCCCGCGTTCGGCATGGCGATGATGCACAAGTCGGATACCAAAAGCGGCACCGCGACGATGGCCCCCGTCGATGCCGTCGATGTCCCCGCGCATGGCACGCTACAGTTCGCACCGAAGGGTTATCACGTGATGCTCGAACAGCCGGGCAAGCCACTCAAGATCGGCTCGACGATTCCGCTCACGTTCAGCTTCGCGGACAAGAGCACGCTCGATGTGAGTTGCGCGGTGAAGTCCGCGGCGACGGTCGGTAACTGAAGCACCGTCACCAATAGAAAACGCGCCGGGTTCGTTCAGAACCACGGCGCGTTTTTTTATCCTGCCTTACCCATCACGGCTTATTGAACATATCCATGATCTGCTTGCGCTCATCGGTGGTGACTTGCGGCGCGGGCGGCGCCTGCATGCCCGCCGGGCCGACGCCGCCCGTGGTGTTGGTATCGCCCGCTGTCGGATTGACGTTGTCCATGCCGATGCTCGCAACGAAGCCCGCACCCGGCGTGCGATCGGCATAGAACAGCTCGCCGTCCACGGTGGTCACGCCGTCGGGCCGCTGCATCTGTTCCTGCGGGATGCCGCGCAATGCGCGTCCCATGAAGTCGACCCAGATCGGCAACGCAAGCTGCGCGCCGAACTCGCGGCTGCCCAGCGTCTTCGGCTGGTCGTAGCCCATCCACGCCACCGCGACGAGCTGATGCTGATAGCCCGCGAACCAGCCGTCCTTGGCGTCGTTGGTCGTACCCGTCTTGCCTTGCAGGTCGCTGCGCTTGAGCACGTTGGTGCCCGAACCCGTGCCCGCCGTCGCCACCGTATGCAACAGGCTATTCATGACGTAAGCGTTGCGCGGTTCGAGCGTCTGCGGCGCGTTCTTGCTGGCCGTGAGCGGATCGGCGCGCGAAATGACGCTGCCGCGCGCATCGGCAACTTCGCCGATCAGATACGGGTTGATGCGATAGCCGCCATTCGCGAACACCGAGTACGCGCCGCTCAACTGCAACGGCGTGACGAGTCCCGCGCCCAGCGCGAGCGGCAGATACGGCGGCGTCTTGTCCTTGTCGAAGCCGAACTTCTGCGTGACGAAGTCCTGCGCGTAGCTCGTGCCGATATACGACAGGATACGAATCGACACCAGGTTCTTCGACTTCTGCAAGCCGGTGCGCATGGACATCGGGCCGTCGGGTTGATCGTCGTCCTTCGGTTCCCAGGCGTCGCCACCGGGCGATGCGGGCGGAAAGTACAGCGGCGCGTCGTTGATGATGGTCGCCGGTCCCAAGCCCTTGTCGAGCGCGGCCGAATAGATGAACGGCTTGAAGCTCGAGCCCGGCTGACGCCACGCTTGCGTCACGTGGTTGAACTTGTTCTTGTTGAAGTCGAAGCCGCCGACGAGCGCGCGGATCGCGCCGTCCTGCGGCACCATCGAAACGAGCGCGCCTTCCACTTGCGGCAATTGCGTGATCTGCCACGTGTCCTTCGCGTCCTTCGCCAGCCGGATGATCGAACCCGGCTTGATGGCAAGCGCCTTCGATGCATTGTTGCGCAGCGCGGCCGCGACGAAACGCAGGCCCTCGCCGGAAACGGTGGCCGTATCGCCGCCGACGAATTGCGCGACCACTTGCTTTGCGTTCGCCACGGTCACCACGGCAGCGACGAGTTCGCCGTTGTCCGGATGATCGACGAGCGCATCCTCGATGGCTTCGGCGCGATCGTCCGCGTTGCCCGGCAGAGCGATGCTGCCTTCCGGCCCGCGATAACCGTGACGCCGCTCGTAATCCATGATGCCCTTGCGCACGGCGCGATAGGCCGCGTCCTGATCGGCGGAATCGATGGTCGTCGTGACCGTCAGGCCGCGCGTGTACGCTTCTTCCTTGTACTGCGCGTACATCATCTGCCGCACCATTTCCGCGACGTACTCCGCATGCACGCCGTATTCGGTGCCACCCGACTTCGTGCGAAGTTCTTCGGCGACCGCCTGATCGTATTGCTCGCGCGAGATGAAGTGCAGATCGAACATGCGCTTCAGAATGTACTGCTGACGTACCTTCGCGCGCTTCGGATTGACCACCGGGTTATATGCCGACGGCGCCTTTGGCAAACCGGCGAGCATGGCGGCTTCGGCAAGCGTGATGTCCTTCAGGTCCTTGCCGAAATACACGCGCGCCGCGGCGGAAAAACCATAGGCGCGTTCGCCGAGATAGATCTGATTCATATACAACTCGAGAATCTGGTCTTTCGTCAACGCGCGCTCGATTTTGTAGGCGAGCAGCATCTCGTAGATCTTGCGCGTATAGGTTTTTTCGCTCGACAGAAAGAAGTTGCGCGCGACCTGCATGGTGATCGTACTTGCGCCTTGCGACGCGCCGCCGTGCGTGATGTCGCTCACGCCAGCACGCAGAATGCCGATAAAATCGACGCCACCGTGATCGTAAAAGCGGTAATCCTCGATGGCGAGCACCGCCTTCTTCATCTGGTCGGGAATGTCCTGAAAACGCACGAGGCTGCGGCGCTCTTCGCCGAATTCGCCGATCAGCACGTGATCCGACGTGTAGACCCTAAGCGGCACTTTCGGACGATAGTCGATCAGCGCATCGAGCGAAGGCAGGTTCGGCTCCATCACGACGAGCGCATAGCCGACGATCAGCCCGCCCACCACCACGCCGATAGCCGCGAGCCCCGCCAACCACAGCGCGACGCGCGCGAGCGGCGAGCGTCGGGAATCGCGCCCGTCGCGGCCATTCTTTCCATTGCGGCCGCCATTGCCGCCATTGCCGCCATCGCGTCCGTTGCCGCCGTTGCGTCCGTTGCCGCCGTTGCGTCCATTGCCGCCGCCGGCGTCGTTGGATGAGTCGTTCCAGCGAGGTTCGCGATTCAGTCGCGATGAATTCGTAGAGTCGGGTCGTTTGATGATAGGCATGACTGGGATCGTTCCGCGCGCTTCGAAGCGCGCGCTCTGTGGCGCCTTGGGTATGTCAGCGCCTGAGCACTTTCAGAAAGACGGGACCAAGCGAATGGGCAGGCCGGCTTCGACCGTGTGGGACGGGTAACCGTGAATAACAGCGCATTTTAAAGAATTCGCAGGCGACACTACAAAACCCGTCGCGATTTTTTGTAAGTAATTGACGATGTGGCGCCCGAAACCCGGTCTTCGGCGGAAACGGTCGGGGTTGCACCGGGGTTATCCACCGAAAGTGTTGAGAGCCTTGTGGACAACCGTATGAGAAAATAGCCAAGTGGTTGATCGCAGAGCAGTTTTGCGAAATGCCCGAGGATCGTCGCCATGCGGTCGCGGCCGCACGCGCGAGCCCGCGAAACCGATATGATTGGTTTTAAGCCACTCAGGTTTCAAGTGGCGCCAGAAGTTGCGGTAAAGAAGTCGTGCCGTTTGATGATAGGGAACGCGGTTCAAGCGCCCACTCGTGCGTACGCGCTTACGCGCTTACAACCGCCCTACTGTTTGCGAGCTGCTCATGACGACCAAGCCTACCGAACGCATCGTTGTTTTCGTGACCCCGGCGCAGAAACTCGCCATCAGCAACACGGCGGATCAGCTCGGCATCAGCGTGAGCGAGCTGATGCGGCGTGCAGTGCTCAACTTCAACGCGACGAGCGAGCAGATCAAGGCAGCGGGTATCGTCGATCGCCTGCGCGCGCCCAAGGCGCCCGATCCACTGACCGTGGCCTTGCGCAGCGTCGCCGCTAAGGCCGCGGCCCGCGAGGCGCGGGAAGCAGCGGCAAGCGCCACGAAGCGCGCGGCCGCGAAGCCTGCGCACCTTCCTGTGCCCGACGAATCCGCAAGTCCCGACGAACCTCTGGACGACGATGCCTCTCTAACCGACGATGGCCGCGCGGACAACTGAAGCACGCGCTGTATTCCGCTTCGTTCGTTTGCACGACGTTACACTCCTTCACCTTGCTTAAGCCCCGATTAAGGCGCGGCATGCTCTAATAAGCGGGGTAAACCCGGTCGTCATCGGCTGGTCAACGACGCTTGCAATCCTGCGCCATGCGCCTCACATTCGAGCCGCGCGGGCTTGCATGCCGCGGTCTTCATCAAGGAGAAATACATGTCGCTTCTGGATTCCATCACGCGCACGGTCAAAGGTCTGCTCAACGACGCAGCCGACACTATGCAGGACCCATCGCGCGATGCGCGGCAGATCGTGCGCGAGCTCGACGACAGCATCGCCAAGGCTGAGAACTCGTTGATCGAAATCGAGGCGCAGGTCGCCACGCAGCAGAGCAAGCGCGACGTCGCGGCCGAGAAAGCGAAGAAGTACGAAGACGGCGCGAAGCGCGCGCTGCAAACCGGCGATGAAAGCCTCGCGCGCGAAGCTCTCGCCGCGCAAGCCAACGCCGAGACGGAACGCGATGCCCTCGCCGGCGAATTGCAGACACTCGTGCCTTCGGTGGAGCATTTGAAGCAGCAGATCAACGACATGCGTCAACGTCGCAACGACTTGAACGCGCGCTCGAACATTCTGCAGGCCAAGCAGCAGATCGCCACCGCGAAAGACACGGCCGCGACCGCGCTGGGCGGCATCGGCGGAAAGAATCTGTCCGAAGACTTCCAGAAGCTCGAAGACAAGGTGCAGTTGGCCAACGCGCGCTCGGACGCGCGTCTGAATTCGGCGGATCAGAAGTCGGGCAAGGCGCTCGACGACAAACTCGCGGCACTCAATCGCGGTCCGTCCGTGGAAGACCGTCTCGAAGCGCTGAAGAAGCAGTTGAATACGCCGGCGCAGTAATATGTTCGTCAGTGCGCGGCGCGGCCCTGGCGGCTCGCGCGCGCGCCGGACGAATCAGCGGGAATCGCGCTTGCATGCAAGCATTCGCTTTCCCCGATTGCAGCTCAGAAAGGAGACGGGTGCTTATCGCGCCCGGCCTGCAACATGAAAAAGACTCTGTCGGCTCTTGCGCTCTCGCTATCCCTGGCCCTTTGCCTGTCGGTTGCGTCTCCGCTCGCCTTCGCCGTGCCAACCGCGCAGCAAGTCGAGCAGTCGATGACGCAAGGCAACTGGCAAAAGGCCGATTCGCAGTTGAGCGAAGTGCTCGACGCGCATCCGAAGAACGCTCACGCGCATTATCTTTATGCGCAGGTGCTCGATCGCGAAGGCCGCTATAGCGACGCGCTTTCGCATCTTCAACAGGCGCAGTCGATCGATCCCGCGCTTGGCTTCACGACGCCCGCGCGCTTCAACGAAACGCAGGCGCGCATTCAGGCCGATGCGAATCGCGCCAGCATCAGCCCAAACGCCGGTAACGAGACGCGCAGTTCGACCGGCGCGGTCGCGACCAATCCGTTCAATCAGGGCGCACAGGTCGCGCCGCAGAAACACGGACCGTCGATCGGCATGTGGATCGGCTTGATCGTGCTGATCGGTGCGATTGCGCTCGTGCTGCGCTGGGGAATGAAGCGCGCCCGCGTCCGTGACGATGGCCGCGCCGACGACGATCGTCGCACGCAACTCAAACGCGCGACCGAACTGCTGAACGAAGTGCGTTCGCTCAAGCTCGACGTCCGGCTTTCCACGACGCCTGGGCATGAGGCGTTGCTGAAGGAAGTGGAAGGCGCCGAGACGCAATTGCGTGAGATGGTCGAGGCGTTGTCGGATGCCAAAAACCCCGTGCCGCCGTATGCGATTCAGGATTTGGAAAATCAGGTGGCGAGTTTGAAGGCGCGCGCCGAAGGTCGCCCCGACCCGAACGCTGCCCAGGCCGCGACGCAGGGGCAGTCGGCGTATGCGCAAGAAGCGGAGCGCTTCGGGCGCGGGCAGCAGCAGCCTTACGGGCCGCAGGGGCCTTATCCTCAACAGGGTCCGTATCCGCAGCAAGGGCAACAGCCGCCGGTCGTCATTCAGCAAGGCGGCGGTGGATTTGGCGGCGGCATGGGCGGTTTGTTGACTGGCGTGCTGCTTGGCGAAGCGCTGTCGAACGGACGAGAACGCGTGATCGAGCGTGACGTGCCGGTGGAACGTCGCAACGACGACGGCGGCGGCCTGGACTTCGGCAATGGTGGCGGCGGCGGTGGCGGTCTCGACTTCGGCAACGGCTCGAACGATTGGAGCGATGGCGGCGGCGGCGTAGACCTCGGCAGCACGGATGATAGCTGGCGCGATACGTGATTCGCGCGGTTTGAAACTGGCGTTATGAGCCCCGCTTCGTTCGGGGTTTTTTTTGGGGGCGCTCGCTTGGCTTTTCGGCCGGAACGTTCAGCATGTGGAACGTGCGCTAAA
Organism: Caballeronia sp. GAWG2-1; assembly: GCF_023631405.1. Taxonomy (NCBI): domain Bacteria; kingdom Pseudomonadati; phylum Pseudomonadota; class Betaproteobacteria; order Burkholderiales; family Burkholderiaceae; genus Caballeronia; species Caballeronia sp. GAWG2-1. The sequence goes on from NZ_JALQDD010000011.1 coordinate 15,253, forward strand.
GCTCGAGATTTCGAGCATTAGCAGCTATGGAGACCGACCCAGTCCGGCACATCGACGAGTGTTGCTGCCATAAACCCGCGCAAAAGCTCAATACATCAGGGAAGCGAAAGGCTCACCCCCCGCCACCCAAAAACCGCAACAACGCCCACAAGAACTTGAAGAACCCAACCACGAATTCCCAAATGCGTTCGAGCTGATCCCACGTTGCAACGCGCATCAACGCTTGCAGCATCATGCGCCAGGCGTCGCGCGAAGTCTTTCATGCAACCGCACAGGGAAAAAGAAGCGAAATGGCATGGTTAAAAAAAGAGGCGGCTCGCCGCCGCCTCGTCGTCATCGAGGGAACTGCATGATAACCGCTTGCGTCCGGTCACTACGCAAGGGTCATCTCATTCCTCACGCGGCCGGCTTGTCTTCCGGCGCATCGGGCGGCACGTCATCCGTCAGCGCTTCTTCCAGTCGCTTGAAGATTCGCCGCGTCGCGCCGCGCGCATGCAAGGCCAACAGCAGCAGCGAACGCCCCGTCACCTGATACACGTTCCCCGAGTCGAAATCTTCCAGTTCCTCGCGAATCGGCGCGTTCGTATCGATGAGGCAACTCCACTGATCCGAGCCCGGGATATCAGGCAGCTTGAAATCCACGACATCGTGATATGAATTGACGATAAGCAGCAACGTCGCATCGGATGCCGGTTTGCGAATGCCCGTCGCCTGCGCGCGACCGTCGAGCACCATGCCAAAGCAGCGCATGTTCGGGTCGCCCCATTGCTCGTCCGACAGTTCCTGGCCGTCCGGACTAAGCCACTTAACGTCCGCGACTTCGAGATCCTGGCGATACTCGCCCGTCAGGAAGCGCTGACGCCGCAGCACGGGCAGCGTATGACGCAAGGTCGTCAATTTGCGGACGAACTCGGTAAGCGCGCGACCTTCGTCGTCGATATCCCAGTTCACCCAGCTGATATCGTCGTCCTGACAATACGCGTTGTTGTTACCCTCTTGCGTGCGGCCGAATTCGTCGCCGGCCAGGATCATCGGCGTGCCCTGCGAGAACAGGAGCGTCGCGAGCAGATTGCGCTTCTGGCGCTCGCGCAGCGCGCGAATCTCGGGATCGTCGGTCGGACCTTCCACGCCGCAGTTCCACGACTTGTTGTCCGAATGGCCGTCCTTGTTGTCTTCGCCGTTCGCGTCGTTATGCTTGTCGTTATAGGAGACGAGATCGTTGAGCGTAAAGCCGTCGTGCGCCGTGATGAAGTTCACGCTCGCCCACGGACGGCGTCCGCGCTTGTTGAACTTGTCGCCCGACGCGGTCATGCGCGTGGCGAGTTCTGGCGCTTCGCCTTCGTCGCCCTTCCAGAAACCGCGCACGGTATCGCGATAACGGTCGTTCCATTCCGCCCAGCCCGGCGGGAAACCGCCGACCTGATAGCCGCCCGGACCGCAATCCCACGGCTCCGCAATTAGCTTCACGGTCGCGAGGATAGGGTCCTGACGGCAGCTGTCGAGGAACCCGCCGCCTTCGTCGAATCCATAGGTCTCGCGTCCGAGAATGGTGGCGAGGTCGAAGCGGAAGCCATCGACGTTCATTTCCGTCACCCAGTAACGCAGGCTGTCGGTGACCATCTGCAAGACGCGCGGATGCGAAAGATTGAGCGTGTTGCCCGTGCCCGTATCGTTGATGTAGTAACGCGGCTCGTCCGGCATCAGCCGATAGTACGACGCGTTGTCGATACCCCGGAACGATAGCGTCGGCCCGCGTTCGTTGCCTTCGGCGGTGTGGTTGTAGACCACGTCGAGGATCACTTCTAGGCCGGCTTCGTGCAGGCGGTCGACCATCTCCTTGAACTCCGCGATCGCGCCCGAACCGCGCGCAAAGAAGCGCGGATCGGCAGCGAAAAAGCCGATGGTGTTGTAGCCCCAGTAGTTCGTGAGTCCCTTGTCGAGCAGGTAGCTGTCGTTGACGAACGCCTGAATCGGCATCAGTTCGACGGACGTTACGCCCAGACTCTTGATGTAATCGACGATTTCCTTCTGGCCGAGCCCTTCGAACGTGCCGCGCATATGCTCGGGAATCGCCGGATGGCGTTTCGTGAAGCCGCGCACGTGGGTCTCGTAGAAGATCGTGTGTTCCCAAGGCACGCGGCCACGTGTCGGGTGCGTCCACGAGAACGTCTGATCGACGACCTGGCACTTCTGCATGAAGGGCGCGCTGTCGCGTTCGTCGAAGGTGAGATCGTCGCCTTCCGCGTTGAGCGTATAACCGAACACGGCGGGGTCCCACTTTAGTTCGCCAACGTGCGCCTTGGCATACGGGTCGAGCAGCAGCTTGTTCGGATTGAAGCGATGTCCCGCTTCGGGCTCGTACGGTCCGTGCACGCGATAACCATAGACCGCGCCAGGCGCCAGGTCGTTGATGTAGACGTGCCAGACTTCGTCGGTATATTCGGGCAATTCGATGCGATGCGTCTCCTGCTCGCCCTTTTCGTCGAAGAGGCACAGCTCGACTTTGGTGGCGTGGGCGGAAAACAGCGCGAAGTTGACGCCTTTTCCGTCCCAGGTCGCGCCGAGCGGAAAGGGAGAGCCCTCGGCAATGCGGAGTTCGTTCGGCATGAGATGATGAGTTCGAATAGAGTGACGCGTAAAGCGTCGGGATGATGTGTCGCGTTGGGCGATTCCAGCGGACATGAGTGAGCACATCGCGTGCCCACGCGCACGCAGGCCCCTCCGGCGTGATGCTTGCTTCGGCGCAAGATTAGATCGACACGCCGACCGAGTGAGTGGGCGTGCCTTGTAAAAACTATCGGCGCGCAAGCGTCTGAAGGAGAATTCGCTTGCCCACGCGCCCGAACTCCTTGGCATCGACATCATCCGATACGCTTGGCACGGCCGAGGAAAGCCGCGCCAAGGGCCGCGCGCTGCGCGACGCCGTGCCCTTCGAAGCCCACGCGGGCTGGCAGCCCGAAGCCAACCGGCCGAACCCTGTCGAGCGCGTGCTCGCCGTCAACGCCGGCCGTCAAGAGCGGCTCATCCCGCTGCGCATGGCGCGCATGGCCGAGTCGCCGTTCGCGTTCCTGCGCGGGTCGGCCACGGTCATGGCCTGGGATCTGGCGAAGTCGCCTTCGATCGGGCACAACGTGATCATCGACGGCGACGCGCACATCAATAACTTCGGACTCTTTCGCACGCCGCGTCAGGACGTGGTGTTCGACCTCAACGATTTCGACGAGACGCTCGTCGGTCCGTGGGAGTGGGATCTGAAGCGCCTCACCGCAAGCATCAACGTGGCGGCGCGCGAAAATGGCGTCGATGCGAGCGGTCGCGAGCGCGCGGTGCGTTCGGCATGCGCGGCGTATCGCACGTCCATGGCTTCGCTCTGGCAGGTGAGCCCCTACGATCTCTGGCAAATGCGTTCATACGCGAGCGCCCTCCACATCGACGCGCCGACCAAGCTCGATGCCAACGAGAAGGAAACCATCACGAAAACGGTCGAGCGCGCAATGAAGCGGTCGCACGCGACCATGCTCGCCAAGGTCGCCGAACCCGCTGGCAAAAGCTGGCGCTTCAAGGTCGATCCGCCGATTCTCACGCGCCTCGACGCCGCCGAGAAGAATCATGTGGTCGATGGCCTGAAGCCGTATCTGCAAACCATCGCGGGCGAATGGCGCATCATGCTGGAACGCTACGAAGTCGCCGATGTGGCGCATCGCGTGGTGGGCGTCGGCAGTGTCGGCACACGCGCCTATCTCGTGCTCATGCTCGGCCGGGCGCTCGGCGACCCGCTGTTCATCCAGGTGAAGGAAGGCATCGTGCCGGCCGCCGCGCCCTTCGTCGCGCCACTCGACGAGACGCAGCAGCATCAGGGGCGTCGCGTCGTGCAAGGGCAAAGGCTCATGCAGAGTTCGTCGGATGCGCTGCTTGGCTGGACGACCATCGCCGGGCGCGATTTCTATGTACGCCAGATGAAGCAGATTCGCGGCTCCATTCCCGTCGATTGGCTGCATGGCGCGACCTTCGATTTCTACGCGTGGTGTCTCGGCCTTCTGCTCGCTCGCGCGCACGCCCGCACGGGCGACGCCGCGCTGATCACGGGCTATTGCGGCACCTCCGACAAGTTCGACGCCGCCTACGCAAGCTGGGCCGAACGCTACGGCGCACAGACCGTCGCGGATCACGCGGCTTTCTGCGCGGCTATCAGCGTGGGGCACGTGAGCACGACCTGAAAGGCATGTCCCGCGCGCCGCGCGCACGTTCATCGAGCGAATTGACTATCATGCTCGTGTCTCCGGACGAAGCGCGCGCCTTATGGCGTTTCGTCTGTGGATCAATGGCATAGCCCTTGCTGCCGCTTTTAGCTCGCAAAAAACGTCTCACACCAACTGGAGGAAGCCGCGCATGAGCATGATCGACGAATTCAAGAACTTCGCCCTCAAAGGCAACGTGATGGACCTCGCCGTTGGTGTGATTATCGGCGGCGCTTTCTCGACGATAGTCAACTCCGTCGTGAAGGACCTGATCATGCCGGTGGTCGGTTTGGCCACGGGCGGGCTCGACTTCTCGAACCTTTTCATACGTCTGGGGCAGATACCGCCCAGCTATAAAGGCAATCCCGATTCGTATAAAGACTTGCAGACCGCGGGTGTCGCGGTGTTCGGCTACGGTTCGTTCATTACCGTGCTGATCAACTTCATCATCCTTGCGTTCATCATCTTTCTGATGGTCAAGTTCATCAACAACTTGCGCAAGCCCACCGAAGCGCCGCCGCCGCCCGCCGCGACGCCCGAAGACGTGTTGCTGCTGCGCGAGATCCGCGACGAGCTGAAACGGCCGCGCGTCTGATTCGATTACGGCTGCAAGCCCGGTTCGTCGAGCGCGTGAGCGCATTGCATCCGGGCGCACCCACCCGTCAATTGGTGCGCCCCCCCGCTTTTTTCTTTCTTTAGGCTGTTCGACAGGGCAGCAGCGGGACTATTATTGAGATAGATGCTCAGAGGGATGCCAGCGGGCCGCCAAACGGTCATCGGCATGATTCGTGCGCCACGGGTGTGCACCGGTAGCAGAACCCGGCGTGCATTCAAGTTTGCGAATCACCGTGACCGGATCACATCGATGCGCTATAAAAGATCGACGTGCGGCACGCAAGACGGGAGTGGCCGCATGAGGACGCTGCGTTTCTTGCAAATCTTTTTCAGGCGAGTTTTTATGTCCTTCCCGAAAAAGCGTAAACGTGTGAAAGCTGATGGCGACGAGTCTTTCCTCGCCGTGGTGCGGCATTTCAAGCCGTTCGGTCAGCTCGATACGAAAATTGCACGCGCTCGCGCGCAGGACGAGCCTGTGCTCTACGCGCATGTGCTGCCAGGGCTCGATGTCCTGCTATGCAGCGTGCGCGGCGCTCAACCGCCCTATCCCGCCATCGACGAACTGCACAGGCGCTGCGTGGAGTCGATCACAAACGCGCTCGAACAGCCGCTCGACGGTCTGGAGAACGGCGGCTACTGGTACGAAGCGAACGGCTTCGGCTTCCTCGTGTTTGCGAGCCGCGCTCGCACGCAGATCTTGAGCGAATTCGGCGCGACCGTTTCGGCGCGCAGGCGGCGCGGCGCGCGTCGTCAGGATGCGGGCGACGCCGCATCGCGTCCGCTGCGCTGATTCCCGGCTGAATTCCTTCGATGTTTTCCCCTGTGCCTCGCTCTTTCGCGAGGCGCGCGTCTTTCATGCGTCGGCTGCGTGTTGGCGCACGCCTTGCTGCATCGACACCGCGAGTATTTCGCATTGCACCCGTTCGCCCCGAGCGATCGCCATGCTTTTCACAAGGAGAACATCATGACGGAACACGTCTACAAGCAGATCGAACTCACCGGCTCGTCGCAGGAATCGAGCGATGACGCCGTGCGCGTCGCACTGTCGAAGGCATCGAAGACGCTGCGCAACATTCACTGGTTCGAAGTGACGGAAACGCGCGGACATGTCGAAGACGGCAAGATCCAGCACTGGCAGGTGACGATCAAGGTCGGCTTGCGTATCGAAGACTGATTGCTTCAATTAAAAACCGCGCGTCGTGGCAGCACGACGCGCGGTTTTTCGTTTCGCAGCCTGCTCGCGAGGCTTACTTCGGCAGCGAGCCGTCGACACCTTCCACGTACCAGTTGATACGCTGCATTTCCGGGTCGGTCAGCGTCTTGCCGGCCGGCACCTTTTCCGCGCCCGACTGATCCTTGATCGGACCCGTGAACACATCCCACTTGCCCGAGTGCAGATCGTCACGCTTCGCCGATACGGCTTGCATGGCCTTCGGCGGAATCGCGCTGCTATTCAGGTCTTCGAGGTCCACGGCCTTCTGCGGCATACCGAGCCACACCGGGTCGTTCTTCCACTTGCCATCGAGCACTTGCTGAATGACCGCGTTGTAGTACACGCCCCAGTGCGCGACCACCGAACCCAAATGCGCGTTCGGGCCGAACTTCTTCATGTTCGAATCCCAGCCGAAGGCGAACACGTGCTTCTCGTTCGCGGTGTTGAGCGTGGCGTTCGAGTCGGTGTTCTGCAAGAGCACGTCCGCGCCCTGACCGATCAGCGTTTCGGCAGCCTGCTTTTCCTTGCCCGGATCGAACCAGCTGTTGATCCAGATGACCTTCGTGTGGACCTTCGGATTCACCGAACGCGCGCCCATCGTGAACGCGTTGATGTTGCGGACCACTTCGGGAATCGGCACCGATGCCACGAAGCCCAACGTATTGCTCTTCGTCACATAACCGGCGGCGACGCCTGCCAAGTACGCGCCTTGATACATCCGCACGTCATATGTGCCGAAGTTTTTGGCCTTCTTGAAGCCCGTGGCCGTGAGGAAAATCGTGTCCGGGAAATCCTTCGCCACCTTCAACTGGAAGTCCTGATAGCCGAAGCTCGTGCCGAAGATGACCTTGTTGCCCTTGTTCGCCAGATCGCGGAACACGCGCTCCGAGTCGGCGGATTCCGGCACGTTTTCCACGCGCGTGATCTTGATCTTGTCGCCGAACTTCGCTTCGGCTTCCTTGCTGCCCGCGTCGTGCGCGAAGGTCCAGCCTGCATCGCCCGGATTGCCGAGATAGACGAACGCGACGCCCGGTGCATCCGCCGCTTGCGCGCTCGCCGTCGCGAGCGTGGCGGACAAAGCGACGGTTGCCGCGATTGCCTTCAGCCATGGTTTATTCATTGTGTTTCTCCTGGTCGATGTTGTTTGATGAGCCACGAAATGGAAAACGACGTGCGCCAGTTTCGTCGGAAAAAAATCGCAACGGAACCGTCTGACGGCGCGCGTGCTGCCTCCCTGCAACAGCGGAGAACCGCGCGCGCGTTGCCAAATCCACGTTCAGCTTGCCGCGAAGAACGGCTTGCCAAGCGATGCGGGCGCGTTCAGCTTGATGGTGTTCGGATTGCGCGAGATCAGCACCAGCACGACGATGGTCGCGATATACGGCAGCATCGCGAGAAACTGTGTCGGCACCGGCACGCCGATGGCCTGCGCGTAGAACTGCAGCGCCATCACGGCGCCGAACAAGAGCGCGCCGATCAAAAGACGCCCTGGCCGCCACGTGGCGAACACGACGAGCGCGAGTGCAATCCAGCCGCGTCCGGACGTGAGCTGCTCCTGCCAGACGTGCAAATAGACGATGGAGTAATAGCCGCCCGCGATACCGGCCATCGCGCCGCCGAAGAGCGTTGCGCCGTAGCGCACGCCGACCACGGGAAAGCCCACCGAGTGCGCGACCGAAGGCGATTCGCCGACCGAGCGCAGCACGAGCCCCGCACGCGTCTTGTAAAGAAACCAGCCGATCACGCCAAACATGATGAACGCAAGATAGCCGAGCGGCGTAAGCGAGAAGATAGCCGGGCCGAGCACGGGAATGCTGGCAAGACCCGGAATCGGCATCACGTCGATGCTCGCGCGCACTGCCGCCGACGTGTACGGCTTGCCCACGTAGGCCGAAAAGCCGATGCCGAAGATCGTCAGCGAAAGGCCGGTGGCGACTTGATTCGCAAGCATGGTGATGGTGAGAAAGCCGAACAGCAGCGCCATCGCGATGCCCGCGAAAATCGACGCGACGATGCCGAGCCACGGATTACCCGTGATCGATGTCACCGCGTAGCCGGTGACGGCGCCCATCAGCATCATTCCCTCGACGCCCAGATTGAGCACGCCGGACTTTTCCGCGACGAGTTCGCCCGCGCCCGCGAACATCAGCGGAATGGCCGCGACGACCGCGCTCGAGGCGAGATTGCTGGCTTGATTGATATCCATGTCGTAGGTCTCGTCAGGAAGCGTGATGCGCGATCGCGCGGCGCCGGATGCGGTAATTGACGAACAGGTCGCAACCGAGGAGGCAAAAGAGCAGCAAGCCCTGGAAGACGCCCGCAAGCGCCTGCGGCAGTTGCAGCGAGGTCTGCACCGCCTCGCCGCCGAGGTAGAGCAGCGCCATCAGGAGACTTGCGAGCACGATGCCCACCGGATGCAGCCGTCCCACGAACACGACGATGATCGCCGTGAAGCCGTATCCCGGCGACCAGCCCGCCTGCAATTGCCCGATAGGCCCGGCCACTTCGCCCATGCCCGCGAGCCCGGCGAGGCCGCCCGAGAGCAGGAGCGAGGTCCAGATGGTCTTCTTGTCCGAGAAACCGGCGTAGCGCGCGGCGAGCGGCGCAAGACCGCCCACGTTCATGCGAAAGCCCGCGAAACTCTTGCGCATGAAAACCCACACGAGCGGCACCGCGATGGCCGTGAGAAACACCGACGCGTTGATACGCGTGCCCTTGAGCCACGTCCAGTGCCAGTCGCCGTAGAGACGCGGGAAGAGCGCGTCGTCGCCGAACATCGCCGAGATGGGGAAGTTCATGCCTTCGGGGTCGCGCCACGGGCCGCTCACGAGATAGATCAGCAACTGCGTGGCGACGTAGGTGAGCATGAGGCTCGTCAGAATCTCGTTGGTGTTGAAGCGGCTCTTGAGCAGCGCGGGAATCGCCGCCCAGAGCATGCCGCCCACGACGCCGCCGAGCATCATCAAGGGCAGCGTCCACCAGCCGGAGGTATCGCCGACATGGATGGCGATGCCGCCCGCGACGATGCCGCCGAGAAGCATCTGCCCTTCCGCGCCGATATTCCACACGTTCGCGCGATAACCGACCGCAAGCCCGAGCCCGATCAGGCACAAGGGCGACGCCTTCAGCACGAGCTCCGACCAGCCGTTCACGTTCGAGAGCGGTTCGACGAAGAACGCGTGCATCGCGCGCAGCGGGTCCTGCCCGACGAGACTGAAAATCAGGAAGCCGATGACGAGCGTCGCCACCGCGGCGACCACGGGCACGGCGAGCTGCATGGCGCGCGACGGTGTCGGGCGCGCTTCGAGTCGATAAGGGAAGATCATCTTTACTTGCTCAATGAGTCGAGTTCGGCTGCGGGCGCGCGCTTTCCGTCGAAGAGTCCGGCCATGAACAGGCCGACTTCCTCCGCGTTGGTTTCGCGCGTCTTGCGCACCGGCGACAGCTTGCCGCGCGCGATCACGGCGAGCCGGTCGCAGATGTCGAACAGTTCTTCCAGTTCCTCTGAGATCACGAGAATGGCGACGCCGCGCGCCGCGAGATCGAGCAACTGCTGGCGGATGAAGCCCGCCGCGCCGACATCGACGCCCCAGGTCGGCTGGGCGACGACGAGCACCTTCGGCTCCTGAAGAATCTCGCGGCCGACGATGAACTTCTGCAAATTGCCGCCCGACAGACTTTGCGCGAACGCGCCGCTGCCGCCGCAACGCACGTCGAAGGCCTTGATGCAGCGATCGGCAAAGCTCTTGACCGCGCGCGAGTTGACCCAGCCGCCGCGCACCATGCTCTGCCGATGCGCGGTGAGCAAGCCATTCTCGGCGAGCGACATGGCCGGAACCGCGCCGCGCCCGAGCCGCTCTTCCGGCACGAACGCAAAGCCCAGACGCCGCCGCGCGCCCGCGGACAGCCGCGCGGCTGGCGTGCCACAGATCGACACGGCGTCCGTTGCGACATGGGAATCGCGAATCTCGCCCGAGAGCGACGCGAGCAATTCCGCCTGACCGTTCCCCGACACGCCCGCGATCCCGAAAATCTCGCCCGCCTGCACGGCAAAGGAGACGTTTTCGAGCGACGTGCCGAACGGATCGGGACTTGCCACCGAGAGGTTCTTCACCGCGAGCCGCACATCGCCCGGCGTGTGTTGGCGACGCTGATAATCCGGCAGCGAATGGCCGACCATCAATTGCGCGAGCGAGGCATCCGTTTCGTTGCGCGGATCGACATTGCCGGTCACGCGGCCGCCGCGCATCACGGTGGCGTTCTCGCAGAGCGCGCGGATTTCGTCGAGCTTGTGACTGATGTAGAGAATGCTGCACCCTTCCGCCGCGAGCCGTCGCAACACGGTGAAGAGCTTCTTGACCGCTTGCGGCGTCAGCACCGAAGTCGGCTCGTCCATGATGAGCAAGCGCGGGTTCTGCAGAAGACAGCGCACGATCTCCACGCGCTGACGTTCGCCGACGGTGAGACTGTGAACGTGACGTTGCGGATCGACATCGAGCCCGTAGTCCGCCGACACATCGCGAATACGCTTGGACAGCGCTTTCATGTCGAACTTGTCGTCGAGCGCGAGCGCGATGTTCTCGCCAACGGTCAGCGTCTCAAACAGCGAGAAGTGCTGGAACACCATGCCGATGCCGAGCTTGCGCGCCGCCGCCGGACTGCCGATTTCGACGACTTCGCCCTGCCAGCGAATCTCGCCTTCATCCGGACGCACCGCGCCATAGATGATTTTCATCAGCGTGGACTTGCCCGCGCCGTTCTCGCCGAGCACCGCGTGAATCTCGCCTGGCTTCACGATGAGGTTCACGCCGTCGTTGGCCTTGACGGACGGGTACTGCTTGCTGATGCCGGATAGCGCCAGGCGCGGTGGCGTATCCGTAGGGGTGATGGCGTTGCCCATGAGTTCACGGAGTGCGCCCGGCCACCGGCAGGCCGAGCTGGAAGAAAAGGACCGCAGACGGGTCTTGTGACACAAAGGTGTCGCATCAAACCATACCGCGGGCAGAATTTACAGAATTCGCGACACGAAGTCGATCTCTCAAAATTCGATGCAATGCGCCGCTCTCCCAGTCTTTGCGGGTAAGCCACACCTTGACGTAATCTCTCCGTCATATTAAAAATGATATGCAACACCCTACGAACGATCAGCCAGAACATATACTGGCTATAGCGGAGATAACATGAGTCAGCAGCGCGAGGCGATCGATACATACTTATTGCGCGTCTTGCACACTTTGCTGATGGAACGCAGCGTCACCCGTGCGGCCGTCAAGCTTAATCAGTCGCAACCTGCCATCAGCGCAGCGCTCAGGCGTCTGCGCGACATCACCGGAGATCCGCTGCTCGTGCGCGGCAAGTCCGGGATGGTGCCCACCGAATACGGTCTACGCTTGCTCGAACCCACGCAGAATGCCTTGCGCGAGATCGAGCGAATCAAGGTGCAGCAGCATAATTTCGACCCTTCCACGTCGGTGCGGTGTTATCGCATTGGCTGTCCCGACTATCTGAACGTTCTGTTCGTGCCGACAGTTGTCGAGCGCTTCCGGCAGGCCGCGCCCAATGCAACGCTCGAATTCCATTCGCTCGGACCCGCGTTCGATTACGAACTCGCGCTGGAAGACGGCAAGCTCGATATCGTCGTCGGCAACTGGCCCGAACCGCCGGAGCAACTGCATCTGTCGAATCTGTTCGTCGACAAGATCGTGTGTCTCGTCAGCAATCAACATCCGTTCGCCAAGCGCGGCGGTCTCACGCTCGATCAATATCTCAACGCGCCGCATCTTGCGCCCACGCCTTATTCGGTCGGACAGCGCGGGGCGATCGACGTGCATCTGGCGCGCGAGCGGCTCAAGCGTCATGTCGTGGTCACGCTGCCTTACTTCAATCTCGCGCCTTATGTGCTGATCAAGTCGGATCTCGTCTTCACGACTACCCGCCTCTTCGCCGATCACTACGCGAGGTTCCTGCCGCTTGCCGTCGTGCCGGCGCCGCTCGACTTTCCGCCCATGCAGTACTACCAGTTGTGGCACGAGCGCTGTCATTACTCCGATGAGGTTCGGTGGCTGCGCGGTCTCGTCGCGGAAGCAACGCGCTCGCTTATCGATCAGCCTTGAAAGCGGTTCTTGCGGCGTTCTTGCGGCTCGGAACGCGCCATCCCGGCGCATTCCGAGCCGCCTTCCCGCGTTTCTAACGCCTACCCGTGACTCGCCAGTTCACCCGCGAGCCGGTTATGCCGCTCTACCACGGCGCCCAGATCCAGCGTCGTCAGGCGCCCTTCCTTCACTACGATTTTCCCGTCGATCACGCTCGTCGATACCTGCGACGGCGCGCAGAACACGAGCGCCGCCACCGGATCGTGCAGCGCGCCCGCGAACGCCGGCTGCGACAGGTCGAACGATACGAAATCGGCCGCCATGCCCGGCGCCAGCGCGCCGATGTCGTCGCGATTGAGCACCTTCGCGCCGCCGAGCGTGGCGATTTCCAGTGCTTCGCGCGCGGTCATCGCGTCAGGGCCGAAGCCGACGCGTTGCAGCAGCAACGCCTGCCGCACTTCGCCGACCATCTGCGCGCCATCGTTCGATGCCGAGCCATCCACGCCCAAACCCACGGGCACGCCCGCGTCACGCATCGCGCGAATCGGCGCAATGCCCGACGCGAGACGCATGTTCGAGCACGGACAGTGCGCGACGCCCGTTCCCGTGCGTGCAAAGAGCTCGATGCCCGGCTTGTCGAGCTGAACACAGTGCGCATGCCATACGTCGTGACCGACCCAGCCCAGGTCTTCCGCGTATTCGGCGGGCGTCATGCCGAACTTCTCGCGGCTGTACGCCACGTCGTTCACGTTCTCCGCGAGATGCGTGTGCAACGACACGCCGTATTCGCGCGCGAGCAGCGCCGAATCGCGCATCAACTCGCGGCTCACCGAAAACGGCGAGCAAGGCGCGACGACCACCCGCAGCATCGCGTAGCGGCCTTCATCGTGATACGTTTCGATCAGGCGCTGCGAGTCCTTCAGAATGGCATCTTCCTTTTCGACGACCGAATCCGGCGGCAAACCGCCATCTTTCTGACCGACGCTCATGCTGCCGCGCGCCGCATGAAAACGCATGCCGATTTCGCGCGCCGCCTCGATGCTGTCGTCGAGCCGGCTGCCATTCGGATAGATATACAGATGATCGCTCGATGTGGTGCAACCCGAGAGCATGAGTTCGGCCATCGCCGTCTGCGTCGACACGCCGATCATCTCGGGCGTGAGATGCGCCCAGATCTTGTACAGATTCGTGAGCCAGCCGAACAGCTCGGCGTTCTGCGCGGCGGGAATGGCGCGCGTCAGGCTCTGATACATGTGGTGATGCGTATTGACGAGGCCGGGAATCACGAGATGACCGCGCATGTCGAGCACGTCGTCGGCGGTTTGCGGCAATTCGCTCGTCGGGCCAACCGCGACGATGCGATTGCCTTCGATATACAAACCGCCATCGGCGATCTCGCGGCGCGTCTCGTCCATCGTGACGAGCATTCGCGCGTTCTTCACCAGCAGACTGCGGGTTTTCGCTTGCATCTGTTTGCCTCCGAAGTTGGAATCGAAAAAGTAACTGGACCGTGTGTAAAGCCCCGGTTACCCAGCTTCGACGCCGTCTTCGGGACGCGGCATGATAAGCGCGCATCGCCACTTTCCGCAGCCAAAAATATCGCGGCAATGGCACAGCCGGCATAGTCGTCTTCAGGCCCGCAATATATTCGCGAATTTTGGCGCGGTTAGCATCGCCCGATAGCCGTGTGGAAGCGCGGCGCGGGCGTCTCGTGAAGAAGAACCAAGCTTACGCGCCGCTGTCATGCGCCGGGCATTATCTTTCCTATCGGGGCCGCACAGCGCGTCTCAAATTTCTACAATGCTGATCACGGCGCGCATCTGAAACGCCGACGGGTATGTAGCCACTGACGTGGAGCCTCGATCCGCCGCCGCCGCACCTCGGACTGAGTCCACGGTGCGGGTTTTTCGGATCGATGCGCGAGCCGGTCATCGCACAACTCAAGGAACATGCGAATGGGCAAGCTCACTACCCACGTCCTCGACACCGCGCACGGACGTCCCGGCGCGAACATCAAAGTCGAGCTCTTCGCGCTCACGAACGACACGCGGCGCGCCATCAAAACCACCCTCACCAACGACGACGGCCGCTGCGACGCCCCGCTGCTCGAAGGCGCCGAACTCGTCACGGGCGAATACGAACTCGTCTTTCACGCAGGCGATTACTTCGCCGCGTTCGGCGTCACGGTGCCCGAACCGCGCTTCGTCGATCGCGTGGTGCTGCGCTTCGGTATCGCGGATGCAGACTCGCACTATCACGTGCCGCTGCTCGTCTCGCCGTGGGCCTACAGCACGTATCGCGGCAGCTGAGCGCGAAGCCGAGCCCCAAGCGAGCGTTGAACAGAACACAACGGAACACACCAGCACATCGCGTTCGTCCCCAGACACGCTGACGATGTGCGCATAACGATTCGGTAGTGGAGGAGTAAATGGAAGGCTTTGTCACCGACTGGCTCAATCTGGCGTTGCGTTGTCTGCACGTCATCGTCGCGATCGCGTGGATCGGCGAGTCGTTTTACTTCGTGGCGCTCGACAACAGTCTCAAACCGCCGCAAGACCCCAACGCCCGCCGACGCGGCGTGTTCGGCGACTTCTGGCACGTGCACGGCGGCGGTTTCTACCACATGCAGAAGTACTCGGTCGCGCCGCAAGACATGCCGGAGAATCTGCATTGGTCGTTCTGGCCGTCCTACACCACGTGGATGTCCGGCTTCGGCTTGTTCTTCGTCTTGTATCTGCTTTCGCCGAGCACGTATCTCATCGACAAGAACGTGCTCGACATGGGACCGGTCGTGGCAGTCTCGGCCGCGCTCGGTTTCCTGATGGCCGGTTGGATCGTCTATGACACGCTGTGCCGCGTCTTCGGCAACAACGATCGGCTGCTCGGTATCTGCGTCGGCATCTATGTGCTGGTTGCCGCGTTCGTCGCGTGTCACGTGTTCGCGGGGCGCGCCGCGTATCTGATCACGGGTGCGATGCTCGCGACGATCATGTCGGCGAACGTGTTCTTCGTCATCATTCCGGGCCAGCGCAAGATGGTCGCCGCGATGCTCAAGGGCGAAACGCCCAACGCCATTTACGGCAAGCGCGGCAAGCAGCGCTCGGTGCACAACACATATTTCACGTTGCCCGTGGTGTTCGCGATGCTGTCGAATCACTACGCGATGACCTACACGCACAAGTTCAACTGGGTTCTGCTCGTGCTCATCATGCTGGCGGGCGCGTTGATCCGTCAGTTCTTCGTGATGCGTCACCGTGGTCAGGTGCTCTGGTACATGCCGGTCGCGGGTCTCGTGCTGGTGCTCGGCGCGTTTGCGTGGACCATGCCTTCGCCGACGATTCCCGTGGCGCAAGCCGCAGGCGCACCAACGCTCAAGGTCGCCGATATCCAGCCGATCATCCAGCAGCGTTGCGCGACGTGCCACTCCGCGCATCCGACCATGATGGGCAGCGCGCCCGCCGGCGTCCTGCTCGATACATCGGCGGAGATCAAGCAGAACGCGCAGCGCGTGCATCAGCAGGCGGTCACGCTGAAGGCGATGCCGCTTGGCAACGTCACGCAGATGACGGACGCGGAACGGCAGAAGATTGCCGCGTGGTTCGACGGAGGCGCGGTGCAGTAACGCTATCGCCCCGCTCTTTGTTGTCGAGAAATAGCCCGATCGATTCGCTTCGATCGGGCTATTTGTTTTGGTGACGACTTGCCGCGAGCGCTCGAACATATCCACTCCCGTCGCGCGACCCAAAAAATGCCTTTCATCGAAAGAGTTTTTCTAACTCGGACCGGCATTTAATCTGCTTTGCCATAGCCTCGGCGCGTGGTTAATCTTGCGTCTGTTTCGCGGTCGCGATCGTGCCGCAATCGTCTTTGGTCCGAGTCCACCACCACTTTGAAGGTTCGCTAAATGGCTGACATCACCCAGGCGCCTGTGATTTTGATTACGGGTGGAAGCCGTGGCGTAGGCGCGGCGACTGCGCGTCTCGCTGCCGCGCAAGGCTACGACGTGGCGATCAGCTTCGTGTCGAACGAATCCGCCGCGCTCGCGGTCGCGGCCGATGTCGAAGCGCTCGGCCGCGGAGCGTTGGCCGTGCGCGCCGATAGCGCGGACCCCGAGCAGGTCGCTCGGCTCTTTGCGGCGCTCGACCGCGAGTTCGGCCGCATCGATGTGCTGGTCAACAACGCCGCAATGCTCGCGCGCCAGTCGCGCCTGGAAGACCTGGACTTCGAGCGGATGCAGCGCATCTTCGCGGTCAACTCCATCGGCCCTATTCTCTGCGCGCAGCAGGCGGTGAAGCGCATGTCCTACCGGCACAATGGACGCGGCGGCGTGGTGATCAACATCTCGTCGGCTTCGGCCCGGCTCGGCAGCCCGAATGAGTACGTCGACTATGCGGCGTCGAAGGGCGCCATCGAAACCTTCACGACCGGTTTTGCCAAGGAAGTCGCGCGCGATGGCATACGCGTCAACTGCATTCGCCCTGGGCACATTTACACGGACATGCATGCCAGCGGTGGCGAACCAGGACGAGTGGACCGCGTGAAAGACTCGATTCCGATGGGACGCGGCGGTCAGCCCGAAGAGGTCGCGCGGGCGATTCTATGGCTGGCAAGCGCCGAGGCTTCGTTCATCACCGGCACGTTTCTCGATGTCACCGGCGGCAAGTGAGCGATGCTCTTCGTCGCATGCGTGTCGCTAGTCTCACGCGCACCGCGCGGCCGGCGCCTGACCCACTTGCCCCGCCGCGCGATCTCACGCTCAATGCGCAGCGAAGTAATCCTTCACCGCGCCGATGAACGTGTCGATGTCCTCGCGCGACACATCCCGATGCGTCACGAAGCGCGACGCATAGAGCATCTGCGTAAGGATGCCGCGTTCCTTCAGATACGCCTCCAGCGGCGCGCAATGCGCCTCCGGGATGCGTGCGAACACCATGTTCGTGGCATGCGACTGAATGCCGATGCCATCGATCTGCTTCAACCCTTCAGCGAGACGCGCGGCGTTGTCGTGATCTTCGGCGAGCGCTTCGACATGATGATCGAGCGCATAAAGACATGCCGCCGCGATCACGCCCGCCTGCCGCATGCCGCCGCCCAGCACCTTGCGCCAGCGATGCGCCACTTCGATCAACGCACGGCTTCCCACCAGCACGGAGCCGACCGGCGCGCCAAGTCCCTTCGAGCAGCAGATGGACACGGAATCGAACGGTGCCGCAAGTTCGCCCACCGGCTTGCCCGATGCCACCGCTGCATTGAAGACGCGCGCGCCATCGAGATGCGTGGCGAGTCCGCGTTCGCGCACGAGCCGGGTCGCGGCCAGCACGTATTCCGCCGGCAGCACTTTCCCGCCGATGGTGTTTTCGAGCGCAAAGAGACGCGAGCGAGCAAAGTGATCGTCGATGGGTTTGATCGCGGCGATGATCTTTTCGAGCGGCAACGAACCATCGGGCGCGTTCTCGATAGGCTGCGGCTGAATGCTGCCGAGCACGGCCGCGCCACCGCCTTCGTACTTGTACGTGTGCGCCATCTGGCCGACGATGTATTCGTCGCCGCGCGCGCAATGCGCCATCAGCGCGGCGAGGTTGCTTTGCGTGCCGCTGGGAAAGAACAGGCCCGCTTCCTTGCCGGTGCGCTCGGCGAGCGTGGCCTGAAGCTTGAGCACGGTGGGATCGTCGCCCCAGACGTCGTCGCCGGTTTCGGCGGCGGCCATGGCGGCGAGCATCGGCTGGCTCGGACGGGTGACGGTGTCGCTACGTAGATCGATCATGCGTGGTTCTCGCTTTTCGTGCGTGTCGGTGTCGGGGCGTATATCTTAGTCCCGCCGGGCGCCGCGCGAAAAAAAAGACCGGTCAAGGGCACCGGTCTTCTTGCTCCGACTGAACGCACGAATGCGTTACCGCATGGCCTCAGCGGTCAGCCAGAGCGATTCCTTCAGGTCCTGCTCGTTGAGATTGCGCCCTTCCCCGCCGCGATCGACGACGATGAAATCGCTGACCTTGTCGAGCGCGAGCAGCGGATGATGCCAGACGCCCTTCGCATAGTTCACGCCTTGCCAGCCCTTCGTGACGAACGCGCGAATCTTCGATTCGTCTAGCTCGCCCGCCGGCGCGACGACGACGAGATACGTGCGGTCGTCGAGCGGCAGGAATGCCTGGCTGCCCAGCGGATGCCGTTCCATCATCTTCACTTCGAAAGGCAGCGTGCGCGGCTGCCCGCGAAACAGATTGACGAGCGTATGGCCGCCTTCATCCGTCACATCGACGCGGCACAGATCGTGAAACCGGATCGTCGTGCCGAGGTTGATCGGAATCTCTTTCGCGCCATCGAGTTCGATGACATCGCCGAAAGGCTCGAACGCAGCGCGCGTCAACGGTTCGATAGCGAGCTTCTTCATCATGCAAGCGTTCCGAAAAGACGCAGACGCGATACGCCGCCGTCCGGGAAAATATTGAAGCGCACGTGCGTCACGGGGCCGAGCGCCGCGAGCTCCGATTCGAAGAAATGCTGCTTGTCCATCGCAAGCTTTTGCTCGCCGAGAAGGACCGGCCAGAACATCGCTTGCGTGACGAGCGAGCTGTCCGTGCCGCCCTTCACGTTGGCTGCCTGCAGCGAGCAGCGATCCGGAAAATTGCCCTTGAAGTGCGCGGTATCCACTTCGACTTTCTTGATGATGCCAGGCTGCGCCAGCGCGACGATACACCAGTCGTTGCCAGGTTCGCGGCGGCGGCGCGTTTCCCAGCCGTCGCCCATGTTGACGCCGCGGCCGGGCATCAGCAGCGTGGAAGCGAGCCCGAAATGCTGGTTGTTCGTGCCGACGAGATACGCGCCGTTTTCCATCGCGGCCAGATCGAACAACTGATTGCGATCCGCGTTGCGCCAGTCGAGTTGTGGCTGACCATAAACACGCAATCGCGCGATGCCGCCATCCGGGTAGACATTCACGCGCAAATGCGTGAACGGCTGCTCGACGGCCACATCTAGATAGTGATGGCTATTGCCCTGCAAGGTCGTCGACGGCACGATTTCGGTCCATTGGGTCGACTGATTCGGGGCACCGTCCGTGACATGCGCGCCTTCAATCGATGCCGCCGGCGGGAAGTTGCCCGTAAAGTGGCTCGTATCCAGATCGATGCCCTTGATTACGCCCGGACGCGCGAGCTTGACCACGCACCAGTCGTAGCCGGTCGTGCGCTTGCGGCGCGTTTCCCAGCCGTCCATCCACTTGCCGTGATCGTCGAACTTGCCGGGGATGAACACGGCGGGCTCGGGGTTCAGCATGCGTTCTTTCGGCGCGAAGAAATCGTCGCTCGCCTCCAGTGCCTGCGCGCCCAGACGCGGGTCCGCGAGATTCACATAACGGCGCGTGAATTCGGGCGCGTTGGGATCGAGTGTCGGAATTGCCATTGTCTTCGTCCTTGTCTTTACGGTGAAATGCGGATCAGTGCTGGATCAGGTCGTCGAGCCTGAAACGCGCGATCCGGTAAATCTGATCGAGACTCGCGCGAAGCTCCTCGGCGCGCTCATGCTGCACACGCTTTTCGAAGTTCGCGATGATGCCGTGGCGGTCGTAACCCCTCACGGCGAGAATGAACGGAAAGCCGAACTTCTGACCGTACTGCTGGTTCAGCGACTGCAGGCGGTCGAACTCGTCCTGCGTGCAGAGATCGAGGCCCGCGCCGCTTTGCTCGCGCGTGGATTCTGCCGTCAGTTCTCCGCGCACCGCCGCCTTGCCCGCGAGTTCCGGGTGAGCGTTGATGAGCGCGAGCTGCTTCTCCTCGCCCGCCGTTTCGACGGCTTGCGACATGGTCGCGTGCAGGCTGTCGATGTCGGCGAACGGGCGCTTTGCCGCCGCGATTTCCGCGACCCACGGCGAATGTTCGAAGATGCCTGCGAGCACCGTCACGAAAGTGTCGGCGGGCATGGAGTTGAGTTGGTCGAGTGTGTATTGCATCGCCTTCATGCCGCCGTCCCGTTTGCTTGTTGATGAGGATGATGCTCGCGCCAGTGCTTCGCGATATCGACCCGCCGCGAGACCCACACGCGGTCGTGTTTCTCGATGTGATCGAGAAACTTCTGCAGGCCGCGGAAGCGCCCCGGGCGTCCGAGCAGCCTGCAGTGCATGCCGATGGAAAGCATCTTCGGCGCTTCGTCGCCCTCTTCGTACAGAACGTCGAAGGCATCGCGCAGATACGTGAAAAAGTGTTCGCCCGTATTGAAGCCTTGCGGCGTGGCGAAGCGCATGTCGTTGGTGTCGAGCGTGTACGGCACGATCAGATGCGGCTTCTTCTCGCCGCCCGTGACTTCGACTTCGGTCCAGAACGGGAGGTCGTCGCCGTAATAGTCCGAGTCGTAGAGAAAGCCGCCGTATTCCGCCACCAGCCGATGCGTGTTCGGGCTATCGCGGCCCGTGTACCAGCCGAGCGGACGCACGCCGGTGACACGCTCGATGGCTTCCATGCCGAGGCGCATGTGCTCGGCTTCGCGCTCGGGCGACATGTCCTGATAGTGAATCCAGCGATAGCCGTGGCAGGCAATCTCATGCCCCAACTCGACGAAAGCCCTGGAAAGCTCCGGATGCCGCTCCATGGCCATGCCGACGCCGAAGATGGTGAGCGGCAACCCGCGCTTTTCGAATTCGCGCAGAATGCGCCACACGCCTGCGCGCGAGCCGTATTCGTAGATCGATTCCATGCTCATGTGACGCGACGGATAAGCTGCCGCGCCCACGATTTCCGACAGAAACTGCTCCGAGCCCGGATCGCCATGCAACACGCAGTTTTCGCCGCCTTCCTCGTAATTGAGCACGAACTGCACGGCGACGCGCGCGCGCCCCGGCCAGTTCGCCTGCACGGGATGGCGGCCGTAGCCGATCAGGTCGCGGGGGTAGTTCGGATCGTGTGACATGGCGAGGGATAGTGTCGATGGGCAAAAAATGCGTCGAATCAACGATTCTGCGGTGTTTCAGTGTAACGAAAAGCCCCGGACGCGCCCATACAGCGGCGCAGATAATCCGGGTCACGGCAGGTGTATGTAGATCGGCGTTTTTGCCATCAGCGCGGGCTGAAATCCGACAGCACGCCGTCGTAGCGCTTGGCGAGCGGGCGGGCGAAGTCGCCGCGTTTGGCCGTATGGAGTTTGAGCGCGACGAGCGCTTCCGCCCATTTCACGGCCGCCGTCACGCCTTCCACGACCGGTGCGCCGATCGCGTCCTCGACTTCGCGGCAGAACTCGGCCATGCCCGCGCAGCCGAGAACGATGGCGTCCGAGCCGTCTTCGTCGAGTGCGCGCCGGCATTCTTCGATGATCGTCTGGCGCGCGGCCGAACCGGGCTCGTCGAGTTCGAGCACGGCGACATCGGTGGCGCGCACGTTCTTGCAGAAGCGTGTCATGCCGTATCGCTCCGCGAGATGCCAGGCCATGCCGCAGGTGCGCTGCAACGTCGTCACGACCGAGAAGCCCGGTGCGATCACGCTCGCGGCATGCATGGCGGCTTCCGCGATACCGATCACCGGGCCGCGCGCAAGTTCGCGTGCTGCATACAGCGCGGGGTCGCCGAAGCAGGCGATCACGTAGCCGTCGATACCCTGCCGCTCACCCGCTTCCACTTCGGCGAGAAGTCCGAGCGAGGCGACGGCTTCGTCGTAATAGCCTTCGATGGAAGGCGGGCCCATCGTCGGACTGACTGCGATTATCTCCGTGCCGGGCGCGGCGACTTCGCGGGCGCAGCGGCCCATGGCGTCGGTCATGCGCTGGGTGGTGTTGGGGTTGATCAGTTTGATGCGCATTGCGGTTCTCCTTGCTGCTTCTGGCTTGCTGCGGTTCTAAGGCTTTGCATCTTGCGTCTTGCATCTTGCATGCCTTCGGATGGGATGCGGTCTTTTGCATGCCATCCGAAGGCGTATGGTCTTTTGCATGCTTCGATTGCTTCGCTCGCGGTTTCGACGCTTTGCATCTCGCGTTTCGCATGCCTTCGGTTAGGGTGCGGTATTTGCATGCCGCCCGCTGGCATCCGGCATTTGGTCCTTTAGATGCAGTCGGCCGGCGTACAGTCCACTGCATGCTTCG
The DNA here is from genome assembly GCF_023631405.1 of Caballeronia sp. GAWG2-1. Taxonomy (NCBI): domain Bacteria; kingdom Pseudomonadati; phylum Pseudomonadota; class Betaproteobacteria; order Burkholderiales; family Burkholderiaceae; genus Caballeronia; species Caballeronia sp. GAWG2-1. Next base: position 37,473 of record NZ_JALQDD010000011.1, read on the forward strand.
CTTGCTGCGCTCGCGGTTCTAAGGCTCTGGCGTCTTGCGTCTTGCGTTCTGCAGGCCTTCGGATGGCATACGGTCTTTTGCATGCCACCCGCTGACATCTTGTCTTTTGCATGCAGCCGGCCGACATACAGTCATTTGCATGCCAGCCGGCCGACATCGCAATACGCGTCAAACCCGCTTCCGATCTGCCAACACGTAATAAAACACCGCCGCCAATCCCGCGCCGATGAACCACGAAAAGTTCGCGGAGCTTTCCAGCGACGGCAGCATCACACAAAGAATCGCGATCACCGCAGCGGGCAACAACGCCATCACCGCGCGACGATTCACGCCCTTCGTGTACCAGTATCGACCGCTCTCTGAAGTCGTGTAGAGGTCATCGACCACGAGTTTGCCGCGCTTCATCAAATAGAAATCCACGATCAGGACGCCATATAGCGGCCCGATGAAGCTGCCGAGAATATCCAGCGTGTAATGAATCACGGCCGGATTGTTGAACAGGTTCCAGGGCGTGATGAAAATCGATGCCGTCGCGGCCATCATCCCGCCTGCGCGCCAGCTGATCAGACGCGGCGCCACGTTCGAAAAGTCGAACGCCGGCGACACGAAGTTCGCCACGATATTGATGCCGATGGTCGCGATCGTGAACGTCAGCGCGCCGAGAATCACAGCCGTCGGATGATCGATACGGCCAACCGTTTCCACCGGATCGGTGATCAATTGTCCGAACACCGGCAGCGTCGCGGCAGTCGTGACGACGGTCACGAGCGAGAACGCCAGGAAGTTGACCGGCAAGCCCCAGAAATTGCCGCGCTTCACGCTGCGAAAGCTCTTGCAATAGCGCGAGAAGTCGCCGAAGTTCAGCATCGGACCGGAGAAGTAGGAGACCACCAGGGAGATCGCGGTGATCATCACCGGCACCACTTCCATGCCGTGATACTTCACGCCGCCCAGATTCAGCCCGATATTCTGAATGCCCGCACGCCACACCATGTAGCCCGCAAGAATGAACATTACGACATACACAGCTGGACCGGCGAAGTCGATGAACTTCTTGATCATCTCCATGCCGCGCCAGAACACGATGGCCTGCAGCACCCACAGCAACATGAAGCCCGCCCAGCCGAGCGCGGACAGCCCGACGAAGCCATACCGATGCACATCCGCGTAAGGCATGAGCGAAGGCACGAATTTCAGCACGACGATAACCAGCGCGCTCGATGCCAGATAAGTTTGGATGCCGTACCACGCCACCGCAATCAGCCCGCGAATGACCGCCGGAATATTCGCGCCGAGCACGCCGAAGGTCGCGCGGCACGCAACCGGATACGGCACGCCCGCGACCTGACTCGGTTTCGCGATGAGATTGCACAACACGTTGACGAGCCCGATGCCGATCAACAACGACACGAGCACTTGCCAGCTCGTGAGGCCGAGCGCGAACAGACTGCCCGCGAAAACATAACCGCCGACGCTATGCACGTCCGACATCCAGAAAGCGAAGATGTTGTACGCGCCCCAGGTCTGATTTTTAAGCGGAGCGAGGTCTTCGTTATAGAGCCGGTCGCTATAACCGGCAGGCATACCAGAATGGTCGCCGTCTCCTTGAAACTCGCTTTCGTACGGCGGCAGAGCTGAGCTGCCGGATGCACTGAACTGGCCCATGACGTCTCCTTCGATAGGCTGCTTGCGTGATGAAAAAAGGCAAATGCTCGTGCGTGACTGAGATCAGTCGGATACCTTCGCCGGCCTTCGGATTTCACTCGGGCTCTGACGCGGTACTCTTGGGTTTGCTGGTTCGCCGGGAGCGTGATGACAAAAACGCGCGGGCACTTGCCTTCGCGCTTGCCGCCACGGCGATTTTCATTGCGCGCTCTTCTATTTCACGAGCGGTCATTCAGTGCAGCATGACGCGCGTTGGATGGCGCGCACATTGCAGACTTAAGGCGTTGCTTGCTACCGGTCGACAGGGTCGACAGCGTCGAGAATCGGCGCACTTTCGGCCGGCCGCGCAAAGACTTCTTTCAGATCGACCGCGCCGCGCGCTGGCCGCTCCAACATTTTCAATTCGACATCGCGCAGATGCTGCGCCATCAGATTCGCGGCTTTCGCGGCATCGCCGGCGTCGAGTGCGGCGAGAATCGCTTCGTGATCTTCGAACGAGCAAGAACTCCTGCCGAGCGATTCATACAGCGCCGAGATCAGCGTCGAGCGTGCAACGAGTCCGGACAGACATTCGCACAGCACGGTGTTGCCGGTGAGTGCGGCGAGCTCCGTGTGAAACTCGCCGGAAAGGCGAATCCACTGCGAAAAGTCCCGGCTCTCGAACGCACGCCGCTCCCGCCCGATAGTCATGCTGATCGACTTGAGCCGACGCATGCCGTGCCCCTTGCCGATGCGCTCCACCACCGCCAGTTCGATGATGCGTCGCATCTCGAACACCTCATGCACTTCCTGCAGCGACGGACTCGCGACGAAGGCGCCGCGGTTCGGCTCCAGATCGACCAGTCGCTCGTTCGCCAGTTGCGCAAGCGCCTGACGTACCGTGCCGCGTTTCACATCGAACACTTCGCATAACTGCGCTTCGGTCAGCTTGGCCCCAGGCGCAAGCCGATGCTCGAGGATCGCGGCGCGGATGTTCTCGGCGATCGACTCGGCATTCGCTCCGCCATTCAGGCTCGAAGCGATCGATGCTGCACTCGGTTTGGAATCGGACATGATGTGCTCGCTTGCATGTTGACCATCTTAGAATCGACATAAAGATTGTCAACAATTTGTTGTAAAAAGCCGCAATGAATCGGGCATACAGGGACGACCCATTGTTCGCACAGCCTTTTCTCACGGGCCTGAGCGAGGATTCATCGACGTTTTGTCAGCATTGTTCGCACTTTTTTGTCGACAATTGAGCCCGGGAAGTGAGCCGATATCAATTCGCGTGAAAATAGAAGAAAGACAGTTAGTTGCGATATGCGTATAAAAGAAAGGCGCTATGACAAGCGCCCTCGTTCCCCGATCAAACCAGATGCGGATAATCGGACATCGTCAACTTGAACCCGCGCTCGTTCGATACGAGATGCGCCGACGCGCCGAACGGCAACGTAAGCAGGTTATCGACGTGTCCGAACTGCAAGCCGGTAACGACGGGAATTCCCGTTACTGCCCTCACCTGATCGATCATCGCGTCGAGTGAGTAGCCGTTGTCGTATTCGGACAGGCGTCCGCCCGAGAACTCGCCCATCACGATAGCCTGCTGCCGCCCAAGCACGCCCGACTGATGCAGCTGATAAATCATCCGTTCAATGCGAAACGGATGTTCGTTCACATCCTCGATGAACAGAATGCCGCCCTCGACCGGCGGCAAATACGGCGTGCCGACCAGCGACGCAAGAATGGCCAGATTGCCGCCCCACAACATGCCGCTGACATCGACGGATTGATGCTGCGGCTCATGACTCGTCACATTCAGCGTGGGATGCGAGATCGCCTGCCAGAAATGCGTCATCGTGAAAATGCTCAGATGCTCCGCGCCGAAGTCGCCCGCGAACATGGGGCCGCCGAAGGTCTTGACGCCCGCTTGCGCAAAAAGCGCGCATTGGATGGCCGTGAAATCGCTATGGCCGACGAGCGCGACAGGTTGATCGCGCAGCCTGTCGCGCAAGCCGTCGTAATCCAGACCATGAAGAATGCGCGACGCGCCATAGCCGCCGCGCACGGCGAGCACCACGTCCGGCAAACGACGCGACGGATCGGCGAGCCGGTTCAAATCGGCCGCGCGCTCGCTGTCGGTGCCGCCAAAACGCTGGAAACGGCGCCGCGTGGCATCGATGTTTTCAAGCTTGTGCCCTTGAGCTTTCAACCTGCCGATGCCGCGCTCGACAGCCGCCGGATCGTTCGGATAGCCCGAAGGCGCGATCAGATCGATGGTGCGTGATTTCACGTTTATCAGTTCGTTTTGTTGAAGGAAACGGCGAACTCGCCGCCCTGCCCGGCTTCGCGCGCGCGCCGCAAATCGCGTTCTTCGCGCGCCAGACGCCTTCGTTCCGCAAAGAAGTTCTTGAGCGACCGGCCGCATTCGTCCGCAAGCACGCCGCCTGTCACGCTGGTGTGATGATTGAGCCGCTCGTTGGCGAACACGTCGACCACGCTGCCGCATGCGCCCGTTTTCGGATCGGCCGCGCCGAACACCACGCGCGCGATCCGAGCATGCATGATAGCGCCCGCGCACATGAGGCACGGCTCGAGCGTGACATAAAGCTCGCAGCCCGGCAGCCGGTAGTTTTCGAGCGATTGCGCCGCCGCGCGCAAAGCGGCCATTTCGGCGTGCGCGGACGGGTCGTGTCCGCCAATGGGATGATTGAAGCCCGTCGCGATGACTTCATCGCCACGAACGATCACCGCGCCCACGGGCACTTCGCCCGCGCGGCGCGCTTCATCGGCGGCTTGTTGCGCGAGCACCATGAAGCGGCGATCGCGTTCGTCGGAGGAATCGACGGATGCGGTGGAAAAGGAAGCGTCGGAAAGGTTGGGGAGGTCGGGCGACAAGATCAGCCCATCTCGCTGCGGCCCTGAGCGCGCTCGGACAGCCGCTCGGCAATGCGCCGCCTGTATTCATGCGGCACGCAACCGCCGCCGCGCAAGGATTCGAGCGCCATGTCGAGCGCGAGCATCTTCACCTGAATACGGCAGCGCGCGGCCGGGTCGGTCACGCGGTCCAGCTCGTCCTGAAGCCCGCGCAATGCGCGCAGCTGTTCGACGGCTGGCGGGACAAAACCCGCGTTCTTGAGAATACGATTGGCGACGCGCACTTCCTCCGGCACGAGGAGATCGTCGTCCAAGGCGAGGGGCGCGCCTGCGCCGGGAAGATCGTTGAATTCGCCGCGCGAGGCGGCTTCGTTGATCCGCTGTTCGACCAAAGCATCTAGCAATTTCATCGGGGGATTCGACCGGCTCTCACTGGTTGGCGGGCGCGGTCTGTCGCGATTTCCGTTGGTTAGCCTGAAGTCGGATGGCAGCCGGAAATACCACGCTTGAAGCGCTGTTCGGCAGATCCCGACAATCCAATTCCTATTCTAACAGCGGCTGGCACGCTGTTTTCATCGCGCGGCCAGAGCGCGATCGGGCTGCATTGTATACCGGCTTTATGCGTGATTTTCGCCACATTCGATGGCGTCGTTTCGACGAATGTGCTTGCGCGTATAGCCTTCGGTCGCCCGCATGAGGCTGCGCGTGTATTCGTGCTTCACGTCGCGCGCGCGGACGGCTTCCAAATCGAGTTGCTCGACGATCTCGCCATTTTTCATCACCGCGACGCGCTGACACAGAAAACCGACCACGGCGAGGTTGTGACTCACGAGCATCATCGTGAGCTTGCGCTCCGTGTGCAAGCGGCGCAGCAAGTTGAGAATTTCGGCTTGCACGGAGACGTCCAGCGCGGACGTCGGTTCATCGAGCAAGAGCACGCGCGGACCCACGATCAACGCGCGCGCAATCGACACGCGCTGCCGCTGCCCGCCCGACAATTGATGCGGATACCGAAATCTGAACGCCGGTCCGAGCCCGACCTCGGCGAGCGCGGCCAAAATGCGCGCGTCTTCATCGCCGATACCGTTGATCGCGAGCGGCTCGCGCAAGGTCTTGTCGACCGTGAAGCGCGGATGCAGCGCCGCGTACGGGTCCTGAAACACCATCTGCGGACGGCTATCGCTGACTTGCAGGCTTCCGCTCGACAGTGGCACGAGGCCGGCAAGTGCGCGCAGCAAGGTCGACTTGCCGCTGCCCGATTCGCCGACGAGCCCGAACACCTCGCCCTCCTCCACGCGAAAAGTCACGTCGCGCACGGCATCGACGTGACCGGTCTTCGTGCGGAAACGAATGCTCGCGCGGTCGATATCGATCATCGTGCGCTGTCTCCTTCGAACGATTCCGTGAGCCACGCCGGATCGCGCCGCAAGGTCGGCAACTCGGCGGGTGGATCGACGAGCGGCGGATTGGCGGCCAGCAGCCCGCGCGTGTACGGATGCTTTGCGTGCGCGAGATCCGCCGCCGCGCATGTCTCGACGATCCGCCCGCCGTACATCACTGCCACGCGGTCGCAAAACGACATCACGAGCGGCAGGTCGTGGCTGATAAAGACGAGTCCTGTGTCGTGACGCTCGATCATCTCGTCGAGCACGGCAAGCACTTGCATGGAGACGAGCACGTCGAGCGCGCTGGTGGGTTCGTCGGCGATCAAGAGGCGCGGGCCGGCGAAGACCATCATCGCGATCATCACGCGCTGGCCCATGCCGCCCGACAGCTCTTGCGGATACGCATCCGCCACGCGCTCCGGATCGCGGATATGCACCGCCGACAACGCCTCGACGATACGCGCGCGCATGGCCTTGCGGCCGAGGCGTTCGCCTTGCCGCGCGAAGGTTTCGCGCATTTGCTGCGCGACGGTCATGACCGGGTTCAACGAGAATTTCGGGTCTTGCAGAATCATGCTCATCTGCGTGCCGCATAAACGCCGGCGCTCGTTCGGCTTCATCGCGAGCAAGTCCTGGCCGTCGAAACGCAGGGCTTTCGCGGACCAGTTCGCCCCTTGCGGCAAGAGACCGAGCAGCGCGCGGCCGGTAAGCGACTTGCCCGAACCGGATTCCCCGACGATACCCAACCGTTCGCCGCGCTCGACCGACAACGAGACGCCGCGCACGGCGGGCATTGGCACGCCGTCGTGGCTGGCGAAAGAAATATCGAGTCCATCGATCTCGCACAAGGACATGTCAGCCTCCGTGACGCGGATCGAAGACATCGCGCAAACCGTCGCCGAGCAGATTGAACGCCAGGCTCACGGCGAGAATGGCGAGGCCGGGAATAGTTGCGACCCACCATGCATCGAGCAGCACATTGCGGCCAGAGGCAACCATGTAACCCCATTCGGGACTCGGCGGCTGCGCACCCAGTCCCAGAAATCCGAGCCCCGCGACGGCGAGGATGATGCCCGCCATGTCGAGCGTCGCGCGCACGATCACCGACGACGAACACAGCGGCACGATATAGCGCAACAGAATGCGCGCGGGCGACGCGCCCTGCAGACGCGCCGCGTGGATGAAGTCGGCCTGCGCGAGCCGCAGCGATTCGGCACGCGCGAGCCGCGCATACGGCGGCCACGCCGTGATCGAAATGGCGATGACCGCGTTGAGCACGCCCGGCCCGAGCGCCGCCGCAAACGCGAGCGCGAGCACGATCTTTGGAAACGCGAGCGCGACATCGGTAATGCGCATGAGCACGGTATCGACGAAACCGCCGCAATAACCCGCCACCGTGCCCATGAGCAAACCCACGGGTACGACGAGCACCACGACCAGCATGGCGATACTCAACGTGAGCCGCGAGCCGTGCACGAGCCTCGACAGGATGTCGCGGCCGAGCTGATCGGTGCCGAACCAGTGCGCGGCGTTGGGCGGCGTAAGGCGTTCGGCGAGCACTTGCTGCAACGGGTCGCGCGTGACGACGAGCGGCCCGAAGATCGCCACCACGACGAGCAGCACGAGTATCGCGAGACCGAACATGCTGAGCGGATTCGCCGAGAACGCGCGCCAGCGCCGATAAGCGCGCCCGAGCGCCGCCTGACGCGGCGACGCGGGCGTGTCGGTGAGCAACCACGCGCGCCAGTGCGCCCGCGCGGGATTCATCGGCGTGCGCTCGACGGGCGAATGCATCGACAAGCGTCCTCCATGTCAGCGTGCGCGCGGATCGAACACGCGGTAAAGCGCGTCGGTCAGCAAGTTAAGCGCAATGAACGTCGCGCCGATCACGAGCGTGCTGCCGAGCACCGCGTTCATGTCCGCGTTCAAAAGCGCGCCCGTCAGATACGAGCCGATGCCCGGCCACGCGAACACGATTTCTGTCAGCACCGAGCCTTCGAGCAGATAGCTGTACGCCAACGCGATCACCGTCAGCAACGGCACCGCGATATTGCCGAACGCGTGCCGCCAGATCACGCGCCGCTCGGACAAGCCCTTCGCGCGCGCGGTCGTCACGTATTCCTGGCTCAGTTGTTCGAGCATGAACGAGCGCGTCATGCGGCTCAGATAAGCGATGGAATAAAACGCCAGCACGCCCGCCGGCAACGCGATATGCGAGAACGCGTTCCTAAAAACGTCCCACTCGCCCGCGAGGAGCGAATCGATCAGCAGACTGCCGGTGCGCGTATCGACCATGCCGTCGTACATCGGGTCGATACGGCCCGGACCCGAAACCCAATGAAGGCGCGCATAGAACAGCAACAGACCCATCAGCGCGAGCCAGAATACGGGCACGGAACTGCCCGCGAGCCCGATGAAGCGCGCGATGTGGTCGACCATGCGGTTGTGCTTCACGGCCGCAATCACGCCGAGCGGCACGCCGATGCAAACGCCGATGAAAGTCGAGAGCGTCGCCAGTTCGAGCGTCGCGGGAAACACGCGTTTGATGTCGTCGATGACGGGATTCGCCGTCAAGAGCGACACGCCCAGATTGCCGTGCAGGACATCGCGCGCGTAGATCATGAACTGCTCGATGAGCGGCTTGTCGAGCCCGAGCTGCAAACGCGCCGCCGCATACGCCGCCGCCGATGCGCGGTCGCCGAGAATGGCAAGCACGGGATCGATGGGAATCTTGCGGCCGATGAAGAACGTGATCGCAAGCAGCCCGGTGAATGTTACCGCGAGCATGATGATCCAGCGCACGAGTGCAAGCACGAAGCGCACGCCCCTTCGCCGGCCGCTCGCGGCGCGCATTCGGTCGAAAAACGTGGGCGTGACGGACATTCGCAGGCTGCTTCGCTGGTTATTGCTTTTTGATGTCTTTGTAAGAGACGAGATCGTTGATCGGCCCAACTTCCAGCCCGCTCACGCCCGGCCGCGCCGCCACCTGCGACACCTTCTGGAACATGATGACGAAGGGCGACTTCGCGAGCACTTCGCGCTGCATGGTCTCGTAGCTCTGCGCGCGCTTTTTCGTATCGCTTTCGGCGAGCGCGGCGTTCGTTTCCTTCGTCAGTTGCGCAATGTCCCAGGCGTTGCGCCACGCAAGCATTTTGTAGCTCGACGCATCCGAGTTGTCCGGATTCCACACGAAGCCCTGCGCGTTGCTATGCGGATCGATATAGTCCGCCGACCATTCGCCGATATAGATGTCATGCGCGCGCGCCCGGTAGCGCCCGAGCGTCTGCTTGTTGTCGCTCGGCATGAGTTGAACCTTGATGTTGGCAAGCGCGAGGTTCGCCTGCACCGCCTGCGCAATCTCGCTGTATGGATAGTCGTTGCGCACGTCCATCTTCACGGTGAAGCCATTCGCAAGACCGGCCTTGGCCAGCAACGCCTTGGCCTTCGCGACATCCTGGTGATACGGATTGTCATTGAGCGCGCCCAGGAATCCCTCGGGCAGGAAGGTTTCGTGCACCTTGTACGTCGTGCGGATGACGTTCTTCTGAATGCCCTGATAGTCGATCAGCCACTTCATCGCCTCCCAGACTTCGGGCTTCGCCAGATTCGGATTCTTGTTGTTGAGGCCGAGATACATGAGCGTTGCCTGCGGCACGGCGTTCACCTTGATCTTGCCGGCCTTGGCAAGCGTGTCGAGGTCGTCGGGGCTCAGATCGCGTGCCACGTCGATGTCGCCGTTCTCGATCATCAGACGCTGGCTCGCCGCTTCGGTCACATGGCGCAGCACGATGCGCTTCATGGCAAGCGGCGCGCGATACCCGTCGAAACGTTGCAATACGATGCTGTCGTTGGCCGTCCACTTCACGAGCTTGTACGCGCCCGAACCGGCCTCGTTCGTCTTGAGCCATTCGTTGCCGTAGTCGCTGCCCTTCTGATGCGATTCGAGCAGCTTGCGATCCACCACCGACGCCGGCCACGAGCCGAGCACGTTCAACACGAAAGTCGGCGCGTAGCGTTGATCGGTGGTTATGGCGACGGTCGTATCGTCGATCTTCTTCACGTTCTGCAGCGCGTTGGCCTTCGTGAGCCCGATGCCCGCAAGCACGGCGGCCGCGCCCTTGTCCAGCAACGCGGTGCGCTGGATGGACCAGGCGACGTCGTCGGCGGAAAGCGGATTTTCCGAATGGAACTTGAGGCCGGGGCGAATCTTGAACGTGAACGTCAGACCGTCCTGACTGACCGACCACGACTGCGCGACGTCGCCGTTGAACTTCGACGGGTCTTTCAGATCGACGCGCACCAGCCGGTCGTACGTGTTCGCGACGTATTCCTCGGGCACGAGTTCGTAGATTTCGCCGGGATCGAGCGAGGTGAACTCGTCGAGCAGCGTTGCCATGACGAACATGTCCTTTGGCGTGGCGGCCTGCGCGAGTGTCAGTGTTCCCGCGCCCGCCAAAACCAGAGCCGTTGCCAGTGCCGCCGCGACTGCCTTGCGCAAGACCATGTGCTTTTCCGTTCGAAGTGAGGTTGGGTTCACATCAGCCGCAACGGGCCGCTTTCTTCGTTGTCGATGAGAGCAAGTTCGCGCGAGCCCGGCAATTCGTAATGCCACCACTCGCTGGGAATATGAGCGAAGCCCGCGCCGTGCATCACGCCGAGCAGCAGCGTGCGGTTGTGCTGTACGTGCCTTGGCAAACCCGCGTGAAAGTGCGCGGACTCGGGGACCATTGCGTCGAAGCCCGTGCCCATGTCGAGCTCGCCGCCGTTTTCATCGACGAGCGTGAGGTCTACTGCCGTGCCGCGGCTGTGATTCGAGCCGCGCTTGAGATCGGCGATGAAGGTCGGGTCGGGCAGAAAGTCCCAGAGCACCTGCTGCGCTTGCGGCGGCCGATAGGCGTCGAAAATCTTGAGCGTCATGCCGAAGCTTTGCGCAATGGCGACCGCGCGGCGCAAGGCCGCCTCGGCGGGTTCGAGCAGCAGACAATGCTGCGCTTTGTAGATGGGTTTGCCGGTGAGATTGCGATCGGTCGCGTAGACGAGATCGATCTCCACCTGATGCGTCCGTGGCGTGATGTGCAGCAAGGAGAATCGAGTCATGTTTCTGGATGCGGGAGCTGCGGTTCGTCATTCCGATAGACGAACCTTAACCCGATAGAAAAATCCGCGAAACTGTTTGTTTGGGTGGTTTTGTTTCGGCCGACGGGTTCGGTCAGGCGAGCAAGCGCCACCGGGCGAGCATCTCACCCCAACGCCTTCTCCAACGCCCTTTCCACGTCCGCCCTCAAATCGCTCTCGCTCTCCAGCCCGATATAAAGCCGCACCAGCACGCCCTCATGCGGCCACTTCGACGCCGTGCGCATCGACCGGATGTCGTAGGGCATCGCGAGGCTGTGCGCCCCGCCCCAGCTCCAGCCGATGGAAAAAAGCTCGAGCGCCTCGACGAACGCATCGACTTGCGCCGCGCCATGGCGCGCGTCGAACACGAACGAAAACAAGCCGCCCGCGCCGCCCGAAAAGTCCCGCTTAAAGAACTCGTGGCCAGGACAATCGTCCAGCGCCGGATGCAGCACCGCCGCGACTTCCGGGCGCGTCTTCAGCCATTTCGCCAAAGCAAGCGCGGAACGGTCATGGGCCTCGTAGCGCAGTTGCATCGTCGGCAAGCTGCGCAACACGAGCGATGCATCGTCGGACGACACACCCACGCCCACCCGCATGCGCACGCGCTTGAGCTTCTTATGCAGCTCGAAATCGCGAACGATGCTCGCGCCCATCAGAATGTCGCTGCCGCCCGACTGATACTTCGTCAGCGCCTGCACCGAGATATCGACGCCATGTTCGAACGGCTTGAACGCGAGCCCCGCCGAATACGTGTTGTCGATCGCCGTCACGATGCCGCGCGCGCGCGCCACGGCAACCATGACCGGCACGTCCTGAACTTCCATCGTCACCGAGCCGGGCGCTTCGAGCCAGATGAGCTTCGTGTTGTCACGGATGTCATCGGCAATGCCCGCGCCCTTCATAGGATCGTAGTAGGTCACCTCGACGCCGAAGTCGCTCGCGAGCCAGTCTGCGTGATCGCGATTCGGTCCATACACGTTGTCCGGCACGAGCACGTGATCGCCCGACTTCACCAACGCGAAGTACACGTTCGAAATGGCCGCGAGCCCGGACGGTTGCAACAGTGCGTGCTCGCCGCCTTCGATCGTCGCAAGCCGCTGCGCAAGCGCGACCGTCGTAGGCGTGCCGTGCAGCCCGTAGCGCCATTTCGAATCGTCGCTCCAGACGAGTTCGCGCATGGTGGCGAGGTCCGGAAACACCACGGTCGAGGCGCGCGTAACCGGCACTGAAAAGGACTCGAAGCCCGGCGTGATGCGGTCATCTGGCTGGACGATACGGGTTTGCAGGTCGCGTTCGGAGTTGCTTGAATCGGTCATGTCGAAGCAGAGTTGGGTGGTTGATGCGCGGGAGTGTCGCCAACGCTCGGCCGAGGAATATAAGTGGGAAGGTTCGCGATGGGCGTCGTGTCGAGCACTGACGCCCGCTTCGAAACGACCATCACTCACCGATGATCACGTTACTCGTCCCGCCCACCGCATTACGCGGCGGCGCAGGTTCGAGCGAAGGCGCGGGCGGCGCACTGCGCGTGAGCGGCGCACCCTGCACAGCGGGCAGCGTCGCTCCCGCCACCGCTGGACGAAGATCGAATGGCCTGGAATTGGAATCGTCCGGGTCCATGCGCTCGCCCGACACGCTGCCATCCGCCGCGAACTTTCCCACCCAGTTGCCAGTGATATGCGTGCCGTCGTTCGATTCCTCGATCTCCAGCGTATCGCCATCGCGATCGCCAGCAACGAGGATCACCGACGGGCTGTCCGCGAACCGATACTCGCCATGCACGCCCGAGGGATCGTCGGTCTTCGCGCCGAGCCTCATTTCGATTTGCCGGTCGCCGAGCGTGCCGACATAACGCGGAAAGCGCGCGTATTGCGGGTTCGGCGTGAGCGGCTTTTGCGGCGGCAAGGCAAGCGTTTCGATAGCCTGCTGCGCGCCATGCGACTCGCCCTTCGCGCTGACAGGCGCATTCGCCGCGGCCGTCGACGCATCCGGCGGCATTGGCGAATTACAGCCGGCAAACGCGAATGCGGCGCCTGCGATCGTCGCCCAGTGCAAGCGCTTCATTGTTTCGATCATCCTTCGTTCCTTGACCCAAGCTCCGAGCGTCAGATGCGCTCGAAAATCGCCGCGATACCCTGACCGCCGCCGATGCACATCGTCACGAGCGCATACCGCCCGCCAATGCGCTGCAACTCGTACAGCGCCTTCACGGTGATGAGCGCGCCCGTCGCGCCGATCGGATGCCCAAGCGAAATGCCCGAACCGTTCGGATTAACCTTCGCCGGATCGAGCTTCAGTTCCTGCGTGACCGCGCAGGCTTGCGCGGCGAAGGCTTCGTTCGCTTCGATCACGTCGAGATCGGCGACGCTCAGTCCCGCGCGCTCCAGCGCCTTTTGCGTGGCGGGAACGGGGCCAATGCCCATGATTTTCGGATCGACGCCCGCATGCGCGTAAGCGACGAGGCGCGCGAGCGGCTTCACGCCGCGCTTCTCGGCGACGCCGCGCTCCATCAGCACGACAGCCGCGGCCGCGTCGTTGATGCCCGATGCATTGCCCGCCGTGACCGTGCCGTTTTCCTTCGCGAACACAGGACGCAGCTTCGAAAAATCTTCGGCCGTCGCGTTCATGCGCACGTGCTCGTCGCGATCGAAAACGGTGTCGCCCTTCTTCGATGCCAGCGTGATCGGCAGAATCTGTTCCTTGAAGTAACCGGCTTCGATAGCCCGCGCCGCGCGCCGGTGCGATTCGAGCGCGAGCGCGTCCTGCGCCTCGCGCGTGATGCCGTACTTGTTCGCGACGTTCTCGGCCGTCACGCCCATGTGGATCTTGTCGAACGGGTCGTTCAACGCGCCGAGCATCATGTCGACGACGCGTGCATCGCCCATGCGCTGGCCGAAGCGCGCGGCGGGCATGACGTAAGGCGCGCGGCTCATGCTTTCCGCGCCACCGCCGATGGCGATCTTGGCGTCGCCCAGCAAGATGGATTGCGACGCGGACACGATGGCCTGCAAGCCCGAGCCGCACAGACGGTTTACCGTGAGCGCGGGCGCGTGTTGCGTCACGCCGCCGTCGAGCGCGGCCACGCGCGCGAGATACATGTCACGCGGCTCGGTCTGGATCACGTTGCCGAACACGACATGGCCGACCTCGTCGCCCTGCACGTTTGCACGCGACAACACTTCGCGCACCACGCGCGCGCCGAGATCGGTCGGCGTGAAATCCTTGAGCGCGCCGCCGAAGTCGCCGATTGCCGTGCGTACACCGCTTACCACCACTACTTCTCGCGTCATGTTCTTGTCTCCTGAGTTTGCGTGGGTCTTTTACTCCGCGAGCGCGGACTCCACTGTCTTTCTGGTCGGAATCGGGGCTACCGCGCCGAAGCCTTGCGTCGATAACGCCGCCGCCACGTTGGCATAACCCGCCGCCGTAAAAGGGTCGTCACCCGCGACGATACGCGCGATGAACGCGCCGCCGAAGCAATCTCCGGCGCCGGTGGCATCGACCGCGTTCACGACGCGGCCCGGCACCACGCGCCGCTCATTGGGTGTCGCGATATACGCGCCTTCCCGGCCGAGCTTGAGCGCGACGACTTTCGAGCCGAGCGAGAGCAGGAAGTCGACGATGGCGTCCTTGTCTTCATGGCCCGTGATGACGGTCACGTCGTCCCAGCTCGGCAGGCAGATGTCCGTCATGCGCAGCGCTTCGAGCATCACCGCGCGGGCGCGCGCGAGCGGCCACAGCTTCAGGCGCAGGTTCGTGTCGAAACTCACCTTTGCGCCGTGCGAGCGCGCGTGATCCATCGCGGTAAAAGCGGCATCGCACGCGGATACGCCGATTGCGAGACTGATTCCCGACAGATGCACGACCTTCGCCGCCGCGATCGCGTCGAGCGGCAGATGCGCGCTCGCATAACGGCTCGCCGCCGAACCCGCGCGCAAGTAATCGAAGCGATGCCCGCTCTCGCCGTGCGACACGAAATAAACGCCCGTGGGCGCGGTATCGTCGATACGCACCGTCGATGTATCGACATTCTCCGTGCGCCAGAGATCGAGCAGCAGTTGCCCGAACTGGTCGTTGCCGACGGCGGACACGAAGCCCGTCGACGCGCCTTGCCGCGACGCCGCGATCAGAAAGTTCGAGACATCGCCGCCGAAGCCTTGCAGATAGTTCGGCTGATTTCGCGTCGACTGGTTGAACTCGATCATCGCCTCGCCGAGCGCGAGCACCGAAGGCATGGAATGCGCCATGACTTATACCTCGCCCCAGAGATCGTGGCCGTCCGCGCCGGTGATCCTGACGGAGACGAAGTCGCCGGCCTTGTAGCGCTTCGACGCCTTCGTCGCCGGCGCGATATACACCACGCCGTCGATTTCCGGCGCATCCGCCGCCGTGCGGCCAACGCCGCCGTCCGTGCTCACTTCATCGACGAGCACGCGCAGCGTCTTGCCGACTTTCTTTTTCATGCGCGCGGCCGACAGTTCCTCGGCCAGTTCCATGAAGCGCGCGCGGCGTTCCTCGCGGACTTCGTCGGGCAGCGCGCCATCGAGTTCGTTGGCCGTTGCGCCTTCGACCGGCGAATACGCGAAGCAGCCGACGCGGTCGAGATCCGCCTCGCGGATAAAGTCGAGCAGCGTTTGAAACTGCTCCTCGGTTTCACCCGGAAAGCCCGCGATAAAGGTGCTGCGGATGGTCAGATCGGGACAAATCTCGCGCCACGTCTTCACGCGTTCGAGCACTTTCTCGGCATTGGCCGGGCGCTTCATGCGCTTCAGGACTTCGGGATGCGCATGCTGAAACGGCACATCGAGATACGGCAGAACGTGGCCGCGCAGCGGGCCTTCGGCCATCATCGGGATGACTTCGTCGACGCTCGGATACGGATACACGTAATGCAGACGCACCCACGCGCCGTATTGCGACGCGAGCTCGCCGAGCGCGCCGACGAGTTCGGTCATGCGCGTCTTGATAGGCTTGCCGTCCCAGAAGCCGGTGCGGTATTTGACATCGACACCGTACGCGCTCGTGTCCTGCGAGATGACGAGCAGTTCCTTCACGCCAGACTTGAACAGATTTTCGGCTTCGAGCATGACTTCGGCGATGGGGCGCGAAACGAGATCGCCGCGCATCGAGGGAATGATGCAGAACGTGCAGCGATGATTGCAGCCTTCGGAAATCTTGAGATACGCGTAATGACGCGGCGTGAGCTTGATGCCCGCGGGCGGCACGAGATCGGTGAACGGATCGTGCGGCTTGGGCAGATACGAGTGCACGGCGTTCATCACTTCGCTGGTCGCATGCGGACCGGTGACGGCGAGCACTTTCGGATGCACTTCTTCGATGAGCCCCGTGCCGCTCGCGCTCTTTTTCGCGCCCAGGCAGCCCGTCACGATGACCTTGCCGTTCTCGGCAAGCGCTTCGCCGATGGCGTCGAGGCTTTCCTGCACGGCTTCGTCGATGAAGCCGCAGGTGTTGACCACGACGAGGTCGGCGCCGTCATAGGTGCCGGAGATTTCGTAACCTTCGGCGCGCAGCTGAGTCATGATCTGCTCGGAATCGACAAGGGCTTTCGGGCAGCCGAGACTGACCATGCCGATGCGCGGCGCGGGCGTGCTAGTACTTGATTTCAAAGAAGTATTCACGGGGACATCCGGAGAAAGACGCGCGCGGGCGACAGCGCGTGCCTCGGTCGAGGCGAATCTCGTATTTTAACCGGTTGTGGCGTGGAGAATCACTGACGGCCGGCCGCATACATCTTCACAGACGATTTCTCCCACGCGCGTATTAACTGGACGGGCGAGATTCCTGCCTGCGTCGAGAAGGGCGATTTCCTCAAGCGCGCGTTGCGCTGTCCGGTCAATGACGCACGATGGCGCCAGCACGCAGTCACCCGCGGCGGCTTCATGGCATTCGGCGAAGTCTCGGCGGATTTTCAAGCGCATCCGCCGCTCGGCGCGGCGGTCGCTGAGTCGGCCCGTGCGCTCGGGCCATGAGCGCCTATTTCTTCTCGGTCGTCGGCGGCACGACAGGCGTCGGAAACGGAAACGTGTTGAACATCGTTTTCGCCTGGGTCTGCATCTGCTCCTGCATCTGCACGAACATGTTCTTCGACTGCTCGATGTAGCTCGTCATCATGCCCTGCATCATCGGCGCCTGCATGTTCATGAATTGCGACCAGACTTCCGGATTGAGCGCGTTGCCGTCGTAGATGCCCTTGCTCTGTTCGGACAGCTTCTGCTGGATGTCGATGAACGCCTGGATATTCTTCTCCAGATACGTGCCCATCATGCCCTGCATGGCATGGCCGTAGAAGCGGATGATCTGCGAGAGCATCACCGATGAAAACATCGGCAAGCCGCCGCTCTCTTCCTCGAGAATGATCTGCAGGAGAATGCTGCGCGTGAGGTCGTCGCTCGACTTCGCGTCCAGCACTTTGAATTCTTCCTGATCGAGCACGAGCTGCTTCACATCCGACAACGTGATGTAGGTGCTCGTTTCCGTGTCGTAGAGCCGCCGGTTAGGATATTTTTTGATGAGTCGTTCGGCGGATTTCTTTGTAGTAGTGGTGGTCATTTAACGCCTTTAAACGCAGGACTTTACTGCGGTGCCAGCCGCCACGGCTTGCATTGTCGCAATAAAGCGTTGCCGCCAGTTCGCCGCGTCGTTGATCTATCCGGCAAGCAGCAGCGTCCCTCTTCACGCCTTCACGCCTTCGCGCCTTCCGTGAGGGACGCCGCCGCCCGTCAGCCCATGTGCAAGCCGCCGTTCAGCGAGAAATCCGCGCCGGTGGAGAATCCCGATTCATCGGAAGCGAGCCACGCGACGATGGAGCCGATTTCATCCGGCGTGCCGAGCCGGCGCACGGGAATGGTCGCCACGATCTTCTCCAGCACTTCGGGGCGAATGGACTTCACCATCTCCGTGCCGATATAACCCGGCGACACCGTGTTGACCGTCACGCCCTTGGTCGCCACTTCTTGCGCCAGCGCCATCGTGAAGCCATGAATACCGGCCTTCGCGGTGGAGTAGTTCGTCTGGCCGAACTGCCCTTTTTGACCGTTCACCGACGAAATATTGATGATGCGCCCGAAGCCGCGCTCGACCATGCCGTCGATCACCTGCTTCGTCACGTTGAAAAGACTCGTCAGGTTGGTGTCGATGACCGCGGTCCAGTCTTCATGCGTCATCTTCCGGAACACGACATCGCGCGTGATGCCCGCGTTGTTCACCAGCACGTCGACTTCGCCGACTTCCGCCTTGACCTTGTCGAACGCGTTCTTGGAAGACTCCCAGTCGCCCACATTGCCTTCCGACGCGATGAAATCGAAGCCGAGCGTCTTCTGGTCTTCCAGCCATTTCACCCGGCGCGGCGAGTTCGGGCCGCAGCCCGCGACGACCGTGAAGCCATCCTTATGGAGGCGCTGGCAAATGCTCGTGCCAATTCCGCCCATCCCGCCGGTTACATACGCTACGCGCTTTGTCATTCCTCACTCCATTTTCGTTATGCGGAACGGCGTTCGAACGACGCCTTCCGCTTGGCCCTTCCCATGCCTTCGGGTGTTGCGCTCAGTCACGCTCGAGCGCAAGCGCCACGCCCATGCCGCCGCCGATACACAGCGACGCCAGACCCTTCTTCGCGTCGCGCTTCTGCATTTCGTGCAAGAGCGTCACGAGAATGCGGCAGCCCGATGCACCGATCGGATGGCCAATGGCGATTGCGCCGCCGTTCACGTTGATCTTCGACTGATCCCAGCCCATTTGCTTATGCACGGCAAGCGCCTGCGCGGCGAAGGCTTCGTTGATCTCCATCAGGTCGAGGTCGTTCACCGACCAGCCCGCGCGCTCGAGACAACGCTTCGATGCAGGCACGGGACCCATGCCCATGACCTTGGGATCGACGCCCGCATTCGCATAAGCCTTGATGCGCGCAAGCGGCGTGAGACCGAGCGCCTCGGCCTTCTTCGCCGACATCACGACGACCGCGGCCGCGCCGTCGTTGATGCCCGATGCGTTCGCCGCCGTCACCGTGCCTTCCTTCGAAAACGCGGGCTTGAGCGTGGAAAGCGCTTCAGCCGTCACGCCGTGGCGCACGAATTCGTCGGTGGCAAACCGCAGCGGCTCGCCCTTGCGCTGCGGAATGGACACCGGCACGATCTCGTCGTCGAAGCGCCCTTCCTTCTGTGCCTTCTCGGCCTTGTTCTGCGACAGCGCCGCGAACTTGTCCTGGTCTTCGCGCGAGATGCCGTATTCCTTCGCGACGTTCTCGGCGGTCGTGCCCATGTGGTAGTTGTTATAGACGTCCCACAGGCCATCGACGATCATGGAGTCGATCAGCTTGGCGTCGCCCATGCGAAAGCCGTCGCGCGAGCCCGGCAGCACGTGCGGCGCCGCGCTCATGTTTTCCTGACCGCCGGCGATGACGATATCCGCATCGCCCGCGATGATCGCGTTGGCCGCGAGCATCACGGCCTTCAAACCCGAGCCGCAGACCTTGTTGATCGTCATGCCCGGAATCATGTCGGGCAACCCTGCCTTGATGAGCGACTGGCGCGCCGGATTCTGTCCCGAACCCGCGGTCAGCACCTGACCCAGAATGACTTCGCTCACCTGATCCGGCTTCAGTCCCGCACGCTCCAGCACCGCGCGAATCACCGTTGCCCCCAGTTCCGGCGCCGCGATCTTCGCGAGCGAACCACCGAACTTGCCGACCCCTGTACGCGCGGCCGATACGATCACTACGTCAGTCATTTCAGTTTCCTTTGGCATCAAATGAATTCGGTTATGCGTGCGACTTCGCGCCGTGTCAGAAGTCGCGCTCCAGCACGTAGCGTCCGGGCGCGGGCTCGATCACCGGATAAGTCTTCGAGCCTTGCGACGTGCCCGCCTTCACTTCCTCGCCCGCGTTTTGCGCGAGCCATGCGGACCACGTCGGCCACCAGCTTCCCGGATGTTCCGTGGCTGCCTCGAACCACGCGTCGGCGGTTTCGGGCAGGCGCTCCTCATGGCTGTCGAGCATCCAGAAACTGCGCTTGTTCTTCGACGGCGGATTGATCACGCCCGCGATGTGCCCCGACGCGCCGAGCACGAACTTTTGCGGGCCCGTGAGAATGGGCGCGGATGCATACGCGGACTTCCACGGCACGATATGGTCTTCGCGCGAACCGTAGATGAAAGTGGGCAACGAGAGCGTCGACAGATCGATCGCCTCGCCGCACACCGTCAGCGCGCCCGGTTCGCGCAGCTTGTTCTCCAGATACGTGTTGCGCAAATACCAGACGCACATCGGACCGGGCAAGTTGGTCGAGTCGCTGTTCCAGAACAGCAGGTCGAAGGCTTGCGGCGTGCGTCCCTTGAGATAGTTGTCGACGACGTAATTCCACACGAGATCGTTCGGCCGCAGATACGAGAACGTATTGGCGAATTCGATCCCGCGCATGAGCCCGGCGGGCGCGCCGTTCTTGCCGCCGATCGACTGCTCGCGCATCTGCACGTGTGCTTCGTCGACGAAGACGTCGAGCACGCCGGTGTCGGAAAAATCGAGCATCGAGGTGAGCAGGGTCATCGACGCGGCCGGCTCTTCGCCGCGCGCCTTCGCTACCGCGAGCGCCGTCGCCAGAATGGTTCCGCCGATGCAAAAGCCGAGCGTGTTGATCTGCTCCTCGCCCGTGATGTCCTTGATGACGCCGATGGTTTCGAGCACGCCCTGTTCGACGTAATCGTCCCATTCCTTCGCGGCGAGCGATTGATCCGCATTGCGCCACGACAGGATAAAGACTTGCTGCCCTTGTTCGAGCGCATAACGCACGAGCGAGCTTTCAGGCTGAAGATCGAGGATATAAAACTTGTTGATGCAAGGTGGCACGATCAGCAAAGGCCGCGCATAAACCTTCGGCGTGAGCGGCTTGTACTGGATCAGTTGCACGAGTTCGTTCTCGTACACGACCGAGCCTTCCGTCGAACCGATGTTCTTGCCAACCGCGAAGCGCGACTCGTCCGACTGCGAAATCTTGCCGCGCTGCAAGTCGTTGAGCAGGTTGAGCATGCCCTGGCGCAAGCTCTCGCCCTTGCTTTCGATGAGCGTCTTCTGCGCTTCGGGATTGAGCGCGAGATAGTTGCTCGGCGAAGCCGCAGCCGCCCATTGCTGCACCGTGAAGCGGATGCGTTCGCGCGTCTTGGGATCGCTCTGCACGGCGTCCGCGAGTTCTTGCAGATAACGCGCGTTCAGCAAATACCACGCGGCCGTGAAGGCATATGCCGGCGTGTTCTGCCACGTGGTGTCGGTGAAGCGGCGGTCCTTGAGCGATGCAGGGTCGATGCTCTGCTCGCCCGCCTGCTTGAGCAAAGCGGCGGCATCGCGCGAATAATTGCTTTGCAGTTGTTGCAGACGCTCGGGCGCGATGGCTGCCGTCGGAATCTTCGGCAACGTAGGCAAGCCCTGCATCGACGCGCCGAAGCCCGGCATGCTGCTCGCGAGCTTGGCGAATTCGGCCAGGCCGTTCATCTTCGCGAAGTCGGGCATTTGCGGCATGACGGTTGGAACCGCGCCGAATGCATTCGGAAATGCACCGGGCAAACCCGCACCGGACAAACCCGGAAACGCGCCCAAGCCGGGAAACGAACCAAACGAACCGAACGCTCCGAGCGGCGGCGCGCTCGCGCTATTCGCAGCGGCTCTGTCATTCGTCTGCGCGTTGGTTTGCGCGTTGGTTTGCGCGTTGGTCTGGGGATTGAATTTCGCCCATTGCGCGGGATCGGCGACCGAGCGCCACGCGTTGAGCCATTGATCGAACGCTTGCTGTACGCCTGTCGGATCAGCGGGAACTTCAGCCGTCGAACTGCTGGCAGTACGGGAGCGGGCGGAGGACGCAGAGGAGGAACTAGATTTGGAAGCCATACCCGCTTTTGACCTGTAAGTCTCGCAAGACTGATTGCTGATGCAGGCATCGCCGGGCTTGTCTCAACCAGCGCGCAAGTGTCGATGCGCACTCTGCGCGCCACAAGAGTCACCTAGCTACGCCGTGCCCGATTGAATGAATTCCGGGAACATTCTTGCTCTTAGGACTCAGGCATGTCAATGCTTCACCTGATTTTGCCGCAGTGCGATATTTTTTTAATTATCGTTTTCCCCATGCGAGATATTGCATTCGCATGGGCTTACGCAAGTTCCTGCGACTTAAAGCTGGCAGTTGTCGCTGAATGCAGATGACGAGCAGTTAATCGCCAAGCCAGATCATGGCGGCCATGCGCCCTGTCACGCGATCGCGACGATACGAATAGAAGCGTTCTCGCTCGCTCACCGTGCAGTGCGTACCGCCATGAACGCGCTTCGCTTCCACGCCGATATCGGCTAAACGCAAGCGCGCAAGCGTATAGATGTCGGCGAAGTATTTGCCTTGTGCGCCGGTCGGCTTGAACGCTGCCGCGGTGAGGTCGCGTTGATCCGCATTCGCGATCGACACGAAGGCATCGAGCACGTCCTCGCCCACTTCGAATGCAGCGGGACCAATGGCCGGACCGAGGTAAGCATTGAGGCGCGATGTTGGCACGCCCGCGAGTTGCGCCACCCGCGCGCCCGTCTTCTCGACGATACCGCCCGCAAGACCTCGCCAGCCCGCATGCGCGGCGCCGACCGCGCGGCCTTCGTCGTCGCAGAAGAGGACCGGCAAACAGTCCGCCGTCATCACCACGCAGACGACGCCCGGCCGGTCGGTCACGCTCGCATCGGCGCGCGTTGGACCGGCTGCGCGGCGCTCGATGACCGCGTGCGCATCTTCAACCGTCGTGCCGTGAATCTGTTCGAGCCACGCGGCTTGTCCGATGCCCGTCAACGCCAGCGCGCGACGGCGATTTTCAGCGACGGCATCCGGCGCATCGCCGCTCGACAAACCAAGATTGAGACCGCCCGCGCCCGGCGTGCCGCCACCGAAAGGCGCCGCGCTCACGCCGCCCGCGCGAGTCGTCACGAACGCATGCACGCGCGGCGAGACGCGCCATTGCGGCCACACGCAATCATCCGCGCTCAATGTGACGTCAGTGCGATGGGTCATGCTTCGTCGTCCTCGGCATCGGCATCGTGTTCGCCTTCTTCGTCGTCGTATTCGTCGTCCCAGTCTTCGCCGTCGTCCATTTCATAGACTTGCGGGAAGTCGTCGTCTTCGTCTAGTTCGACTTCGTCGTCGCGCCCGAAGCCGAGTTCCGTGGCGAGCTTGGCGAGATCCTCGGGCACGTCCGCGCGCCAGTGCACTTGCTTGCCCGTTGCCGGATGAACCAGACCGAGCCGCCACGCGTGCAGCGCCTGACGCGCGAAGCCGTCGGGCAGCGGCGTCACCGAACGCCGGCCGCGTATGTGACCGTAGACCGGATCGCCCAGAAGCGGATGGCCGCTCGCCGCGCAGTGCACGCGAATCTGGTGCGTGCGGCCGGTTTCGAGATCGCAATGGATCGCGCTCACGGGCTGCCCGTTCCACTGCGTCCGGTCGATGGTGCGAAAGTGCGTGCGCGCCGGTTTCCCCGATGCGCCTTGAACCACGGCCATGCGCGTCCTGTCGCGCGAATCGCGGCCGATGGGCGCGTCGATGGTGCCGTCGTCCGGCATCCTGCCCCACACGAACGCGACATAGCGGCGCTTCACCGTGCGCGCCTGCAACTGCCGCACGAGGTCGGTCTGGGCTTCGAGCGTGCGCGCGACGACCATCAGCCCCGAGGTCTCCTTGTCCAGCCGATGTACGATGCCCGCGCGCGGCAGCCCCGCCGCCGCATCGCCATAACGATGTAGGAGACCGTTGAGCAAGGTGCCGCTCCAGTTCCCCGCGGCGGGATGCACGACCATGCCGGCGGGCTTGTTGATGACGACGAGCGTTTCGTCTTCGTACACGATGTGAAGCGGCACCGGCTCGGGCGTGAACGCGAGTTGCTCGGGCAACAGGTCGGGCACGAGCGCGATGGTCGCGCCAAGCGGCACGGGCTGGCGCACCTTGGCGCTGGCGCCATCGACGAGCACGCGCCCTTCCTCGATCCAGCCTTGCAGACGGCTGCGCGAAAACTCGGGGAAGATCTTGGCCAGCACCTTGTCGAGCCGCTCGCCTGCGAGTTCATCCGGCACGCGCGCCTCGCGCGGCGCTTCCTCGTTGCGATGCCGCGCTTCCTTGCCGCGATGCGGCGTGCCGGCATCGGGCGCATGCGCGTCCGAATCGGTAGAAGCTGCGTCGTCGGGCTTGGCGCTTCGGCTATAATCTTTGAGTTGGTCTTTGGTACGGCGTGTACTTGAGCGGGTCATTTGAACGGGATATCGGGTTGTACCCGGTGAGTCAGTCCTCATCTCGGGCTGCAGTTCGGGACATTGCGCAAGACGTTCTTTACAGCGCGCGACACTGCCGGGCAAACTTCAATGCAGGCAACGCAAGGAAGCCGCGCCAGACCGTTGCGGACCGGGAAACCGGGCGGAATTCGAGGGATATTCAAACGGAAAATCCCGAGCGAAAACCGCACCGGACACACAGCTAGACATAGCGAGATTCAGCCAGGAACAGCAAGCACTAATGCGAGCCTTCAACACCATTCATCAATCGATGCAGCAATCGATCAAGTATCTGGCGCTGGGCGCGAGCGTCGCCATTGTCACGGCCTGCCACGGCTTGCCGGAGAAGACCGACGAAACGGCTACGTGGAACAACAACAAATTATATACGGAGGCCCAGGACGCGCTTTCAGGCCGCGACTGGGGCAAGTGCTCCAAGTATTTCGAAGCGCTCGAAGGCCGCGATCCGTTCGGTCACTTCGCGCAGCAGGCGCAGATCAACGTGGCTTACTGCAACTGGAAAGACGGCGAGACCGCATCGGCGGATCAGGCGATCGACCGGTTCATCAAGCTGCACCCGGATCATCCGGACATCTCTTATGCCTACTACCTGAAAGGCATGATTCACTTCAACGACGACCTCGGACTCTTCGGCCGCTTCTCCGGCCAGGATATGAGCGAGCGCGACCCGAAGTCGCTGCGCGAGTCGTATGACGCGTTCAAGGTCGTGGTCGATAAATATCCGCAAAGCAAGTATGCGCCCGACGCCGCGCAACGCATGCGCTATATCGTGAACGCGCTCGCTTCGCACGAAGTCCACGCGGCGGATTACTACTATCGTCGCGGCGCGTATGTCGCGTCCATCAACCGGGCGCAACTCGCCATTCGCGAATACAAGAACGCGCCGGCCACCGAAGAAGCGCTGCATCTCATGATGCTCTCATACGAGAAGCTCGATCAGCCGCAACTCGCCGACGACACCAAGCGCGTGCTTGCCGCCACGTTCCCCGACAGCCCGTATGTCACGGGCAAGCGTCGCGCGAGCGCGGAAAAGGCGTGGTATCAGATCTGGTAAGCAGAACGCGAGATCGTTCGGCTGGTCAGGCAAAAATGGGCGCTTCGGCGCCCATTTTGTTTGTCGATCAACCGCTCCCGCGCCCTGCTGCAAGCCTTACTCGGCAAGCTCCGCCGACGCGTCCGCCGCTTCGCTGAAAAACGCCCGCGCGACTTCCAGTTCACGCGTGCGCTTGAACGGCGGCAGGCTTTGCCAGATGCGTCGGCCGTATGGTTTATCGACGAGCCGCGTGTCACAGATCATGAGCACGCCGCGATCCGTCTCCGCGCGAATCAGCCGCCCCGCGCCCTGCTTGAGCGTGATGACGGCCTGCGGCAACTGATGCACGGCGAACGGGCTCAAGCCTTTCTTCGTGAGCGCGTCGAGGCGCGCGGCAAGCACGGGATCGTCGGGCGGCGCGAACGGTAGTTTGTCGATGACCACGAGCGAAAGCGCATCGCCACGCACGTCGACACCTTCCCAGAAGCTCTGGCTGCCGACGAGAATCGCATTGCCATACGCGCGGAAGCGGTCGAGCAACTCGGTACGGCTCGCGTCGCCCTGCACGAGCAGCGGATTGTCCCAGCCGCGCCGCTCGATCACGTCGCGCAGACGCTGGGAGATGCGATCGACCGCGCGCAGCGTCGTGCACAGCATGAACACGCCCCCACCCGATGCCTCGATCACCGGCAACGCGGCGTCGAAGACGGCGTCGGTGAACTGCGGCGAGGACGGCTGCGGCAGATTGCGCGGCACGTACAAAAGGCCCTGCGACGGGTAATCGAAGGGACTCGGCAAGGTCATTGAGCGGCGCGCGTTCAAACCCATTTGCGCCGCGTAATGCGTGAAATCGCCACGCACCGAAAGCGTCGCGGAGGTGAAGATCCAGGCACGCGGCACGCCCGCGCGCTGCTTCGCGAAGATCGGCGCGACCGACAGCGGCGTCTCGTGCAGTTGCACCGTGTGCGAGAACACTTCGATCCAGCGCACCATCTCGTTGGGCTCGTCGCGCGCGGCTTCGGCGGCGGTATCCGCGTCTTCGACCACTGCACGTTCGAGCGCGGTCGGCGGCTTGGTCCAGCCCGACAAAAGCCCTTGCAATTCGCGCGCGCGCCGCACCAGCGCCTGCAGCGACTCCGCGCGCTCGCCGTGTGCGCCGAGCGCGGCCGTGAGTGCATCGAGATGGGTTTGTAGCGTGTCGAGCGCCTCGAAAAGCGGATGGCCATCGGCGAGTTGGCCGAGCGAGAGGCGAATCGAATCTTCCCGGAATGCGAGCCGCAGGTCGCGCGCCGCGCGTTCGAGCGCCGCGCCGAGCTTGGTCCAGTCGGCGGCGTCGCGAGCGTGGGACAAACCTTCGGCCACCGCATCGCGGGCGAGTTCGAGCAGTTGCGTGGTCGAAAGCGTCTCGCCGAAAAAGAGCGTCGCCGTCTCGGGCAACTGATGCGCCTCGTCGAAGATGATGGTGTTCGCCATCGGCAAGAGTTCGGCCATGCCGGTGTCGCGCAGCATTACATCGGCGAAGAACAGGTGATGGTTCACCACCACGATGTCCGCCTGTTGCGCTTCGCGGCGCGCCTGCATCACGAAGCAATCCTTGTAATGCGGGCAATCTTGTCCGAGGCAATTGTCGCGCGTGGACGTGACCATCGGCCAGACGGGCGAGTTCTCGGGGACACTCGCAAGTTCGGCCTTGTCGCCCGTGCGCGTGATCTTGGCGAAGCGCACGATCTCCTGAAGATGCGACGTGTCCTGACGCGTCGGCAGCCGCCCGTTGTCGGCGGTGCGTTCGAGATAGTAGTGGCAAAGATAGTTGGCGCGGCCTTTCAGCATCGCGACGGTGACCGGCACGGCGAGCGCGTCGCGCACGGTCGGGATATCGCGCTGAAAGAGCTGATCCTGCAAGTGTTTGGTCCCGGTCGAAACGATGACCTTGCCGCCCCACAACATGGCCGGAACGAGATAAGCGTAGGTCTTGCCCGTGCCCGTTCCCGCCTCGACGATCAGCGTGTTCTCGCCGCCATCGACGGCGCTCGTCGCGGTGGCAATACCCACGTCGTCGGCGGATGCCTCGTCTATCGCATGCGGCTTGTCCGATGGCCCGAGCTTGCGCGCCGGGCGGCGCTGCAATTCGAACATCGCGGGTTCGGGCATGGCGCGGCCGGACGCTTCCATCGCGGCGGCGACGGAGCGCGCCATGTCGATCTGCGACGCGCGCGGCCGATAGCCGTCGATCGCGCGCGCGAGAAGGCCTTCGGCGGAGAAGATGGCGTCGAGTTCCGTGCGGCGCTTGTCCGTGAGTTCGAGCGCAGCGCTTGCGCTGTCGCGGGGTTGTGCGGGTAAGTTCAAGGCGGGGCTAGATCCTGCGGTTGCGGTCACGGCGCATGGCGGCGCTTTGCTGCCTCAAGCGCCTCGACCCGCGTCGATGCGCTTCAATGCGCGTCGCCGTCGAGCTGCAGTTGCAGCAGAAGTATGGTGTCTTTCACCTTGAGCTTGCGCTTTTTCAAGCGCCTGAGCTCGAGGTCGTCGATACCGCCCATCTTGTCGATGAGCGTGGACAAGCCGTGATGCTCTTCCTGCAATTGCGTGATGCGATCGCGGAGCACGGTGGCATCCACGGCGGGTTGTCGGGGTGCGTTCAAGCGCTGCTGCATGCTCGCCTCCTTTCATCCTCATCGCCCGGGCGGTGCCTTGGGCGTCACTTACCTGGTTGCTGCTGTTGCTGCTGTTGCGCCTGCTGGGCTTGCTGTGCCTTTTCCTGCTGCTTGCGCGCGGCTTCTTTCTGACGCGCCTCGACTTCCGCGCGATGCTGCGCGGCATCGCGTTGTTTCTGTTCGTAACGGTCCGCCTTCTGCTCGCGGTCCTGCGCGTCCTGCACGCCGCGTGCGCGCGCTTCCTCGAGTTGCCGCTGATAGTCCGCCTGCTTGCGGTCGTACGCGGCCTGATTGGCCGCGCGCTGCGGCGCCTCGGCCTGACGTTGCGCGGCGGACAGCGCGTTCTGACGCTGCTTTTCCTCGTAGGACTGCTGGCTCGACTTTTCGCTGGCGGCGCGTTGCGGCGCTTCCGCATCGTATTGTGCCTGCTTGAGCGCGGTCTGTTCGTCGCGCTGCTTCGTGCGCTCGGCGCGTTGTTCGTCGTCGAGAGCGAGCTGCTGCTGGCGAATCTGCTTGCGCTCTTCACGCATGGCCGTGCGCGCGTTGTCGAGACAGTGGTTCACGAAGAACTTGCCGTAGCAGTCGTGTTCCTTGACGCCGTATGCGTAGTCGTTCTGCGCGGTGCGTTTGTCGAGCGCCTTTTGCCGGCGCGCGTTGTCGGCCTTGAGCGCGTCTTCGGCGCTCGGCTCGGCACTGACCATGGCGGATGAGGCATCGCCGAGCGGCGTGGCGCGCACCGACGTGGTGGGGTCGATGCCCTTGGGCGTCTGCGCGATGGCATTCGGCGCGAGAACGAGCGTGCACAGAAACGCGCACGCGGCGCAGATGGACGCGAGCGAGGAAAGGCGAAGTTTGGGCAAATGAATGGACGGCAACGTGATAAAGACCCGATGCATTAAGCGATGCAACGACAGACGCAATGCAGCCTGCGCGATGCCGAAATTCTATCACCGTGAACCGGAGCCCTTCTCCATTTATGGCAAAATCCCCCGCTCAAGCAACCCGGCCGCAACCGGCAGCACGCCCGCTTTGCGAGGCGCAAGAAGTAGTCAGCGCGCACCAAGCGGGACACAGGGCGTAAAGCGCGCAACGCGTCGCACGAGATGCGCGCCCTGCGTCTTGCCGTTGCACAAGGCCAGCAGAGAGCAGACAGCGCAGACCATGACGCAAACCGTAGCACTCAAGATCGTACAGCGCATTGCCACCGAGCTTACCGTGCAGCCGCGCCAGGTGGCCGCCGCCGTGCAGCTTCTCGATGAAGGCTCGACTGTCCCGTTCATCGCCCGGTATCGCAAGGAAGTGACCGGCAATCTCGACGACACGCAACTGCGCACGCTCGAAGAACGCCTCCTGTATTTGCGCGAACTCGAAGACCGGCGCGCCACGATTCTTTCGAGCATCGACGAGCAAGGCAAGCTCACCGACGAACTGCGTACATCGATCGAAGGCGCGGACAGCAAGCAGGTGCTGGAAGACCTGTATCTGCCGTATAAGCCGAAGCGTCGCACGCGCGCGCAGATTGCTCGCGAAGCCGGCCTGGAACCGCTTGCACAGGCGCTCCTTGCCGACCCGACGCTCGATCCGCAGAGCGAAGCCGCGAAGTTCGTCGATACGGAAAAAGGCGTCGCCGATATCAAGGCCGCGCTCGACGGCGCACGCGATATCCTGTCCGAGCAGTTCGGCGAAACGGCCGAGATTCTCGGCAAGCTGCGCGAGCACCTGTTCAACCAGTGGCTTGTCATGTCGACCGTGGTCGAGGGCAAGCAAGGCGAGGAAGGCGAAAAATTCCGCGACTACTACGACTACAGCGAAACCATCCGCACGGTGCCATCGCATCGCGCGCTCGCGCTGTTCCGTGGCCGTAACGCGGGCGTCCTGAGCGTGAAACTCGGGCTCGGCGAGGAACTCGACGCACAAACGCCGCATCCGGGCGAAGTGATGATCGCGCAGCACGTGGGCATCGCCAATCGCGGCCGCGCGGGCGACAAATGGCTCGCCGACGTGTGCCGCTGGTGCTGGCGCGTCAAGGTGCAGCCGCATATCGAAAACGAACTGCTCACCAAGTTGCGAGAGGAAGCCGAGCACGAAGCCATTCGCGTGTTCGCGCGCAATCTGAAGGACTTGCTGCTCGCCGCGCCCGCTGGCCCGAAAGCCGTGATTGGCCTCGATCCGGGTCTGCGCACCGGCGTGAAAGTCGCCGTCGTCGATCGCACGGGCAAGGTGCTGGCCACCGACACCATCTATCCGCACGAGCCGCGCCGCGATTGGGACGGTTCGCTCGCGAAGCTCGCGCGCATTGCCAAGGCGACGCAGGCAGAGCTCATTTCCATCGGCAACGGCACGGCATCGCGCGAAACCGACAAGCTCGCGAGCGAGCTCATCGCGAAGCATCCCGAACTCAGGTTGCAGAAGATCGTCGTCTCCGAAGCGGGCGCGTCGGTGTATTCGGCTTCCGAACTCGCGGCGAAGGAATTTCCGGACCTCGATGTTTCACTGCGCGGCGCGGTTTCCATTGCGCGCCGTCTGCAGGACCCGCTCGCGGAACTCGTCAAGATCGACCCGAAAGCGATCGGCGTCGGCCAGTACCAGCATGACGTGAATCAGCGCGAACTCGCACGCTCGCTCG
Source organism: Caballeronia sp. GAWG2-1 (assembly GCF_023631405.1). Lineage (NCBI taxonomy): Bacteria > Pseudomonadati > Pseudomonadota > Betaproteobacteria > Burkholderiales > Burkholderiaceae > Caballeronia > Caballeronia sp. GAWG2-1. Next base: position 68,119 of record NZ_JALQDD010000011.1, read on the forward strand.
ATGCGGTCGTCGAAGATTGCGTGAACGCCGTCGGCGTCGATGCCAACACGGCTTCGGTCGCGCTGCTTGCGCGCGTATCCGGTTTGAACGCGACGCTTGCACGCAATATCGTCGATTATCGCGATGCCAACGGGCCGTTTGCGTCGCGCGAGAATTTGAAGAAGGTGCCGCGTCTCGGCGACAAGACGTTCGAGCAGGCCGCGGGTTTTCTGCGTATCAACAACGGTGAGAATCCGCTGGATCGCTCGTCGGTGCACCCGGAAGCGTATCCGGTCGTCGAGCGCATTCTCGCGAAAATCAAGAAGCATGTCGGCGATGTGCTCGGCAAGCGTGAAGCGCTCACGGGCCTCTCGCCCACCGAATTCGTCGACGACCGCTTCGGTCTGCCGACCGTGCGCGACATCCTCGCCGAATTGGAAAAGCCCGGCCGCGATCCGCGTCCGGAGTTCAAGACTGCGACGTTCCGCGAAGGCATCGAGAAGATCGCCGATCTCGAACCGGGCATGGTGCTCGAAGGCGTGGTGACGAACGTCGCGGCGTTCGGCGCGTTTGTCGATATCGGCGTGCATCAGGACGGACTCGTGCACGTTTCCGCGCTGTCGACGAAGTTCATCAAGGACCCGCATGAAGTCGTGAAGGCAGGCCAGGTCGTCAAGGTGAAGGTGCTTGAAACGGATGTGAAGCGGCAGCGCATCTCGCTGACCATGCGTCTCGACGATGACTTCGCGCCGGCAGCGGCAGGCAGCGGCGCGCCTTCGCAACCGCGTGCAGGCCAGCAGGACCGGCGCGCGGGCGGCGGGCGCGATGCGCGTTCGAATAATCAGCGCCGCGAGCCGGAACCGGGTGGCGCGATGGCTGCTGCTTTCGCCAAGCTCAAACGCTGACAGCCGGCACGCTTCAAACAAAAAACCCACGCTTTGCGGCGTGGGTTTTTTGTTTCCGGGAGCAAGCGCTCGTCAGATTTCGATCTTCGTGCCCAACTCCACGACGCGATTGGCCGGAATGCTGAAGAAGTCCGTCGGCTTCGCGGCGTTCTGATGCATCCACGCGAACACGCGCTCGCGCCACACCGACATGCCCGGCAACTCGGTCGGCACCACGGTTTCACGCGCCATGAAGAACGACGTGTCCATGAGTTCGAACGTCATTGCGTGCGTGCGCGTGATCTGTTCGAGCACGGCTTTCACGTCCGGCGTTTCATTGAAGCCATACGCGGCCTTCACGAGAAAGAGCCCGCCGCCAACGTCCTTCACTTCCATGCGATGCGCGCCATCCACATACGGAATATCGCGCGTGATGAAGTTCAAAAAAATGGTGCGCTCGTGCAACACCTTGTTGTGCTTCAGGTTGTGCAGAAGACTCACGGGCACGAGCGAATCGCTGCCTGTCAGGTAGATCGCCGTACCCGACACGCGATGCGGCGGATGCGCGAGCAGCCCTTGCAGGAACGGCATGAGCGGAATACCGTCGGCGGCCGTGCGATCCTTCACGATCATGCGGCCTTTGTACCAGGTCATCAGCAGGAAGAAGAGTATTCCGCCGATGCACAGCGGCAGCCAGCCGCCCTGCCCGATCTTCAAGAGACTCGCGCCGAAGAAGCCGATGTCGATCGTGAGCAGCACCGCGATCAACGCGCCGACGAGCCAGCGGTTCCAGCCCCAGAGATTGACCATCACCACCGAGAGCAGGATGGTCGTGACGAGCATGGTCGCGGTCACGGCCAGTCCATAAGCCGCCGCCAGATTCTCCGAACTCTTGAAGCCCACCACGATGCACAGAATGATGAAGAGCAGCATCCAGTTGACGAGCGGAATATAGATCTGCCCGATCGCCAGTTCCGACGTATGCAGGATCTTCATGCGCGGCACGTAACCGAGCTGAATAGCCTGACTCGTCAGCGAATACGCGCCCGAAATCACTGCCTGCGATGCAATCACCGTGGCGACGGTGGAAAGGATCACGAGCGGGAGCAAGGCCCAGTCTGGCGCCAGCAAGAAGAACGGACTTTCGATGGCCGACGGCGTATGCATGAGCAACGCGCCCTGCCCGAAGTAGTTCAGCAGAAGCGACGGCATGACGAGCGCGTACCAGCCGCAGCGAATGGGCTTCGCGCCGAAGTGGCCCATATCGGCATAGAGCGCTTCCGCGCCGGTCAACACCAGCACGACCGAGCCGAGCACGATGTAAGCCTGCAACACGTGCGAGGCCATGAAGGAGATTGCATAGTACGGGTTGAGCGCGACCAGCACGCCCGGTGCGAGCACGATGTGATAAGCGCCCAGCACGGCGAGCGTGATGAACCACACCAGCATGATCGGGCCGAACAGCTTGCCGACCACTGCCGTGCCATGGCGCTGAATCCAGAACAGCAGGACCAGGATGACCATGGTGATCGGCAGCACGTAAGGCGACAGCTTCGGTGCGGCGAGTTCCAGCCCTTCCACCGCCGAGATGACCGACATGGCGGGCGTGATGACCGCATCGCCATAGAACATGCAGGCGCCGAAGATGCCTAGCATCAGCAGCACGCCCGACATGCGGCCCGGCTCCTTCACGCTGCGCAGCGCGAGCGTCATCATGGCGAACACGCCGCCTTCGCCATTGTTGTCGGCGCGCATGACGAAGAGCACGTACTTGACCGCGACCACCATGACGATGGCCCAGAAGAGCAAGGAGATGACGCCGAGAATGGACGCCTCGGAAAGCGCGATGCCGTGCGACGGGCTGAACGCTTCCTTCAGGGAATAGAGCGGACTCGTACCGATGTCGCCAAAGACGACGCCAATGGCGGCGAGCGCAAGAGATGGCAAAGGCTGTTTATGCTCTTGCGCGTGAGTCATGTTAGTCATAAAAGCGAGATGTCCGTCCAGGGCGGAAAGAAACGAACGCCATTCTATCTAACGTCGCGTGCAAAAACGCTGCCTCTCGTATTGCCCGATTGCCCGGCAACACGCGTGTGTGAGTTTAGCATCGCGTTCGTGCGCGTCGGCTGAACGATTCAGGGCGCTTGGCTGCATCTGTGAAATTAGGTGACCCAAAGCAAAAACGCCGTTGCGCCCGGCATGAAGCGGGACGAACGGCGTCTTGCCCGTTATCGGGCAGCAAGAACGAGGCGACGAAGTGGCGCTCACTCGCGGCTGTTCTGCAGGCCCCGCTTGATCCAGGCGCCGAGATTGTGCGGCCGTACCGTGTCCCACTCCTCGAACGGTTGATGAATCCACGGATTGGTTTCGAGAAACTGCACGTGATAGTCGGGCGTAACCTTCGAGCACGCCTTGTACCAGAGCACGGCCGAGCGCACCGCCGTAATGGCCGGATAGCGCTCCTTCAGATGCTCCTGCACGCGCGCGAGCGTAACGCCTGAGTCGACCAGATCGTCCACCAGCAAGACGTTGCCGGACAACTCGCCGCGCGTCATGGTGATGTACTGCGCGATGTCGAGATCGCCCTGCTCCGTGCCCGCGGCTTCGCGATACGAACTCGTTGCGAGAATGGCGAGCGGCAAGTCGTAAATGCGCGAAAGTTGGTCGCCGACGCGCAGCCCGCCGCGCGCCAGACACAGGATCTTGTCGAACTTCCAGCCTGAGTCGTGTACTTTGAGCGCGAGGACTTCGATCAACCGGTGATATTCATCCCAGTTGACCCAAAGATTTTTGTCGTCGTTGCGCGGGTCCGTCATCGCGATCATGGTAAGACTCTTTCAAATACGTACTACGGGTTATATATGAAATGTGGCCGCAAGGTAGCGGCCACATTCTTTACAGCGTCCGGCTCAGGTTGAAACGCTCGCGCTCAGACCTTGAACGGATGACGCAACAGGATGGTTTCATCGCGGTCCGGTCCGGTCGACACCATGTCGATGGGCACGCCGGCAACTTCCTGCACGCGCACGAGATAAGCACGCGCGTTCTCGGGCAGACTGTCCCATTGCGTGATGCCGATGGTGCTTTCCTTCCAGCCGCCGAAGGTCTCGTAGACCGGTTCGCAACGCGCCACTTCCGAGGCGCCGCGCGGCAGGATATCGACCTCTTTGCCGTCGAGTTTATAGCCTACGCACAGCTTCACTTCTTCGAGACCGTCGAGCACGTCGAGCTTGGTGATGCACAGCCCCGAAATACCGTTGATCTGAATGGAGCGGCGCAGCGCGGCGGCGTCGAGCCAGCCCGTGCGACGCGGACGACCCGTGACCGAACCGAATTCCTTGCCGACGGTCGCCAGGTTCAAGCCCACCTGGTCCTGACGTTGCGCGTTGTCGGCATCGTACAGTTCGCTCGGAAACGGGCCCGAACCGACGCGCGTGCAATACGCCTTGGTGATGCCGAGAATGTAGTTGAGCCGTTGCGGACCGATACCCGCGCCCGAAGTCGCCGCACCCGCGACGCAGTTGCTCGACGTGACGAACGGGTAAGTGCCGTGATCGACATCGAGCAGCGTGCCTTGCGCACCTTCGAACAACAGATTGCGGCCAGCGTGGTTTTCGTCGTACAGACGGCGCGAGACGTCCGTGACCATGGGTTCGAGACGCGGCGCGTAACCGAGCATGGTGTCGAGCGTTTGCTGGTAGTCCACTTCGGCCGCGCCCAGATACTTGCTCAGCACGAAGTTGTGGAAGTCCAGCACTTCGCGCAGACGTTCGGAAAACACCGGCACGTCGAAGAGGTCCTGCACGCGCAGCCCGCGACGGCCGACCTTGTCTTCGTATGCCGGACCGATACCGCGCCCCGTGGTGCCGATCTTGCCCGCGCCGCGACGCGCTTCGCGCGCCTGATCGATCGCGACGTGATATGGAAGAATGAGCGTGGCGGCTTCGGAAATGAACAGGCGTTTCTGAACGTCGATGCCCGCGGCTTCGAGCTCGTCGATTTCCTTGAACAAAGCTTCCGGAGACAACACGACGCCATTGCCGATATAGCAGGCCGTGCCCGCGCGCATGATGCCCGAAGGGATGAGGCGCAGAATGGTTTTCTTGCCGCCGATGATGAGCGTGTGGCCGGCGTTATGACCGCCCTGGAAGCGCACGACGCCCTGGGCGTGGTCCGTCAGCCAGTCGACGATCTTGCCCTTGCCCTCATCACCCCATTGGGTGCCCACCACGACGACGTTGCGCCCCGGGTTCACATTCACTGCACTGGCAGACATGTTGATTCGTTAGCTGGTTAAAAACGTATTTTACCTATGTTCGCCACAGGTTCCGAATTTTTCGGGATACGTCGGGGTTAGGAAATCGGCATCCATTCGTATGACGCGCGTCTCACTTCATGCGCCGCGCTCATGCGCCGCGTTCAGGCGCGCGCTTCGACGATCCATTGGCCGTCGCGCTCGATGAGTACGCGGTCGAAGGCGAATTCGTCGAGATCGTGCTCGTGGCCCGGCAGCGCCTGAATGACCACTTCGCCGGCATCGCGCAATGCGGCGACGGCGGCGCGTAGCGTGTCTTCGTGCTTCCACGGTGCAAGGATCGCGCTGCCGCGGGCATCGACGGGAGAAATACGCGCGACTTCACGCAGGTCAAGCGAAAAGCCCGTTGCCGGACGCGCACGTCCGTAGGCGAGCCCGACATCGTCGTAGCGGCCGCCATGCGCGACCGCGTTGGGCACGCCGTCGACATAGGCGGAGAACATCACGCCGCTGTGATATGCGTAGCCGCGCAAATCGGCGAGATCGATCATGAGTTCGGCGCCGTCGACCTGGCTTGCGAGAAACGCGAGATCGTCGAGCGCACGCGCGATGACCGGCAGATTCGGCAGACGGCCGCGCGCGGTTTCGAGCACCGAGGCGTCGCCGTAGAGCGTAGGCAGCGCGCGCAACGCTTCGCGCGGCACCTGGCCGAGATGCGCCGTGAGTTCGTTGATACGCGGCACATCCTTGCTCGCGAGCGCCTCATAGAGCGCTTCGCCAAGCGATGCAGCCGCCGGTTCCAGTTCCAGCAACGCGGCGAGCACGCCCGCGTGGCACAGATCCAGACGCACTTTCGTGAGACCCGCGAGATGCAGCGAATCGAGCATCAGTTGCTGGATTTCGAGGTCCGCTTCTAGCCCCGCGTGACCGTAGATTTCCGCGCCGATTTGAATCTGCTCGCGCGTCGCGTGCAGGCCGCGCGGACGCGTGTGCAGCACATTGCCCGCATAGCACAGACGCGTCACGCCATGCCGGTTCAAGAGATGCGCGTCGATGCGCGAGACCTGCGGCGTGATGTCCGCGCGCAAGCCGAGCGTGCGCCCGGACATCTGATCGACGAGTTTGAAGGTGCGCAGGTTCAGATCGCTGCCGCCGCTCGTCAGAAGCGATTCGAGATATTCGAGCATCGGCGGCATCACGAGCTCGTAACCGTACGAACGGAAACGATCGAGCAGACGGCGTCGCAACTCTTCGATCTTGCGGGCTTCCGACGGCAAGACGTCGGCGATATTCTCGGGAAGTAACCAGGTGGACATCGATACGTTTCCTACGGGGCGCGCGGCGCGTGACGCGGCGCGCTTTGACGAACGGATTTAAACAAGATAGGCCAATTGGCGCATCACGGTGTGCTCACGTTGCGATGAGCAGCAGGATGAGCCCGAGCACCATCGCGATCAGTCCGCCGATGCGGATGTGATGCGTCGGGCGCTCCGCGATGCGGCGAAAGGTATCGCGCCACGCGGTCGGAAAAACGAAGGGAAACATTCCTTCGATGATCAGCATCAACGCAAGTGCGAGCAGTAACGTCTCGGCCATGTTCCAAGGGAGAAAGGCGAAAGCGCGAACGGATCGCGCTTTCGCGGGGCACGATCAGCGCTTGGCCGTGGCAGCCGCGGAAGAAACATCCGCGCTGCCGCCGTTCGGGCCGCGCATGAAGCGGAAGAAATCGCTGCTCGGGTCGACCACCATCACGTCGCCCGGTTTAAAGGTCTTCTTATACGCTTCGAGGCTCTGATAGAACTGGTAGAACTGCGGATCGCGTCCGTAGGCGTCCGCCGCTATGGCTGCCGCCTTGCTGTCTCCTTCGCCCTTGATGGACTGTGCCTGACTGTATGCATCGGCGAGAATCGCCTGTTGTTCGCGCTGGGCGTCCGCCTTGATCTTGTCGGCGTCCGCCGTGCCCTTCGCGCGCTCGATGGCGGCGGCCTGCTGACGCGCCGCGATCATGCGTTTGTAGACGGAGTCGGCTACCACGGACGGAAAGTCGATACGCGTCATCTGTAAATCCACGAGCTGCACGCCGAAGGCCGCCGCCGCGTCTTCCACCGACTTCTGCGCTTCGCTTGCGAGCGTTTGCTGGCTGCCGAGCGCGTCCGTGAGCGAACGCTTCGCGAACGCACTGGCGAGCGACGTGCGCGCGAGCCCGACGATGCGCTCCTGCGCGGTCTGCGTGTTCTTCTCGTTGCTCTCGAACAGTTTGAGCGGATCGGCCACGCGATACTTGATGACGGTATTCACCAGCACGTCGTTCTTGTCCGACGTGGCGAAGCGGTCCGCGCCCGCTTCGTCGATGGTGAGCGTGCGGGTATCGACGAGCGTGAGCGTCTGGAACGGCGCGGGCAGCTTGAAATGCAGGCCCGGGCCGTCGAGTTTCGGTTCGCCGTCACCGTGGGAAGCCACGACAGCAGCATGCCGTTCGTCGACCGTGAAGATCATCGATGAACCGATGAACAGCACGATCACGACAGCGACCACAAGCGCAATGATTCGATTCATGTTCTCGCGCTCCTTATTGCAGGTCGTCTTGACGATTGCGCGAGCGGAAAGCATCGCGGGAGCGCAACGGGTCGCTTGCACCGCTTGCGGCACTGGCCGCGCTGGCCGCACTGGCTGCAGTCGTCGCGCTGGCCGCGCCGTTGTTGATCGCTCCGTTGGCCGGCGCGCTCACCACGGCCGGCGACGACGCCACGCCCGGCGCACGCGCCTGTGCGCCATCGCCAGCGGGCGCGCTTGCGGCTGCGGCGGCACTGGCGGCATCGGCTTCTTTCACCTGCTGACGATTCGCCTCGACGAGCTTGTCCAGCGGCAGGTACACCACGTTATTGCCTGCCTTGCTGTCCACGAAGACCTTCGTGGTACGCGAATAGATTTGCTGCATCGTGTCCAGGTACATGCGTTGACGAATGACCGCGGGCGCTTTCGAGTATTGCTCGTAGACCTGCTTGAAGCGCTCGGCGTCGCCCTGTGCTTCGGTTACCTGGCGATTGCCGTAGGCCGTGGCTTCGTCGACGAGACGCGCCGCGTCGGCTTTCGCACGCGGCAGCAGCTGATCGGCATAGGCTTGCGCGGTGTCGCGAGCGCGCTCGTTGTCCTGACGCACGCGCGAAGCTTCCTCGAATGCCGCCTGCACTTGCGTCGGCACCTGCACGCTTTGCACGGTCACGCCCGTCACCTGCAAACCGGTGCGGTAGAGATCGAGCGAGCGCTGGATAGATTCAGTTAGACGCGCGCGCAACGCCTCGCGATCCTTGTAGAGCATGTCGTCCGTGCTGATGGACCCGGCGATCTCGCGAACTGCCGCCTGCGACGCCTGCGTGACGCTCTGGTCGGGATCGAGATTGCGGAACAGGAAGTCGGTCGGCGACTTGATCTGATATTGCACGGCGAAGCGCACGTCGACGATATCGGCGTCGTTCGTCAGAACCGAGGCATCGCGCACGTTGCCTTGCGCGAGCGCGGTGCCGCGACCCACTTCGACCGAGCGGACCTGCGAGATGTCGACGATATCGTGCGACTGAAACGGATACGGCAGGCGCCAGTGAATGCCTTGCGCCACCGTTTGCCGATATTTGCCGAACTGCGAGACCACGCCGACGTGACCGTCCTGTACGACGAACACGCCGCTGCCGAGATAGATGGCGATCAGCACGCCAATGACGATGCCAAGCCCGATGCGCGTGCCGCGGCCGTTCTCGCGCGGCGCGCCGCCGTTGGGCTTGCGCCCGAACAGACCGGCGATGCGACGGTTGAAGTCGCGCCACATCTCGTCGAGATCGGGCGGGCCTTCGTCCTTGCCGTTCGGGCGCTTGCCGTCTTGCGGACGCTTCGAGTCGTTCTTCACGCCGTTGCCTTCGCCCCGCCCCCAGCGCGGATCGTTGATCGAAAAGGCGGCATGCATGCGCTGCCTGTTAGTCCGCTCGTTGTAGTCGTTCACTCGGTGATTCACCATTAGACAGCCGGGGGTAGACATCCAGACAGATAAGCCCGGGCGATGCAATCCGGAGTTCCGCGAGCCGATCAGTGACCGTGCTCGGAAACCTTGTGGTCACGTTGTTCGGTCAGCCGGTGGTCTTCCGGCTGCGCGTTCGTGTCGTGTGTTTCGTTTGACCCGGACAGCGGGGATTGCGTTGCATCGGACTCGAGTTGCGGCGCTTCGATTTCAGCGAGCACGCTCGGTAAGGCCTCTTCGCTTTCGTCCGTTTCCGCAGCAGCGATTTCGGCGATGGCAGCGCGCAGCGCATCGAGCCCCTGGCCCGAGCGTGCACTCAAAAAGACGCGCGAAATATTACCATACTCGTCCCTTTCAACCGCTTCGCCACGGGCCGCCAGCTCAGGCACCGCGTCGATCTTGTTGAAGACGAGAACCTGCCGGATGGAATCCGCGCCGATGCCGCGCAATACCTCGTTCACCTGATCGATCTGATCGAGGCGCACGGCGCTCGATGCATCAACCACATGCAGCAGCAAGTCTGCGTGGATGGTTTCCTCGAGCGTGGCGCGAAACGCCGCGACGAGCTGGTGAGGCAATTCGCGGATGAACCCGACCGTGTCCGATACCACCACGTGCCCCGCTTCCTCGCCGAGATAGACGCGACGCGAGGTTGTGTCGAGCGTGGCGAAAAGCTGGTCGGCGGCGTACGCCTGCGCCTTCGTGAGCGCATTGAACAGCGTGGACTTGCCTGCGTTCGTATAGCCGACGAGGGAGACCGACATCGTGCGATTACGCGTGCGCTGACGACGCTGCGTACCATGCTGACGGCGCAACTTCTCGAGCCGGGTCTTGAGCGCCTTGATACGCTCGCCGATCAGCCGGCGGTCCGTTTCGAGCTGCGTTTCGCCCGGACCGCGCAGGCCAATACCGCCCTTTTGCCGTTCCAGGTGAGTCCACGCGCGAATGAGCCGTGTCGACAGATACTGCAGCTGTGCGAGTTCGACCTGCAATTTGCCTTCGTGGCTGCGGGCGCGCTGCGCAAAGATGTCGAGGATGAGGCTCGTGCGGTCCACCACGCGGCGGTCGAGCGCGAGTTCGAGATTGCGCTGCTGCGCGGGCGCGAGTGCGTGATTGAAGATGACGAGTTCGACGTCGTTCGCTTCGCAAGAAAGGCGCAGTTCTTCAACCTTGCCGCTGCCAATGAACATCTTGGCGTCCGGAGCCGAACGGCGGCCGGTTAGCGTGACGGCGGGATGGGCGCCTGCACTTTGTGCGAGCAGGCTGAGTTCTTCCAGACTGGCTTCGAAATCGATCTTGCCGAAGTCGATGCCGACGAGCGCTGCATTGATCAAATTGATATTTTTCGGTTTTTGAAGCGACCGGCGAATGGTTTGATGTTCGCTTTTTTTAAAACAGCGCCGGTCGCGACGAGGTTTAGGACGATTCAGCGTCCGGGTGGAAATTCACCGGACGGGCCGGCACGACGGTGGAAATGGCGTGCTTGTAGACCATCTGTGTGACCGTATTTCGGAGCAACACGACATACTGGTCGAACGATTCGATGTTTCCTTGAAGCTTGATGCCGTTGACCAAATAGATCGACACCGGCACGTGCTCTTTACGCAGCGCGTTCAAAAACGGGTCTTGTAACAATTGCCCTTTGTTGCTCATAGCAAACTCCGTGTTTTTTTGCAGGTTGGATGTATTGTCGGCGAAGAAAAAGAGATCCGCCGACAATCGCTACACTATAGCTGATTTTCGTTTCCGCACCAGCCTGGCCAAATGGCCGACCGGCCTGAAACGCTTGACTCACGCGGCTTTCAGCCTTTGTCCGCGTATGGGTTATGGCTCGACCGGAACTCTATGCGCAGTGGCGTCCCGACCAATCCGAAAGTTTCTCGGAAGCGCCCTTCCAGATAGCGTTTATAAGTCTCGGTAATGGCGTCGAGCGCATTGCCGTGCACCACGATGATCGGCGGATTTTGTCCACCCTGGTGGGCATAACGCAGCTTCGGACGAACCGGACCGCGACGGCGCGGCTGCTGAAACTCCACCGCGTCGATGAGCGCGCGCGTGAGCTTCGGTGTCGGCAACTTGGCCATGGCGGCGGCGTAGGCTTCATCGACAGACTTCATCAATGGGCTGATGCCGCTCTTCTCCAGCGCCGAGACGTAGTGAAATTTAGCAAAGTCCAAAAACTTGAGCTTGCGGGTGAGATCCGCCTTCGTGCGCTCGCGCACATGCGAATCCAGACCGTCCCACTTGTTCACGCCGACCACGAGCGCGCGGCCCTGTTCGACCACGAAGCCTGCGATGTGCGCGTCCTGATCCGAGATGTCCTGCTGGGCGTCGAGCAAAAGGATCACGACGTTGGCATCGGAAATGGACTGCAAGGTCTTCACCACCGAAAACTTCTCGATGGCCTCGAACACCTTGCCGCGACGACGCAAGCCCGCCGTGTCGATAAGCGTGTATTTGCGGCCTTGTCGCTCGAAATCAATATAAATCGAATCGCGCGTGGTGCCGGGCATGTCGAACGCGATCACGCGCTCCTCGCCGAGCAATGCGTTCACGAGCGTCGACTTGCCAACGTTCGGACGTCCGACGATGGCAATCTTCACGCCGTGCTGCGCCTTCTCTTCTTCGCTCTCCTCGGGCTGACCGGCATAAGCGATGTCGAGCGCGTCGTTGATCATCTCGGTAACGCCGTCGCCGTGCGCAGCCGAGATCGCGCGCGGATCGCCGAGACCGAGTTCGTAGAAGTCGGACGCGACGGCCGAATACTTCATGCCCTCGGCCTTGTTCACGACGAGAAAAAGCGGTCGGCCGGTCTTGCGCAGATAGTCGGCAATCGCCTTGTCTTGCGGCGCGAGCCCGTTGCGTCCATCGACGATGAACACGACGATGTCTGCCTCTTCCACCGCCTGACGTGTCTGCCGGGCCATTGCGTGCAGGATGCCGTCTTTCGCGACCGGCTCGAAGCCGCCCGTATCCACGACGAGATACGGCCGCTCGCCGCCCACGCGGCCTTCGCCGTAGTGGCGGTCGCGGGTGAGGCCGGGCAGATCGGCGACGAGTGCATCGCGCGAACGCGTCAGCCGGTTGAATAAGGTGGATTTCCCCACATTGGGGCGCCCGACGAGGGCAATCACGGGTTTCATCAGATGTTGTTCAAGGTTGAACGCAAGACGGCACACGAGGCGTGCGAACGAGACCTCTCGTTCCGCTCATGCCGCGCCACGGCTGCGCTTGTCGAAAATTAGCATGGATTCGGCTTGCGGCACGCGCGACGCGTCACGGCGTCAGTGTGTCAAGCCTGCGGCGCTGGGACGCCGCTGCGCCTCGTCAGAGGCAGTTTTGGCGCGCCGCCTTCGCGCGACGCGCTTTGATTCTTGCAGCCCACCGCGCTTTTTGCGTTCCGCTGGCAGGCTCTCGGGAGTGCGCGCGATTGCCGCGCCTCCTGCTTTCTCTTGCGGCCCGGTTCTGGCCGGACCTGCCGCGCGATGGGCTTCGAGCGCGCAATACCGCTCAATACCGCTCGATCAAACGATCACGCGCGTGTTAGTTGCTGGGACGAAAGCCGTAGATGCCGCCGTCGTGCGTCAGGACCACGAGCGTGTTGCCGGCGAGCACGGGCGGCGCGGTGATCGCGCTGCCGTCTGTCTTGGCGCGGCCGACGAGTTCGCCGTTATCCGCGCTCAGGAAGTGGACGTAACCTTCGAAGTCGCCAACAACGACCGCGCGACCGAGAATATACGGCACGCTGACCTGGCGGTTCTTCAGCTTGTCCGTCTTCCAGAGCTGCGAGCCGTCCGAGGTGCGGAACGCATTTACGACCGACCAGTCGTCGCCGGCTGCGACCAAGTCCGAATCCTGCGCAAGACCGCTGTCGGACGAGAAGCTCTTTTCCCAGTCCGGACGGCCGGAATTTGCATTGAAGCAGCCGATGCGGCCCTGGAACGTCACCGCGCAACTCTGCGCGCCGACGAGTCCCGGTGCGCCGGTTACGTCGTTGATGCGCTCGACTTCGGTCACGCCCTTCGGATATGAAACCGGCGTTTGCCAGAAGGCATCGCCCGTTTGCAGGTTGATTGCCGCGAACGTGCCGCCCGGGAATCCAGCAAGTACGGCCTGATTGCCGGCGAAGGTCATGCCCGCCGCGACGCGCAGATTCAGCGGCACCGCGCGCAATTGGAAGACCCACTTTTGTTCGCCGGTCTGCGCGCTGAAGGCCACGACCTTGCCGTCGATGGTACGCACGATCACGAGGTCGTTGCCGACGAGCGGCGGCGAGATCAGTTCGCCCGGCGCGACTGCCGTCCACAACTGCTTGCCGTCCGGTCCGAGCACGTAGACCGAACCCTTCAGACCGCCGACCGCAGTCAGATTGCCGTCGCTGCCGACGCCCGCCGACAGATCGTCCTTGAGCTTGATGCGCCAGACATCCTGACCCGTTTTCGCGTCGATCTTCACGACCGAGCCGTTCTCGCCTGCGGCAAAAATTGCGTCGCCCACGGCAACCGGCGCGAACAGATAGCGGCCTGCCTTGCCGACGCTCGCCTTCCACGCCTGGGAGACGTTGAGCACCGGCTTGAACTCGACGAGCGGTGTCGGCACGCGGCGTTCATCCTTGGTGGATGAGCAAGCCGCGAGCAAGGCGGTCATCGCGCAGGCAAACGGCACGGCGTAGCGTTTCAAAAAAGTCATCGGTGGACGCAACATGAATTATCGGATTCGGTTGATCGGCGCCCGGCCGCGCCTTCGCCTTCAAGGCGTTGCGCGGCCGGGCGGCCTGATTGTTATATGGCTCGGTCGATTGCGGCGGCGCGCGCTCTTCAGCCGCCGAGCGCGTCGAGCTTGAACTGGACCAGTTGCCGCGCGGAGGTATCGTTCGCGGGCAGCGCGCCGAGCGCCAGCTTGTAGGATGCACGGGCGTCGTCGCGCTTGCCTTGCGCCGCAAGCAGATCGCCGCGACGGTCCGCGATCACACCCTTGTAGGCGTCGAGCGGCGCATCCGCGAGCAGCTTCAGACCCGCGTCGTAATTTTTCTCGTCGAGGAGCACCAGCGCGAGGCGCAGCTTCGCGACTTGCTTGTACTCGTCGTCCTTCGCGTGATCGATGGCCCATTGCAGTTGCGCTTTCGTGCCGGCGGTATCGCCCGCCATGTAAAGCGACTTGGCCGCCGTAAGCGCGCTCATCTGAGCGTAGGCCGTGCTGCCGAACTTGTCTTCCATGTCCGTCGCAATACGGCTCACCATTTTCTGATCATTGCCGGTAACGGCCTGCTGAAGCTGGTCGTACAGCACGGAAGCCTCGGCCGCCTGATGACGCTGCCAGTAATTCCAGCCGTTGTATCCGGCTGCGATTACAAGCGCCACGAGGATGATCCACGTCGTGGAATTACCCCACTTGGCCCACCAGGCTTTCAAACTTTCCAGTGATTCTTCTTCGTCGTGATAGCTCATCGTCCAGCTATTCCTTCCTGCGTTTCATTGCACTTCGAGTGCCGTGCGCGATGCCGGACAGTTCACTCATCCAGCGCGATGCCCACGGCCATTGCCCGCGTGTCGGGCCGCCTAGTCTTCGGCGGATGCCACCATCGCATTGATTAGGTATTCGGTCAAGTCTTCCGCCGGAACGTTGACCTGCTCGTTCTTTTGCGCGTCCGACGTTTCGGCGCCCGCGCGGCGCAGCGGCTTTACGCCGATCGTGCCCTGCGCGAGTTCGTCTTCGCCCAGCACGACGGCAAAAGCCGCGCCGCTCGCATCGGCTTTCTTCATCTGTGACTTGAAGCTGGCAGGCGCGCCGTCCGGGCTGCAATGCAGGATCACGTCGAGGCCCGTGTCGCGCAGACGCTCCGCCACGATGAACGCCTGCTCGGCGGCAGCTTCTCCCTGATGCACTACGTAGACGTCCGTACCTTCCGCTTCCGGCACGAGATTCTCTTCCTTCAGCAACTCGAGGATACGCTCGACGCCCATCGCCCAGCCGCACGCGGCCGTGGGCTTGCCGCCAAGTTGCTCGATGAGCGGGTCGTACCGGCCGCCGCCCGCCACCGTGCCTTGCGCGCCGAGCTTGTCGGTCACCCACTCGAACACGGTGAGGTTGTAATAGTCGAGACCGCGCACGAGACGCGGATTGATCTTGAACGGAATGTTGTTGGCCTTCAGCAGCCTTTGCACGCCCTCGAAATGCTTGCGCGATTCTTCGCCCAGGAAGTCGGTGAGCTTTGGCGCGTTCTGCGCGATTTCCTGCAGCGCGGGATTCTTCGTGTCGAGCACGCGCAGCGGGTTGGTGTAGAGACGTCGTTTGGCTTCTTCGTCGAGCGCGTCGACGTGCTGCTCCAGATACGCGATCAGTTCCTTGCGGTGCGCCGCGCGCTCGTCAGGCTGGCCAAGTGAATTCAGTTCCAGGCGAATGCCGGTCAACCCAAGGTCGTCCCACAGGCGCTGACACATCATGATGATTTCGGCGTCCGCGTCCGGTCCCGCGAAACCGAGTGCTTCCACGCCGACCTGATGGAACTGGCGATACCGCCCGCGCTGCGGACGCTCGTGACGGAACATCGGGCCGATGTACCACAGGCGCTTCGGACCGTCGTAAAGCAGGTTGTGTTCGATGCTCGCGCGCACCACCGCCGCCGTGTTTTCGGGCCGCATGGTGAGATGTTCGCCGTTGAGCGAATCGGTGAAGCTGTACATCTCTTTTTCGACGATATCCGTCACTTCGCCGATCCCGCGCGTGAACAACTGCGTATGCTCGATGATCGGCGTGCGGATGTTCTGATAGCCGTATGCGCGCAGCATCGACTTCACCGTGGATTCGAAGAAGTCCCACAACGCGGCATCCTGCGGGAGGATGTCGTTCATGCCCTTGACGCCGGTCAGCTTGCCGAGCCGTTTCTTCTGTTCAGTCATCTGTCTTTAAAGTGTTGCCGCGGACGTTTCTTCGCGCTTGCCGGTTTCTTGCCCGTAGGTGCGCTCGACGTAGTCGCTGACGATTTGCTGGAATTCCTCGGCGATACGCTCGCCACGCAAGGTCTTCACCTTCACGCCGTCGATAAACACGGGCGCGGCGGGATTTTCGCCCGAACCCGGCAAACTGATGCCGATGTTCGCGTGTTTCGATTCGCCCGGCCCGTTGACGATGCAGCCCATCACCGCGACGTGCATCTTCTCGACGCCGGGAAACTGGTCGCGCCACACGGGCATGGAGTTGCGCAAATAGCTTTGGATCTGCGACGCGAGTTCCTGGAACAGCGTGCTGGTCGTGCGCCCGCAGCCGGGACATGCAATGACCATTGGCGTAAAGGAACGCAGGCCCATGGTCTGGAGGATTTCCTGACCGACGACCACTTCGCCCGTGCGCGCGCCGCCTGGCTCGGGCGTCAGCGAAATACGGATGGTGTCGCCGATGCCTTCCTGCAGCAGCAACGACAACGCCGCCGTCGAAGCGACGATACCCTTCGAGCCCATGCCCGCCTCGGTCAGGCCGAGATGCAGCGCGAAGCTGCAACGTTTAGCGAGTTCGCGATAAACGGCGACCAGATCCTGCACGCCGCTCACCTTGCACGACAGGATGATCTTGTCGCGACCGAGGCCGAGTTCGACCGCGCGTTCCGCCGAGCCGACCGCCGACTGGATCAGCGCTTCATACATCACGCTTTGCAGTTCCCACGGCGCCGAGCGCGCGGCGTTTTCGTCCATCATGCGCGCGAGCAGGTCCTGGTCGAGACTGCCCCAGTTCACGCCGATGCGCACCGGTTTGTCGTACTTGATCGCGGCTTCGATCATCTGCGCGAATTGCGTGTCGCGCTTTGCGCCCTGTCCGACGTTGCCGGGATTGATGCGGTACTTCGACAGCGCTTCGGCGCACGCCGGATGATCGCGCAGCAGCAGATGCCCGTTGTAATGGAAGTCGCCGACGAGCGGCACGGACACGCCCATGCGGTCGAGTTGATCGCGGATGTGCGGCACTTCCGCCGCCGCTTCCGGCGTATTCACCGTGATGCGCACGAGTTCGGAACCCGCCTGCGCCAGTTCCTTGATCTGGATGGCGGTTCCGATGGCGTCGGCGGTGTCGGTGTTGGTCATCGACTGCACGCGCACCGGTGAGTCGCCGCCGATGGTGACGAGCTGACCGCCCCAGCGCACGTCCACCGCATGCGATGCACGACGCTTCGACGAGCCGCCGAACACCGGTTCGGTCGAACAGATCTTGCTGCTAATCAGGGATTGAGCTTCGGATTGCATCGAAAAACCCTTTGGCCACCAGGCGCCGCGTGCAAGCGGCGCGACGGTGCGAATATGGAACCTTGAACGGGCATCACGGCAAAAGCCGGAATGCCCATGACTTGCACGCGCGCTGAACCTCCGACTCCGACACCGCTACGCGCCGCCCGTTCAGGGCAGCGTGAAGCGCGCGACGTTGCCGCGTGCGGAAACGTATTTCTTGGCGTCGACCGGCTGATCGTCAAACGAGATGGAATCGACGCTCTTCGCGTTGCCGACGGTCACCTTGAACGGCGCTTCGCCCTGCACGCGTTGCGTGCTTCCCGCGTGGACGAGACCGGAGAAAACCTCCTTGCCGTCCTTGCCGCGCACGCTGAACCAGCTATCTTCCTTCACTTTCAATTCGACTGCGCTCGCGCCCGTGCCGGCGACGACCGGCGCGGATGCGGCAGCGCCGGCGGCCGGCGCCTGCTTGGCTGCGGCCGACGCGCTTGCGCCCTGCAACGCCGCAATGGTCGACGACGAGGCCGGCAACGCGTTCGTGCCGAGCGGACGTGGCATCGGCTGTTCGCCCGGCGCGGCGGCCACTTCGGGCAGCGAGGCGGCTTCGCCGGTGTTCGCCGCGGCGGCTTCATCAGGCGTGGAGACGACGGAAGCGGACACCGTGTCGCCCGGCGCGGCCGTGCCAGCGCCCGTGCTCGACTTGAGGCGCGCGAGCCACGCCGACGAATCGCCGCCGGTATGCCACATCACGAGCGCGGCCAGCACCACGACGACCGCCGCGATGCCCCAGAGCCACGAGCGTTTCTTGCCCGACGAACCACCGAGTGGCACCGACACGCGCTGTCGCGGCAGACCCGCACCCGCCGAAGCCGGCACCTTCAGATTTTGCCCGACCGCCGCGCCCTCGCGACGAAACGCCTGCGTGAAAGGCGCGGGATCGGTACCAAGAACCTTGGCGTAGCTACGCACGATACCCGCTGCGAACGTGCGATCGGGCAATTGACTGATGTCGCCCGCTTCGAGCGCGAGCAGCTTGTTCGGCGAGACCTTGAGACGCGCTGAAATGTCGTCGATCGACCATGACTTCGCGTGACGAAGCTGCGCGAGCCGCGCGCCGACAGCGGCAATCGAATCCAGAGGCCCCGTCTGGCTCGCGTTCGATGCCGCCCCGCCAGTGCCCGCCTGACTGTCATGCTCATTGACAGGAAGACCCCCGGTATGACTGCCAAAAGGCGTCGGGTGCTGCGGCTCACTCATCCCAATTTCCTCGCATCGATTCTTTTATATAGCGCGGCTAAGCCGGCGGATTGCATCAAAACGTGAACGATACAGCCCCGGCAATGTTGCAGACCGCTTTATAACAAAATGTTCGGCTTTGCGCGCCGGCCTGGCGCGACTTCCGTCTTTTCGGACTTGTTTTTCTTCGCTGTACGGCGGCAATGCGTCAGACCGCGCGCACCTCGATCACCTTGCCTGGCGCGCGACCCATGCGTTCCACGAGGCGCGTGCGATCCTTCACCTCGCCCGCAAGCTGCCCGCAAGCTGCGTCGATGTCGTCGCCGCGCGTCTTGCGCACGGTGGTGACGATGCCCGCGTCCATCAGAACCTGCGCGAAGCGCTTGATCTGCTCGTTCTTCGCGCGAGTCAGACCTGATTCCGGGAACGGATTGAACGGAATGAGGTTGAATTTGCACGGCACGTCGCGCGTGACGGCCAGCAGTTCGCGCGCATGGGCTTCGGTGTCGTTGACGCCGTCGAGCATGCAGTATTCGAACGTGATGAAATCGCGCGGCGCAACCTTCAGATAGCGCTGGCACGCAGCCATCAATTCACGCAGCGGATACTTCTTGTTGAGCGGCACCAGCATGTCACGCAGCGGGTCGTTCGGCGCGTGTAGCGACACGGCAAGCGCCACTGGCAGATCCGCGGCGAGGCGGTCCATCATGGGCACGACGCCGGAAGTGGATAGCGTCACGCGACGGCGCGACAGGCCATAGGCGTTGTCGTCGAGCATTAGACGCATGGCGGGCACGACGGCGTCGTAATTCAGCATGGGCTCGCCCATGCCCATCATCACGACATTGGTGATGACGCGCTCGCCCTTTCCCAGGCCGCCGACTTCGCGCCCGAGCGACTTGCGCAGCGCGAATTCGGCCATGCGCAACTGCCCGATGATCTCGCCAGTGGTCAGATTGCGGGAGAATCCCTGCTTGCCCGTGGAACAAAACCGGCAGTTCACCGCGCAGCCTGCCTGCGAGGACACGCACAACGTGCCGCGCGTTTCCTCGGGAATGAACACGGTTTCGACCGCGTTGCCGTTGCCTACGTCGATCAGCCACTTGCGCGTGCCGTCGGTGGAAACGTGATCGCGAGAGATTTCGGGCATCGCCAAACTGGCGCGACCCTTGAGTTTTTCGCGCAGCGATTTCGCGAGGTCCGTCATGCCGTCGAAGTCGTCGACGCCATATTGGTGGATCCAGCGCTGCAATTGCTTGGCGCGAAACGGCTTTTCGCCAAGGCTGTCGCAATAAGCGACGAGCCCGGCGGCGTCGAGATCGAGAAGATTGACGGTGCTGCTGTTCGTCATGTCGAGTCCTGCCATTTCAGATTGCGAAGCTCGGAGATTTTGCCCAAGACCGTTCGCGCCAATTCCTGCATGTTCCAGCTTTTCAAGCGATGCCGGCGCGACAGCCACATGATCCGGCGCATTGCCTCGAGGCGCGGACCGATGCGGCAACCAACGCGCGACTTAACGCGAGTAGACGTTCACTTGCGGGAAGAAGAACGCGATTTCTTGCGCTGCCGTTTCCGGAGCGTCGGAACCATGCACGGCGTTTGCATCGATGCTGTCCGCGAAATCAGCGCGGATCGTGCCCTTGTCTGCCTTCTTCGGATCGGTCGCGCCCATCAGGTCGCGGTTCTTGATGATCGCGCCTTCGCCTTCCAGCACTTGAATCTGCACCGGACCGGAGATCATGAATTCCACGAGGTCCTTGAAGAACGGGCGTGCAGCGTGCACTGCGTAGAACTTTTCCGCGTCCGCGCGCGACAGATGCACCATGCGCGAAGCAATGATCTTGAGTCCAGCACTCTCGAAACGGCTGTAGATTTGGCCGATAACATTCTTTGCCACTGCGTCCGGCTTGATAATCGACAGGGTGCGCTCGATTGCCATGAAAAACTCCAAAAAATTAACGGTTTACGGATTAAAAGGAATCGACAATTGTAGCATGAAGCAGGGTATGATTGCGATTGAAACCTTACGGCGCCGTAAGGGTCGAACCGTCATACGTCAGCGTGCCTCAAGCGTGTATCTCGCCGAGAAACGTCGGCGCCATTGATTTCGGACCGTGCGGCAGTCATATTGGAGTCGAGCCGCGCTTTGCAACCGCCTCGCGACATCAGGCACTGCACGAAATCGGAATGGCGCGGGCAACGGCCTCATAATCGCTTAAGTATTCCTACCGTATCATTCGTGTATGACGGATGTAGCGCGGGTCGACGACAGACAATTTGAAGCAAGGAGAAACCATGAACGAATCACCCTACAGTTTTGGACGCAACGGCAGCGTCACTTCGGTCGAGGTGCGCAACCGCGTGCTACGCAACACTTACTGGCTGCTCGCGCTTTCCATGGTGCCGACGGTGCTCGGCGCGTGGGTCGGCGTAGCGACGGGCTTTTCTCTCTTCGCGGCCACCAGCCCGGCAATGAGCTTCATCGCGTTCATGGCGATTGCGTTCGGCTTCATGTTCGCCATCGAGAAAACGAAGAACAGCAGCATGGGCGTGATCGTCCTGCTCGGCTTCACGTTCTTCATGGGCCTGATGCTCTCGCGTCTTTTGAGCTTCATCCTCGGTTTCTCGAACGGGCCGCAGCTCATCATGATGGCCTTTGGCGGCACGGGCGTGATTTTCGCGGCCATGGCGACCATCGCCACGGTCAGCAAGCGTGACTTTTCGGGCCTCGGCAAGTGGCTGTTCATGGGCGTGATGGTCATTCTGCTGGCTGCAGTCGCGAACATTTTCCTGCAACTGCCGGCGCTCATGCTGACGATCTCCGTGCTCGCCATCGTGATCTTCTCGGCTTACATGCTGTTCGACGTGCAGCGCGTTGTGAATGGCGGCGAGACGAACTACATTAGCGCGACGCTCGCCATCTACCTCGATCTGTATAACGTCTTCACGAATTTGCTGGCACTGCTCGGCATCTTCGGCGGCAACCGGAACTGATCGAACCGGTGCTTCAAACGAAAAACCGGCCTTCGGGCCGGTTTTTTTTTGCCTTCTTAAATAAAAGCGCTTCAGTCGCGTTCGAACAATGCAATGGATTCGACGTGCGACGTATGCGGGAACATGTTGACGACGCCCGCGCCCTTCATCCGATACCCCGCCTCGTGGACGAGCAGGCCGGCGTCGCGCGCGAGCGTCGCCGGGTTGCACGACACATAAACGATGCGCTTCGGCAGCGAACCCTCGCCGCTTTGAGCGATGTCCGCAAGCGCCTTCGCCACCGCGAGCGCGCCCTCGCGCGGCGGATCGATCAGATATTTGTCGAAGTGCCCGAGCGCGCGCAGATCGTCGGCAGTCACTTCGAACAAATTGCGGCAGGCAAACGACGTATGGCCGTCCACGCCATTGGCCTGCGCGTTTTCCAGCGCGCGCGCGGTCAGCGCTTCGCTTCCTTCGATACCCACCACTTCGCGCGACACGCGCGCAAGCGGCAGCGTGAAGTTGCCGATGCCGCAAAACAGATCGAGCACACGATCGTTCTGTTCCGGCGCGAGCAGGCTCAACGCGCGCGCCACGAGCACGCGGTTGATCTGATGGTTCACCTGCGTGAAATCAGTCGGCTTAAATGGCATGCGGATGTGAAACTCCGGCAGCGTATAAGCCAGTTCGCTCTCGAGCGGATAAAACGGATAAACCGTGTCGGGACCTTTCGGCTGCAGCCAGAATTGCACGCCGGCGTGTTCGTCGGCAAAGGCGCGCAAAAGCGCTTCGTCGGCGTCGTTGAGCGGTTCGAGAATGCGCAACACCAGCGCCGTCACGTCCGCGCCAACCGCAAGCTCGATCTGCGGCATGCGGTCACGAATGGACAAACCGGCTACCAGATGCCGCAGTGGCACGAGCATGGCGGAAACGTGCGGCGGCAGCACCTCGCAACTCGTCATGTCGGCGACATCGCTGCTCTTGCGTTCATGAAAGCCGACGAGCACGCCGCCCTTTTTCTCGACGTGCCGCACCGTCAGGCGCGCGCGATAGCGATAACCCCACGACGGCCCGTGAATCGGCCGGAACATGGTTTCCGCGCGCAGTTTCGACAAATGCTGAAGATTGTCCTCGAGCACGCGCTGCTTCACGGCAATCTGCGCGCGCACGTCGAGATGCTGCATGGAACAACCGCCGCACGTGCCGAAGAATTGACACTTCGGCTTCGTGCGGATGACCGCCTCGCGCAACACGTTCACCACTTGCGCCTGCTCGAAACTCGGCTTCTTGCGATAGCTCGAATAGCTCACTCGTTCGCCGGGCAGCGCGCCTTCGACGAAGATCACCTTGCCCGGCTCGCCGTTCTCGTTGACCGTGCGGCCGACGCCGCGCGCGTCCATGTCGAGTGACTCGATTTCGATTTCGGGCGCGACGAATGACGGATCGGGCGTAACGGTTTTGGCCGGCGCGGCGCGGCGGCGATGCGAATTTTTTCGAGCGGCTTCAGACACCTGCGTACTTCCTGACTGACGTGTTGGCAAAGGCGAGATTGTAGACGAACGTCACGGCCTCGCACTCACCGGCCGAATGCGGCGAGATATTCGGCCCAATGCGGCGACGCTTCCAGCGCGAGCGCATTCTTCACGAAGTTGATCTCGTCCGCGTACTCGTCCGGCGTGAGTCCGCCACGCATCATCTGAAAGCGGCAATACATAAGGTAAGTGTTGACGACATCCGTTTCGCAATAGTTGCGGATCTCGTCGATCTGACCATCGCAATAGGCG
This sequence comes from Caballeronia sp. GAWG2-1, assembly GCF_023631405.1. Classification (NCBI taxonomy): domain Bacteria; kingdom Pseudomonadati; phylum Pseudomonadota; class Betaproteobacteria; order Burkholderiales; family Burkholderiaceae; genus Caballeronia; species Caballeronia sp. GAWG2-1. Next base: position 91,455 of record NZ_JALQDD010000011.1, read on the forward strand.
TCCCACACCTTGCCGCCGTCCATGCCCAGCTTGCCTGGGAAGCCGCACAGTTTGGCGAGTGCATCGAGCGGCGCGTTGGCGCGCGCCTGATACATCGCGAGCACGTCCATCAGGTCGAGATGCCGCATGTGATAGCGGCTGATGTAGTTGTTGAACCTGAACTCGCGATCGTCCTGGCCCAAGTCCCAGTAACGCGGCGCCGCGATGCCATGCACGAGCGCACGATAATGGAGCACGGGCAGATCGAAACCGCCGCCGTTCCACGAAACGAGTTGCGGCGTGTATTTCTCGATCACGCGATAAAACGACTGGATAAGCGATGCCTCGCCATCCGTCTTCGTGCCGAGCGAGCGCACGCGAAAACCGCTGTCGTCGCGAAAGACGCAGGAGATCGCGGCAATGCGTTGCAAATGATGCGGCAAGAAGTCGTTGCCTACGCGCTCGCGGCGCGCGGCGAACGCGTGTTCGGCGACTTCGCGCGCGGACAGATCGTCGGGTAAGTCTTCGAGACGGCGAATGCCGTCGACATCGGGAATGGTCTCGATGTCGAATACGAGAATCGGTGTCATTGAATTCTGGAAACGCGGCGCTTTTTCGAACGCCGCTTTGGAGCGTTAAAGCACGGCGTCCTTGCGCACGCCGTTCGAGGCGAAGAAGCGTTTGAGCCGCACGAGCGCCTCTTGCTGGATTTGCCGTACGCGTTCGCGCGTGAGGCCCATTTCATCGGCCAGTTCTTCGAGCGTGGCGGGTTCGATATGGTTCAGCCCGAAACGCCGTTCGATCACATGCCGATGTTTGTCCGACAGACGCGAAAGCCAGAGCCGCGTGAGCGTTTCCAGTTCGCGGTGCTGAACTTCGGCATCCGGCGACTGGCTTTGATCGTCCGAAAGGAGATCGAGCAGGCTGCTGCCGGGGTCGAGGTCGAGCGGGGCATCGAGCGAAGCCGTGTGTTCGTTGAGCGCGAGGATATCGGTGACTTCCTCCGGCGTCTTGCCGGTGAGATACGCAATATCTTCGATGCTCGCGTCGCGGCGCTCGGGCGCGACGGGATCGGTGGAATTCGCCGAGTTCTTTTCCAGATGACGCTTCGCGCGCAACACTTGATTCAGTTCGCGAATCACATGCACCGGAAGGCGCACCGTGCGCGCCTGATTCATGATTGCGCGCTCGATGCTCTGGCGAATCCACCACGTGGCGTAAGTCGAAAAACGAAAACCGCGCGTGGGATCGAATTTCTCGATTGCGTGCATGAGACCGAGGTTGCCTTCCTCGATCAGATCGAGCAAAGGCACGCCGCGATTGAGATAACCCTTAGCGATACTCACCACCAGCCGCAAATTGCGCTCGATCATGACCTGGCGCGCCTCGAACTCGCCGGCCTTGGCAAGACGCGAATAACGCTGCTCTTCCTCGACGGTGAGCAGCGGTTTCACGCTGATGCGATTGAGGTAATGCTGAATGGTGTCGGCCGTCAGTTCGGCCTGCAAAAGAGAGCGAAAGTCGTCGGGTTCGGGCGCGGAATCGTTTGCGCCTTCTCCCGACTCGTCGCCACCCTTTTTACGGTTTTCGCCTTCTTCGTCGGAATCGATATCGACGTCGATGTTTTCGGCATCGTCGTCTCGGGTCGAAGCACCGTCTTCCACCGACACTTGCAACGGTCGGCTGATGGTCTCAGTCTCGGCTTGCGGCTGGCGGCGCTTCGTTTTTTGCATGATGGCTCGCTTTATTGCGGCGGCAAATACTTCAGTGGGTCAACAGGTTTTCCCTGCCGGCGAACTTCGAAATGCAACATCACACGGTCTGAATCGCTGTTACCCATTTCGGCGATTTTTTGACCTTTGGTCACCGCGTCTCCTTCTTTTACCATCAAAGCGCGGTTGTGTGCGTACGCAGTGAGAAAAGTCGCGTCGTGCTTGATGATGATGAGATTCCCGTAGCCGCGCAAGCCATTTCCGGAGTAGACGACCCTGCCATCCGCCGATGCATTGACCGCATCTCCCGGTGCACCGCCAATGTTCAAACCTTTGTTCTTCGCGTCGTCGAATGTGCCGAGAATCGGACCACGCGCCGGCCAGATGAAAGCCGGTTGAGCCGTTGCCGCGCTGTCCACGCCCGGCGCCGGCGTGGTGCCCGCGAGCGCACCGGATGCAGCGCCCGGCGCCGCACCCATGCCCGACGACGGACCGTAGTACGGCGGCTGCGTCGTTGCACCCGACTGCGGCGTGCCATAGACGCCCGCGCCGCCGTTAAGCGGTTGCGTAGCCACCGCGCCACCCGCGATCGGTGCGGTCGACACGCCCGGCGTCGCCGCTGCCAGATTCGCACCCGGAGGCGCCACGCGCACCAGTTGACCGACTTCGATCTGGTTCGGGTTCGTCAGGTTATTCCACGTTGCGATGTCGTGATAATTCTGACCGTTTTCCAATGCGATCCGATATAGGGTGTCGCCCGGTTTCACGCGAATATAGCCAGGCGGCGGCGGCTGGTTGGCAAGCGCGGCGGCATCCGTGGCGATAGGCGCGCCCGTTCTGTCGACCACCGGCGCTGAATCCATCCGCGACGCACAGGCCGCCAGCATGGACAGCGCAAGGACGCACACACCGCGCTGCGCCGCCGTTAGGCGAACGTCCGCACGCGTTTCTCGCAAAGCACGCAAGATACTCATCGGTTTCAAATCACTCCGGATTTTAAAGGTACAAAAAAAACGCGATCGAGCTGCGACTCCCGCCATTGCGTGGCCGACACGCGCGTGACGAGCGTGAGCACCTGCGACTGCGCGGCCTGCGAGCCCACCGGCGCGACGAGCCTGCCGCCTATCGCCAGTTGTTCGAGCAAGGCCTGCGGCACGTCGAGTCCCGCGCACGCGATCACGATGGCATCGAACGGCGCCGCGGCAGCCAGTCCGAGCCGCCCGTCGCCGTAATGCAGCCGGATGTTCGGCACACGCAGCGGCCGAAGATTGAGCTTGGCGCGTTCGGACAACGGCCGCACGCGCTCGATCGAATAAACCTCGGTCGCGACCTGCGACAGCACCGCTGCCTGATAGCCGCAACCGGTGCCGATTTCCAGCACCTTGTCCAACGTGCGCCCGGCCGCGACCAGTTCGATCATGCGCGCGACCACCGACGGCTTGGAGATGGTCTGATGGTGACCGATCGGCAGCGCGGCATCTTCGTAAGCCTGCGCGGCGAGGCCGGGGTCGACGAACATATGGCGCGGCACGACCGACATGGCGTTCAGCACGCGCGGGTCGGTCACGCCGTTCGTGCGCAGGCGTTCGACCATGCGCTCGCGCACCCGTTCCGAGGTGAGCGTCTGCGTGCTGGCGAATGCCACGTTGGGCGCGCCCTTTTTCGTGGCCGTCGATGCCGCGTTCAGATCGCGTCCGGCGGGACGCTGCGCGGTGCGCAATGCACTCGTTCGGGGATGCGGCGCCTGGGCCGGACTGCGATTCGCGCCCGGAACCGGTTTCGCGGTTCCACTTGCCGGTTTGGTAGCGGCCTTGGCGACGGAATTGATGACAGGCTGGGCTGCCGAGCGCACCGGAAAAACCGTGGTCGCGGACTTGGCGGATGCCGCCGCGCTCGCCGGATTCTTGAGCGCTGAAGCCGCGCCGCGCGCACTGCCCGGCTTCGCGGCAGCGGCTTTCGTGGTCGATACCGCCGCTGACTTGGCGCGCGCGTCCTGCGTGCGGCCGGCCGGCTTGCGCGGCTCGCGCACGAGGTCCGCGAGCGCCAGCGGGAAGCGCTTGGCGCGCTCGTCGCTCATGAGCGACGGCTCCCGGCTTGCGCCCATTCGCGGGTCTCGGCCATGAGTTTCGTGTGAGTCAGGTCGAGCTGCAGCGGCGTGATCGAAACGAAGCCGTTCGCGACTGCGTGAAAGTCGGTGCCTTCGCTGGCGTCGAGCGCGTCGCCCGACGGGCCGATCCAGTAGATCGGGTTGCCGCGCGGGTCGGTCTGGCGAATCACCGGCTGCGACGGATGCCGCTTGCCCAGACGCGTGACCTTCCACTCGCGCAGTTGGTCGTACGGCAGGCTCGGAATATTGACGTTCAGAAGCGGATGACCCGGCATGGGGTGATCCAGAAAGTGCGCGACGATTTCCGCGGCCACGCGCGCCGCATCTTCTAGATGCAGCCAGTCACGCCCGACGAGCGAAAACGCGATCGCCGGAATGCCGAACATGAAGCCTTCGGTGGCGGCCGCGACCGTGCCGGAATAGAGCGTGTCCTCGCCGACATTCTGGCCGTTGTTGATCCCTGACACGACGAGATCGGGCCGCGCTTCGAGCATGCCGGTGAGCGCGATATGCACCGAGTCGGTTGGCGTGCCGTTCACGAAGTTGAAACCGTTAGCCGACTGATGCACGCTCAATGGCCGCGACAACGTGAGCGAGTTGGACGAGCCGCTGCAGTTCTGCTCCGGCGCCATCACCGTTACTTCGCCGAGCGGCTGCAAGGCGTCGTGCAGCACGTTGATGCCGCGCGCCAGGTAGCCGTCGTCGTTGCTGAGTAGGATTCGCATCCGGCGATTGTAACCGAGGAAACATGACGCGCCCACGCTTTGCGGGGTCGCGCACAGACAGCCGTCTGCCCTACACTTGGCGCCAGCCCATCAAGGAGGACACATGCGCGCCGTTCGATGCAACCAACACGGATTACCCGATACGCTCACCGTCGAAACGCTGCCGGATTTGCACCCCGAAGCCGGGGAAATCGTCATCGATGTGAAGGCCGCGAGCGTGAATTTTCCCGATGTACTGATCATCCAGAACAAGTACCAGTTCAAACCGCCGCTGCCATTTACGCCGGGTGCGGAACTCGCGGGAATCGTGCGTGAGGTGGGTGCGGGCGTCACGCGCGTGAAACCTGGCATGCGCGTCGCGGCTTACACCGCGCAAGGGGCATTCGCGCAACAGGCGCGTGCTCGGGAAACGGATTGCGTCGTGCTGCCCGACGACGTCGACCTCGCGCTCGCCGCGGCCTTCACGCTTGCCTACGGCACGTCCTATCACGCGCTCGTGGATCGCGGCGCGCTCAAGTCGGGCGAGACGCTCCTCGTGCTCGGCGCGGCGGGCGGCGTCGGCGTCGCGGCCATTCAGATCGGCAAGATTCTCGGCGCGCGCGTGATCGCGGCGGCATCGAGCGCGGAAAAGCTCGCGTTCTGTCGCGAGCAAGGCGCGGATGAAATCATCGACTATCGAAACGAAGACTTGCGCGAGCGCGTCAAGGCGCTCACCCATGGCCAAGGTCCCGATGTCATATTCGATCCGGTGGGCGGCGCCTATGCCGAACCGGCGTTTCGCAGCATCGGCTGGCGCGGGCGTTATCTCGTGGTCGGCTTCGCCAACGGCGAGATCCCGAAGCTGCCGCTCAACCTCGCGTTGTTGAAGGGCGCGAGCATCGTCGGCGTGTTCTGGGGCGATCACATGCGCCGCGAACACGCGATCGCCGATACCGAATTTGCCACCATGGTCGACTGGATCAAGGCCGGCAAGTTGCTGCCGGTGGTGACCAAACGCTATCCGCTCGATGCAACCGCGCAAGCCCTCGATGACATGATGAACCGGCGCGTGACGGGGAAGATCGTGATCGAGCCTTGAGGCGGTTCGAAGGTTGGTCGTGGGCTACAGTGCATGCGCGACGCCCTGCCCCATGCGCAAGCCGGCGCCGGTGTCGCGGCCATCTGCGGGCCGCCGCGAGAGTTCGCGCTTTTTTACGCGTAACGACTTCTTCAGATCACGTTCGCCGCACGCAACCGCGCGATGTCGTCCTCGGCATACCCAAGCGACCGAAGCACTTCATCCGTATGTTCGCCGAGTTGCGGCCCGAGCCAGCGCGTCTCGCCAGGCGTCTCGGACAGCTTCGGCGTCACGTTCGGCAGCGTGATCTCACGGCCGTCCTGCCACGGAAAACGCTGCAGCATTTGACGCGCGATGTACTGCGGATCGGTGAACATGTCGGCTACGCTGTAGATACGGCCAGCGGGTACATCGGCGGCGTTGAGCACGGCGAGCGCCTCGTCGATACTGCGCGTCGACAGCCACGCGGCGATGGCATCGTCGATTTCCTGCGTGCGTGGCACGCGGCCATCGTTCGAAGCGAGCGCGGGATCGTCGGCGAGATCGGCGCGGTCGATTGCCGTCATCAACCGCTTGAAAATGGGATCGCTATTGCCGCCAATGACAATGCTGCCGTCGCGGCACGGATAGGTATTCGACGGCACGATGCCCGGCAGCGACGCGCCGGTGCGCTCGCGCACCATGCCATAGACGCCGTACTCGGGCACCACGCTTTCCATCATGTTGAAGACGGCTTCGTAGAGCGCGACATCGACCACCTGCCCTTTGCCGCCATTCACCTGCCGATGATGCAGCGCCATCAACGCGCCGATCACGCCGTGCAGCGCGGCAATGGAGTCGCCAATGGAAATGCCGATGCGCGGCGGCGGTAACTCGGGATAGCCCGTGATATGACGCAAGCCGCCCATCGATTCGGCGATCGCGCCAAAGCCCGGTCTGTCGCGATACGGCCCGGTCTGGCCGTATCCCGAGAGCCGCACCATCACGAGACCGGGGTTTTCGGCAGAAAGCACCTCATAGCCGAGCCCAAGTTTTTCGAGCAAGCCCGGCCGAAAATTTTCGACGACGATATCCGCTTCTTTCGCCAGCCGCCGCACGATCTCCTTGCCCTCTTCGGCCTTCAGATTGATCGTCACGGACTTCTTGTTGCGCGCCTGTACCGCCCACCAGAGGGACGTTCCGCCCACTTCAGGGTAAAGCTTGCGCCACTTGCGCAGCGGATCGCCGCCCTTCGGATCTTCGATCTTGATGACATCCGCGCCGAATTCGCCCATGAAGCGCGCCGCGAACGGTCCCGCGATGAGCGTGCCGAGTTCCAGCACCTTGACGCCGGCAAGCGGGCCCGTCGATGCGGTCATGTCGTTCGTCTCCGCCAATTTTTAAAGTGGGATGTCGAGTGGCTTGAAGCGCGGCGCGCCGTCGGCGAGCGTCTCGTTGAACATCGCGGCGGGCCGGACCCATAAACCGCGATCATGCGGCCAGAGATGCTCGTAGACGATCATGGCTTCCTCGGTTTCCGAGTGCCGCGCGACGCCGATCACGCGATACAGCCCGCCCTTGTAATGTCGATGCGTCGCGAGCGCGAGTGCTTCGGTTTCTGTCATCGATGCAGTCCTTGATCTTTTCTCACACCGAGCGGCGGTCGAGCATCGCGCGGGCGATGGTGCCGGCATCGACGTATTCGAGTTCGCCGCCCACCGGTACGCCGCGCGCGAGCCGCGTGACCTTCAGCCCTTTCGACTTGAGCGTCTGTGCCAGATAGTGCGCGGTCGCCTCGCCTTCATTCGTGAAGTTGGTGGCAAGCACCACTTCATTCACGGTGCCGTCGAGCGCGCGGTTGATGAGCCGCTCGAAGTGAATTTCTTTCGGCCCGATGCCGTCGAGCGGACTCAGCCGGCCCATCAACACGAAGTAGAGCCCGCGATACGTGAGCGTCTGCTCCAGCATGATCTGATCGGCCGGCGTCTCGACGACGCATAGGAGCGCGGAATCGCGTTCTTCGTCGCTGCATACTTCGCAGATGTCGGCTTCGGTGAAGGTATTGCACTTCTCGCAGTGCTTCAGATGCCCGGTCGCGAACAACAGCGCGTTGCCGAGTTTGTCGGCGCCCGCGCGGTCGTGCTGCATCAGGTGATACGCCATGCGCTGCGCCGACTTCGGGCCGACGCCGGGCAGCGCACGCAGCGCTTCGACGAGCGCCGACAAGGCGGATGGTTGTTTCATGTGTCCTCATGGGCGGGCCGAAAGCGCGGCAAACGCCGCGTGCGCCTTCGGCCACGCGCTTAAAACGGCAGCTTGAAGCCGGGCGGCATGGGCATGCCGGCCGTCATGCCGCCCATCTTTTCCTGCGTGGTGGCTTCGGCCTTGCGCACGGCGTCGTTGAACGCGGCGGCAACCAGGTCTTCGAGCATGTCCTTGTCGTCGGCGAGCAGGCTCGGGTCGATCTGCACGCGGCGCACGTCGTTCTTGCAGGTCATCGTCACCTTGACGAGACCGGCGCCGGACTGGCCTTCGACCTCGATCAGCGCGAGCTGATCCTGCATCTTCTTCATGTTTTCCTGCATTTGCTGAGCTTGCTTCATCAGCCCGGCGAGTTGGTTCTTCATCATGATTCGGCTCCTTGAAACGGATAGTGCGTATGACGGGCAGACGCTCAGGCGAAAATGCCCGTGCGCCCGGTTGATTCGTTCGCGGCGCGGCTTCTGACGGCGCGCCTCGCGGGATGGCTTATCTTACAGAAGACGCGCCCGAAGGATTCGCGCCCGTTGCGGCAACCGGCTTGATCGATCCCTGCACGATGCTCGCGCCGAAATCGCGAATGAGCGATTGCACGAACGGGTCTTGCCTGATTTCCTGCTCGGCTTGCTGCTGGCGTTTCGCGCGTTCGGCGGCGTCGAGCGCGGCGGCGGTGCGGCGTGCGGGCGCAACCGACACATTGACCTCGAGCGCGCGGCCGAGTTTCTCCGTGAGAGCGGTCTTGAGCTTGGCGACTTGCGCGGCGTCCGCGTATTGCGGCACGGGAACGACGAGCGTGAGCGAACTGGCGTCGCAGGCGGTCAGTTCGCTGTTGAACGCGAGCTGGTATGCGATGCCCTTGAGCGGCAGATCGACCGCGAGCGTCGCCCATTCTCCCGCGATGCCGATAGGGTCGAGCGGCACGGCGGGCGGCAGCGGCGTGGCGTCGATCTTCGGCGCGGGCTTCGCTGCGGGCGCGGGTTCGTTGCCGAAGCGCATGTCGTCCGGTGCGCTATCGAACGCGGGCATGTAGCCGTCGTCGGGAGCGGCGGAGAAGTATTCATCCTCCGATCCGGGCGGCGGGTAGTCGTCGGGCGGCATGTCTTCCCAAGGAGGGATGACCTTGGGGCTTGCTTTCGCGTTGGCGTCATTGCCGGCGCGAGCGGCATTGTCGACGCTAGCGTTCGTGTTGGTGTTGGTGTTGGCGCTACCGTTGCCCTTGCTGTCGACGCGAACGTTGCCGCCCACGCCGGCGCTGCGCCCGCGAACGCCATTGTCGAGGCCGACGTTGCTCCCGCCAATGGCATCAGCACCCGCGTTGTCTGCCGCGGGCGTCGCCTGTACGTCAGAGCCCGCGCTGGCGCGCGGCGCGACGCGGCGCGGCGTCGGCACGGGAACCGAGGGCTTCGGCACGGCAAATTTCGTTGCAGCAGGAGCGCCCGCTGGCGCGGCCGCCGCGCCTCTTCCACCGCGATCCGATGAAAGTCGCATGCCCGCACTACGCAATACTTCGAGCGCGTCCCTCGCGCCACCTGCGGCGCTGCGCGGCGCGACTGATCCGGCAGACGGCGACGCGGTTTCGGACGCGCCGTTATTAGAAGCCTCGTCTACAGCTTGCCGAGCCGCGGCAGAAAGCGGCGCCGATGCGACTGGCACTTCGTCGGACACAACGTCTCGTGCATTCCCGACAGCAGACGGCGTATTGGCCTGAACGATCTCTCCTGTGCCTTGCGCGAGCGGCGATTCGGCGGCCTCGGCTACAGAAGGCGACTCGGCAGAGTCGGCCTTCCGCACATCTGAAGATGCGGCGCTCGGCGTGGCCGAATCGAAGTCTTTCCGCGCCACTGGTGCATCGCTTGAAGATGCGATGGTGTTCAGAGGCGCGGCCGAATCGGCAGCGGCCGCGGCAATATCCCGTGCGCCTGGAGGCGTGGCGCTATCTGCAACAGGAGCGGGATTAGCAGTGGCCGTCTGCGCGCCTGAAGATGCGGCGCTGTCCGACACCAAAGCTGAATGACCGACGTCCGCTCTCGATGCGCTTGACAAGCCAGCCGTGTTTGCAAGCGCAGTCGAATCGCCAGAGGTCGCGTTCTTCGCGCCCGAAGGAGCGGCACTTCCTCCGGCGTCCCGCAAGTCCGCGGAACCGGCGTAAGCCGCACGCGATGCCGCATCCGCCATCGCCGATTCTCGTGCATCGGACGCGCCGACTGGCTTCGCGACTGATTCAGCCGATTCGACACTGCGCTTCGCTTCAGCGCCCGCAAGCTCGTCGGATGCGTCACGTGGCCCGACTTTCGCCGAGGTCGCAGACCGTGCGCCATGCATGTCCAAATCGGAAGCAGCCGCTTCACCTGACTCAGCCAACTTCTCAAAAGAACGGTCGCTAATCTGGTGCCGCGCGCCCGCTCGATCCGCCAAAACTCCATCGCGAGCCACCGGTGCCGGCGCCACGGCCCGCTCCGCCATAGCTCCCGCGAGCGCCGCATTGCGCGCGCCCTTCACGCTTTGCGGCGCGCTCACCACGAGCCCGCCACCGCCACCTCCGCCCGGCCCGCCAGCGGGTTCGAACGCGAGCATGCGCAGAAGCGTCATGGTGAAGCCCGCGTATTCATCTGGCGCGAGGCCCAGTTCGCTGCGTCCGACGGTCGCGATCTGATAGAACAACTGAACCTGTTCGGCCGACAAGCCCTCGGCGAATCGACGAATATCTCCCGCCTCCGGCCACTCGTCCAGCACCGATGCCGGCGCGAACTGCGCCCACGCAATCCGATGCAGCAAGCTCGCCAGATCCTGCAACGCGGTCGAGAACGAGAGACTGCGCAAAGCCATTTCATCGGCGATGGCGAGCACGCCCGCGCCATCGCTTGCGGCGAGGGCATCGAGCAGACGGATCAGATAGCTTTGATCCAGCGCGCCGAGCATGCCGCGCACGGCTTCCTCGGTCACCTGATTGGCCGAATAGGCGATAGCCTGATCGGTCAGCGAAAGCGCGTCGCGCATGCTGCCGTCCGCCGCGCGCGACAACAACCGCAGCGCCTGCACTTCGAAAGCAATGCTCTCTTGCTGGAGGATGTTCTCCAGATGCGACACGATATGCCCCGCAGGCATCTGCTTCAGATTGAACTGGAGGCAGCGCGACAGCACGGTGACCGGAATCTTCTGCGGATCGGTCGTGGCGAGAATGAACTTCACATGGGGAGGCGGCTCTTCCAACGTCTTCAACATGGCGTTGAACGCGTGGTTCGTGAGCATGTGCACTTCGTCGATCATGTAGACCTTGAAGCGCGCGTCGACCGGTGCATAAACCGCGCGCTCGAGCAGCGCCGCCATTTCGTCGACACCGCGATTGCTCGCCGCATCCATTTCGACGTAATCGACGAAACGGCCTTCGTCGATTTCCCGGCAAGCGCGGCACACGCCGCACGGCTTCGAGGTCACGCCGGTTTCACAGTTGAGCGCTTTTGCAAAGATGCGCGAAAGCGTGGTCTTGCCGACGCCGCGCGTACCGGTGAAAAGATACGCGTGATGCAGGCGTCCACCGTCGAGCGCGTGCGTGAGCGCACGAACGACGTGCTCCTGGCCGACGAGCGACTCGAACGATTTCGGCCGCCATTTGCGTGCGAGAACTTGATAGGTCATGCGCGAAATTGTATCAGCAACGACTAGCGGCAAACGCCGCCGAAAGCGGCTGTCCGGCGCATCCGGAGCACGCGTGAAGAAGCGGATTCAAGTCGCGTAGATGCGAGCGAATCGACTAAAAACTAGAGGAGAGTGAAGCAGGAAACCGCGGAGATTGAAGCCGGAAAAACGCAAATAAAGCGGAAGGTGACGAGCCCGACCCTCGGCACTGGTGGAAAGCGGCTGTGGCTGCTTCGTTCCCGACCTGACCAGGTTGACCGCGCCACCATGCGAGGAGGCCCGTCACGTCGAATCATATCACGCCGATAGCCGCGCCCGATAGACCTCGCGAGCACGCCGCCGACGCCATGCAGCTCCGCTCTTGCATTGCCCGAATGCGCCTCCAGCTGAGCAATGAAGGGCTGCGCGACGGCGCCTATCGGCATCGGCGACAGATAGCAAATTAAGCTAAGATGAGCGTTGAATCACGTGCGGCGCATGCTTCATCGTCCATGCGGCTAGTCCGCAAGGCTCGTCAGACGTGGTAAGCCGGCTTCGTCTCGCCCAAGCGGCGACGAAAATCTTTTACTGTTTTGGTGTATCGTGGCGAGCATTCAAACGCGGGCCTCGAATCAATAGAGGTATTCAGACAATGAGCGAATCAATCAAGCACATCAGCGACGCATCTTTCGAACAAGACGTCGTCAAGTCGGACAAACCTGTTCTGCTCGATTTCTGGGCCGAGTGGTGCGGTCCGTGCAAGATGATTGCCCCGATCCTCGATGAAGTCGCAAAGGATTACGGCGATCGCCTGCAAATCGCGAAGATCAACGTCGACGAGCATCAATCGACGCCGGTGAAGTTCGGCGTGCGCGGTATCCCCACGCTGATCCTGTTCAAGAACGGCGCAGTGGCCGCGCAGAAGGTCGGCGCGCTGTCGAAGTCGCAGTTGACCGCGTTCCTGGACAGCAACCTGTAATAGCTCGACCGGTTCGGAGCCAGCATCGTCGGCCTTTGAACCGCGCTTGAACCACAGCGCCGATGTTGTCCACCGACAACATCGGCGCCAAAGCCCCGCCCCCGGCCAACCTAAGGCTCGCGTCGCGTGTGCTATGCTAGAATTACAAGAGTTCAAGAAGTACTAAGTCCTAGAGCGGTTCCGCTCACCTCTTCTCCCAAATCTTTCTGTCGTACCTCTTCTCCCTGGCGGGAAATCCGTATGCATTTATCCGAGCTCAAGTCTCAGCACGTGTCTGCACTGATCGAGATGGCCAATGGCCTCGAGATCGAAAATGCGAACCGCCTGCGCAAGCAGGAACTCATGTTCGCCATACTTAAAAAGCGCGCCAAGGGTGGCGACACGATTTTCGGCGACGGCACGCTCGAAGTGTTGCCCGACGGCTTCGGCTTCTTGCGTTCACCCGAGACTTCGTATCTCGCGAGTACGGACGACATCTATATCAGCCCGTCGCAGATTCGCCGCTTCAATCTGCACACCGGCGACACCATCGAAGGCGAAGTGCGCACGCCGAAAGACGGCGAGCGCTATTTCGCGCTGGTGAAGGTCGACAAAGTCAACGGGCAGCCGCCCGAGGCCTCGAAACATAAGATCATGTTCGAGAACCTCACGCCGCTGCATCCGAATAAGCCGTTGCCGCTCGAGCGCGAAATGCGCGGCGAGGAAAACGTCACCGGCCGGATCATCGACATGATCTCGCCTATCGGCAAGGGCCAGCGCGGTCTGCTCGTGGCGTCGCCGAAGTCGGGCAAGACGGTGATGCTTCAGCACATCGCGCATGCCATCAAGTCGAACCACCCGGATATCGTGCTGTTCGTGCTGCTCATCGACGAGCGTCCGGAAGAAGTCACGGAAATGCAGCGTTCGGTCAAGGGCGAAGTAATCGCTTCCACCTTCGACGAACCTGCCGCGCGCCACGTCCAAGTCGCGGAAATGGTGATCGAAAAGGCCAAGCGCCTGGTCGAAATGAAGCACGATGTCGTGATTCTGCTCGACTCCATCACGCGTCTCGCGCGCGCCTACAACACGGTCGTGCCGGCCTCTGGCAAGGTGCTGACGGGCGGTGTCGACGCCAACGCGCTGCAGCGTCCGAAGCGCTTCTTCGGCGCCGCGCGCAATATCGAGGAAGGCGGGTCGCTCACGATCATCGGCACCGCGCTGATCGAAACCGGCAGCCGCATGGACGACGTGATCTACGAAGAGTTCAAGGGCACCGGCAACATGGAAGTGCACCTGGAACGGCGTCTCGCGGAAAAGCGCGTGTATCCGTCGATCAATCTGAACAAGTCGGGCACGCGCCGCGAGGAACTGCTGATCAAGCCGGACCTGCTGCAAAAGGTTTGGGTGCTGCGCAAGTTCATTCACGACATGGACGAAGTCGAAGCCATGGAATTCCTGCTCGACAAGATCCGTCAGACGAAGAGCAATTCCGAGTTCTTCGACTTGATGCGGCGTGGTGGCAGCTGATTTGCCATTCGCTTATGCGTCGAAAAAAAAACCGCCTGCCTTTGGTCAGGCGGTTTTTTTATGTCGTACTGTCGGCTGATGTCGATTCGCGTTTGCCGGCCACTCTATCCGCGTGCGACAGCTCCAGCCGATCCCGCAAGCAGCGCATTCTGCCCACGATCCTCCCCCATCCGTACAATCCGGTCTATCGCGCTTCCACCGCCTCGATCGATGACCAATCCCTTCACCCGCTGGTTCGGCGCGCAACGCCGCGAGCGCACGCTGCGCAAATACGCGATCGACGAAAGCCTGTGGCGGCGCACCCTCGATGCCTATCCGTGCTTCGGCCACCTGAATCCGGCCGACCTCGAACGTCTGCGCGAGACCGCGAGTCTCTTCATCGCGCAAAAAGAATTCTCGACCGCGCACGATCTCGAACTGACCGACGCCATGATCGTCTCCATCGCCGCGCAAGCCTGTCTGCCCGTCCTCAACCTCAGTCTCGACCTTTATCGCGGCTGGGTCGGCGTGATTGTCTATCCGGGCGAGTTCGTCATCAAAAAGACGGTGGAAGATCAGGACGGCGTCGTGCACGAAGTGGAACACGATGCCAGCGGCGAAGCATGGGAAGGCGGCCCGGTCGTGCTCTCGTGGGAAGATGCCCAGATGGCCGATGGCGCCGACGCCTACAACGTGGTGATCCACGAATTCGCCCACAAGATCGACATGGTGAACGGCGAGGCCGATGGTCATCCGCCGCTCTATCGACGCTGGCACGCGCCGCTCGACTCGACCGCGTGGGCCGATGTCTTCGATAACGCCTATGACCAATTCTGCGCCCGCGTCGACGCGGTGCCGCAGCGCCGTTTCGGCCGCTTCGAGCGCGAATCGCTGATCGATCCCTACGCGACGGATCATCCGTCCGAGTTTTTCGCGGTCTGCAGCGAGGCGTTGTTCGTTACGCCGAAACCCTTCGAAGCGGAGTATCCCGAGTTGTATCGCCTGCTTGCGCGCTATTACCGGCAGGACCCGGCGGGCGTCGGCGCCCTCTTCTAAAGCTTCCCAAAAAGATGTCAAGGGTCTGATTTTCTGGCATAATCGCCGTTTTTCGACCCTAGGCAAGTGACTCGCACAAGCGCCTTGAACTCAAGACGCAACGGGTTGGCTACCGCCAGATACCAGGAAATACCATGAAAGAAGGCATTCACCCGAATTATCGCGAAGTTCTGTTCGTCGACATGTCGAACGACTTCCGTTTCGTGACCCGCTCGACCATCCAGACGCGCGAAACCGCCGAATTCAACGGCAAGTCGTACCCGCTCGCGAAGATCGAAGTGTCGTCGGAATCGCATCCGTTTTACACCGGTCAGCAAAAGATCATGGACACGGCAGGCCGCGTCGAGAAGTTCAACAACAAGTTCGCTCGCTTCTCCACCAAGAAGTAAGACGGACCACCGCTTCAGCAAAAAGGGCAGCTCTGGCTGCCCTTTTTTGTCTCTGCCGTTTCCATGATGCTGCACGGCAAAACGGTA
Organism: Caballeronia sp. GAWG2-1; assembly: GCF_023631405.1. Taxonomy (NCBI): domain Bacteria; kingdom Pseudomonadati; phylum Pseudomonadota; class Betaproteobacteria; order Burkholderiales; family Burkholderiaceae; genus Caballeronia; species Caballeronia sp. GAWG2-1. The sequence goes on from NZ_JALQDD010000011.1 coordinate 106,884, forward strand.
AGGGTTGTTGCACGGCGTTACCGCGAGCCCGTCGACACTGACGCACTCCGAGGCGCGCGTCTACAATGCCGGATGCTCTGGCCCCCGCCGCGCTTGCACGCACCTGGCAACCTACCCGCACGCACCAACGCACGGCGCACTGCCCGTTTCTCTCGATAAGCCCTCACGCATGCGATCTGTCGTTCGTCTGACCGCCTCCGCCACCAGCGCCCTGCCGCGCTGGCTGCTGCTCGCCATCTGTATCGTCTACGCGTCGTTCGGGCTGTTCGGCCGCGACCCGTGGAAGAACGAGGACGCGGCGGGCTTCGGCGTGATGTGGACGATGGCCAACGGCGACGCGCGCGACTGGCTGCTGCCCAATCTCGTCGGCAAGGCGCTCACGGGCGACGGCCCGCTGATGTACTGGCTCGGGGCATCGTCGATCCGGATCCTGAGTCCGTGGGTCGATGCCAGCAACGCCTCGCGCGTGGTCACGGGCCTGCTCTTCACCATCGCGTGCGCGTTCGTCTGGTACACGGCCTATCTGCTTGGCCGGCGCGACGAAGCCCAGCCATTCAAATACGCGTTCGGCGGCGAACCCGAGCCGCGCGACTACGGCCGCACGCTCGCCGACGGCGCCCTGCTGATTCTCCTCGCCTGCTTCGGGCTCGCCGAGCGCGGTCACGAAACCACGCCGCAGCTCGCGCAGTTTGCCGGCACCGCGATGCTCATCTACGGCCTCGTTCGCAGCATCGACAAGCCGATTCACGGTGCGCTCGTGTGGGGCGCGGCAATCGGCGTGGTCGGCTTGTCGAGCTCGCCCGTGCTGGTGTTCGCGCTTTTGCTATGCACGCTTGCAATGACCATCATCGTGCGTCAGGTGCGCGCCGCGCCGCTGCTGATCTACGGCCTGCCCGTCGCCGTCGTGCTGATCGCCGTGTGGGTGCTGCCGACGCTGCATTTCTTCCCCGACGACGGCGAATGGTGGCTGCGTCAATGGTGGCGCAACAGCTTCGATACTTTCTCCGGGCCGCCATCGCTCGTGTTCGGCTACGCGATGAAGAACCTGCCGCTCTTCACCTGGCCCGCCTGGCCGCTTGCAATCTGGGCCTTCGTGAGCTGGGGCGGCATGCGCCGCTCGCCGCACGTCGCCGTGCCCTTGTCCGTGATCGGACCGCTGCTCGTGCTCGTCGTGCTGCAGGCGCGCGAAACCAATCGCCTCTTCTTGCTGCTGCTGCCGCCGCTGTCCGTGCTCGCGACTTTCGCGCTGCCGACCTTGAAACGCGGCGCGATCAACGCGATCGACTGGTTCGCCATGCTCAGTTTCACGATCATCGGCACGCTCGTCTGGCTCGTGTGGACGGCCGGCATGTTCGGCTTTCCCGCGCCCATGGCCCGCAATCTCGCACGCCTCGCGCCCGGTTTTCATCCCGAATTCAAACTCATTTCGTTCATCTGCGCGGTCGCGGTGACGGCGTGCTGGTTCCTGCTCGCGCGCTGGCGGCTTGCACGCCATCCGAAGGTGCTGTGGCGCAGCGTCGTGCTATCGAGCGCGGGCACCACGCTGATGTGGGTCTTGCTCATGACTTTATGGCTGCCGGTCGTCAACTACAGCCGGACGTATCGCGATGTCGCGGAGCAGATCGCCGATCATCTTCCGCCCGACTACAACTGCATCTCGCCCGCACGTCTCGGCGACGCGCAGATCGCCACCTTCGCGTACTTCGGCGGCATGCACTTCGCGTTCGACGAAGATTGCGACGTGGTGCTGCGTCAGGATCGCGCGGATTACGGCGATCCGCCGTCCATCTCGGCGTTCGAATGGAAGCTCGTCTGGGAAGGCCGGCGCGTGGCCGACCGCGACGAGCGCTTCCGCCTCTACGTGCGCATTGCGCGCCCCACGCCGCCGGTCAAGAAGCCGCTGCGTCCGAAAAGCCTGCGCCGGGTGCAATAACGCATGGGCGCCGCCGTGTCTTCCAAAGCCGCCACGGGCATGCTGAGCGATGTCCGCAAGATCGGCGCGCTTGCCTGGCCCGTGCTGATCGGCCAGCTTGCGGTGATCGCGTTCGGCGTGATCGATACCGCGATGGTCGGCCGCTTCTCCGCCACCGATCTCGCGGCGCTCGGGCTCGGTTCGTCCGTCTATATCTCGGTGTATATCGGCTTGACGGGCATTCTCGTCGCGCTCCAGCCGATTGCCGGACAACTCTTCGGCGCGGGCCGCGAGGCGGAAATCGGCGAGGAAACGCGGCAGGCGCTGTGGCTCGCTTCGGTACTCATGGTGATCGGCTTCGTGCTGCTCTACTTTCCCGAACCGCTGCTGAGTCTCGCGAAAGCGCCGCCCGCGCTACATGACCGCACGGTGGACTACTTGCGCATTCTCTCGTTCGGGCTGCCCGCGAGTCTCGTGTTTCGCGTGTATAGCTCGCTGGCGAACGCGGTCGGCAAACCGCGGCTCGTGATGTTTCTGCAAGTCGGCGGGCTCGTGCTCAAGTTTCCGCTCAATACATGGTTCATCTTCGGCGGTTTCGGCGTGCCCGCGCTCGGCGGTCCCGGCTGCGCGCTTGCGAGCACGCTCATCAACTGGGCGCTCGCCATCGTCGGAATCACGGTGCTGCTGCGCGTGGAATTCTTCCGGCCGTTCGGCATCTTCGCGCGCTTTTGCTGGCCCGTGTGGAAGCGGCAGATGGCGCTGCTGCGTCTCGGCATTCCGATGGGGCTTTCGTATCTCATCGAAGTGACGTCGTACACGTTCATGGCGCTCTTCATCTCGCGCTTCGGCACGACCACGCTCGCGGGACATCAGATCGCGGGCAACCTCGGCGCGGTGCTCTACATGACGCCGCTTGCCATCGGGATCGCGTCGTCGACGCTGGTGTCGCAGGCGCTCGGCGCAAAGCGTCTGGACGACGCGGCCTCGATCTCGCGGCACGGCATCGGCATGGCGTGCGTGCTGGCGCTGGTGTACGGCGTGATCCTGCTTGCCGCGCGGCCGCAGATCATCGCCGCCTACACGCCTGACGCCCACGTGATCGCCGCCGCGATGCCGCTCGTCTTCATCATCTTCTTCTATCACCTCTGCGACGCGCTGCAGATCACCACGGCGTTCATCCTGCGGGCGTACAAGGTCACGCTCGTGCCGACCGTCATCTACGCAATCGCGCTGTGGGGTATCGGCCTCGGCGGCGGCTATCTGCTCGGCTTCGATGTCGGCGGCATGGTGCCCGAGTGGCTGCAAGGCGCGCGCGGCTTCTGGATAGCCAATACGGTGAGTCTCGGCGTGGCGGGCATCGGCCTCTTTCTGTACTGGCGGCGCGTGAGTACGCGGCATCGCAACGTGGCGACGCGCTGAGAATCGCCGAAATGCGTCAACGCAACCGATTCGTCGCAAGAATGGCGTAGGGCTCCAGTAAAATCGCGCGGACAAGAATTACTCGGAACGAGCGGATGAGCCGCGTCATGAAAAAACAAAAATGGATTCTGGCCGCAACCACCCTCATCGCCGCTTTCGGCATGAGCGTCGCGATGTATCGGGCCGATGCCGCGCGCGTCGTGACCGTGTCGCCACAAGGCAAGGTCGCGCAAGTGCGTCAGGTCGTCGTGAAGTTCGACGAAGCCATGATCGCGTTCGGCAGTCCGAGCGCCGCCGCGCCCGGCAAGCTCGCCTGTAGCGGCGCGCCCGCCGCGGCCACGGCTGGCGGCGCGCGCTGGATCGACGAAAAAACCTGGGCCTACGATTTCAACGCGGACTTGCCGCCAGGAGTGCGCTGCGGCATCGACCTCAACAGCGGCCTGCAATCGAGCGCGGGCAACGCGCTGTCCGGTCCCAGCCACTTCGCGTTTCAGACAGGCGGGCCATTCGTTACACGCGTCGAGCCGAGTTACGGCGATATCGAGGAAGACCAGACCTTCGTGCTGCGGTTGAACGGCCCGGCCACGCAAGCGTCGGTGCTCGATCACGTCTGGTGCGAATCGAGCGCACTCGGCAACCGCATTCCCGTACGGACGGCCGACGACGCCACGCGCGGCGCGCTTCTCAAACACTTCGGACTCGCTAAGGAAAGCGACCGCGTGCTCACGCTCGCATGCGGGCAAACGTTGCCGTCCGGCTCGAAAATGCAACTTGTCTATGGCGCGGGCGTCACCGGGCCGAGCGGCATGCCCAACGATGTCGAGAAGCGCTTCGACTACAAGGTGCGCGATCCATTTTCCGCGAGCTTCACATGCGAACGGGAGAACGCGAACGCGCCCTGCACGCCGCTGCGCCCGCTCAGGCTCATGTTCACCGCGCCGATCAGCCGCGCCGACGCCCAGAAGTTCGCGTTGCGTGGTCCCAAAGGCACGGTCGCGCCGCACTTCGATGAAGACAGCAAGGACGCGGAAGTCGAAGCAGTAGAATTCGCCGCGCCGCTGCCGGAGCGCACCGATCTCACCATCGAGGCGCCCGCCAATCTCAAGGACGTGAGCGGCCGCACGCTCGCCAACGCCGACTTCTTCCCGCTCAAAACCGCGACCGCGCCCATGCCGCCGCTCGCGAAGTTCTCCTCGGGCACGTTCGGCATCATCGAGCGCTTTGCAGAGCCGGACATGCCCGCCATGTTGCCGGTCACGCTGCGCCATGTGGAAGCCGACCTGCACGTGCAAGGGCTCGACTCGGGCACCTCGCAGATCACCAAGCTCAGACTCGACGCCGATACCGACATCCGCCAATGGATGCGCAACGTCGATTTGTTCGACGGCATCGGCATGTCGCGCTCGTCGATCGAAGCGCGCATGCCCTCGCTTTTGAAGAACGGTATCGCGCCCGTCATCGTGCCGGAATCGGACGGCACCGTGAGCCGCGATCCGACCATCGACATTCGCTCGCTTTCGCTCTTGAGAAAGCGCGCGGGCGTCGAAACGCTCACGCTGCCCGCCGCCGATCCCAAGGCGCTGCGTCCCTTCGAAGTCGTCGGCATTCCGCTCGCGAAGCCGGGCTTCTATGTCGTCGAACTGGCGTCGCCGGCGCTCGGCGCGTCGTTGATGGGTCGGAACAAGTCGATGTTCGTGCGCACGTCGGTGCTCGTCACGAACCTCGGCGTGCACTTCAAGCAAGGGCGCGAGAACAGTCTCGTCTGGGTGACGACGCTCGACAAGGGCAAGCCCGTCGCCAATGCGGATGTACGCGTGACCGACTGCAACGGCGATCGAGTCGCCACCGGCAAGACCGATGCGCAAGGCCTCGCGACCATCAACAAACCGCTCGCGGCCATCCGCGAATGCAACGAGAACAGCTTGTCGTACGGCGGCTTCTTCGTCTCGGCGCGCGTTACCGATCCGGTCACCGGACCCGACATGGCCTTCGTGACCTCGGACTGGAATCGCGGCATCGAATCGTGGCGCTTCAACGTGCCGACCGACATGAGCACGAGCCGCACGCTACGCGCGCACACCATTTTCGATCGCACCTTGCTGCGCGCAGGCGAAACCGTGTCGATGAAGCACCTGATGCGCGTCGAAACGCTCAAGGGTTTCGGCTTCCCGCCGAAGTATCCGACGCGCGTGACGATTCGTCATATCGGCAGCGGACAGACGTGGCACATGCCGCTCGCGTGGAGCGCCGATCACAGCGCCGACTCGAGCTTCGCCATTCCCGCCGCGGCCAAACTCGGCGAATACAGCGTGACGCTCGATAACGGCGCGGCCAGCGACACCAACGACGCGAGCGACGACGGCGGCGAAGGCAGCAATGTCACGCAGTCGTACGAGACAGGCAGCTTCCGCGTCGAGGAATTCCGTCTGCCGGTGTTCAAGGGCACGGTCTCGGCGGGCGACAGCAAATCGGCCGGTCTTATCGCCGCGCAAGAAGCGCCGGTCGATGTCCACCTCGAATATGTGCAAGGCGGCCCGGCATCGAACCAGCGGGTGCAAGTGTCGGCGCTCGTGCGCGACACGTCGCCGCCCTTCGCTTCAGACTACGATGCATTCAGCTTCTCGCCGTATCGCAAACCCGTGGACGATGGCGCGAGCGCGCCCGCCGAGGACGAGGACAGCGAGCAGCAAACGGAGACCACGACGAAACTCGTCGCCGACAAGCTGCGCGTCACGCTCGATCGCAATGGCGACGGCAAGCTGATCGTGAAGCCGTTGCCCGCCGTCGATTCGCCCAAGCGTCTCGCGCTCGAAGCGAGCTTCGCCGACCCGAACGGCGAGATCCAGACCATCAGCGGCAGCGCCACGCTCTGGCCCGCCGCGGTCGCCGTGGGCGTGAAGGCCGCGCATTGGGCGTCGGTCGGCGGTTCGGTGCCGGTGCAAGCGCTTGCGCTCGATTTGCAGGGCAAGCCGCGCGCGGGCGTATCGGTCGAGATCAAGGGCATGGCGCGCGTGATGTCGAGTTCGCGCAAGCGCATGGTCGGCGGCTTCTACGCCTACGACAACCATTCCGAAACGAACGACCTGGGCACGCTTTGCAGCGGCAAGAGCGACGATCACGGCATCGTCTCGTGCGATGCCAAGCTCAAGACCGCCGGCAATATCGATCTGATCGCCGTCGCGAAAGACGGCGATGGCCGCACGGCCAACGCGAGCACGTCGGTCTGGGTCACGCGCGAAGACGAACTCTGGTTCGGCGGCGAGAACACGGACCGTATCGACGTGCTTCCGGAAAAGAACAGCTACGAGCCCGGCGAGACCGCGCGCTTCCAGGTGCGCATGCCCTTCCGCTCGGCCACTGCGCTCGTCGCGGTGGAGCGTGAAGGCATCATCGAAACCCATGTGGTCGACCTGAACGGCAAGGACCCGACCGTCGAACTGAAGGTCGAGCAAGCGTGGGGGCCGAACGTCTACGTGTCGGTGCTCGCGTTGCGCGGACGTATCCATGAAGTGCCGTGGTATTCGTTTTTCACGTGGGGCTGGAAAGCGCCGGTCGAATGGGCGCACGCGTTCTGGTATGAAGGCCGTCAGTATCAGGCGCCGACGCCGCTCGTCGATCTCTCGAAGCCCGCGTTTCGTTACGGGCTGGCATCGATCAAGGTGGGCACGGCATCGCACAAACTGGCGGTGAGCGTCACGCCGGACGCGAAGTCGTACACGGTGCGCGCCAAGGCGCATGTGAAGGTCAAGGTCGCGTTGCCTGACGGCAAGCCCGCGCCCGCAGGCACGCAGATCGCGGTCGCGGCCGTCGATGAAGCCCTGCTCGAACTCATGCCCAACCAAAGCTGGAACGTGCTCGACGCGATGCTGCAGCAGCGCGCCTACGGCGTGGAAACATCGACCGCGCAGATGGAGATCATCGGGCGGCGGCACTTCGGACGCAAGGCGGTGCCAGCGGGCGGCGGCGGCGGACATAGCGCCACGCGCGAACTCTTCGATACTCTCCTGCTGTGGAATCCGCGCGTCACGCTCGATGCAAACGGAGAAGCATCCGTCGATGTGCCCTTGAACGACGCGCTCACGCGCTTTCGTATCGTCGCCATCGCGGCGGTGGGCGCGGGACGCTTCGGCACAGGCAGCGCATCGATTCAAAGCACGCAGGACTTGCAACTCACCTCCGGGTTGCCGCCGCTCGTTCGTGTGGGCGACGCATTCCATGCGCAGTTCACGCTGCGCAACACGACGCGGCGCACCATGCGCGTCGTCGTCACGCCGCACGCCGGTTCGCTCGCGCTCGATGCACGCACGGTGGAACTCGCGCCGGAATCGTCGCGGGAAGTTGCTTGGGACGTGACCACGCCCGACGTGCTCGGCATGAACGCATCGGCGAGTCTCGCCTGGGACGTGAGCGCGGTGGAGCAAGGCAGCGCTTCGGCCACGAAGCCCGCGAGCGATGCCGTCAAGCTGCAGCAGCGCGTCGTCGCGGCCATTCCGGTCACGACGCAGCAAGCGACCATCGCGCAGGTGGACGGCACGTTCAGCGTGCCCGTCGCGCCGCCCGCCGATGCCAGCACGTCGAGCAACGGCGCCGTGCGCGGCGGTATCGCGGTGTCCTTGCAGCCGAAGCTCGCGGACGGCTTGCCCGGCGTGCGACGCTGGTTCGAACGCTATCCGTATAACTGCCTCGAACAGCAGACTTCGCGCGCGCTCGGCCTCATGGACGCAGCGCAATGGCAAGCCGTGCTCACGCGCATGCCGTCGTATCTGGATCGCGACGGTCTCGCGAACTACTTCCCGCCCTACGACGACGAACGTCCGACCGGCAGCCCGACGCTCAGCGCGTACTTGCTCGCGGTATCGGACGAAGCGTCGAAGCTCGACCGCCGTTTTGCGATGCCCGCGGAATTGCGCGATCAGCTCGCCGCCGGTCTTGCGAATTTCGTCGACGGCAAGCTCGAACGCAAGTTCTGGGCGCCGCGCAACGACCTCGACTTCGAAAAGCTCGCCGCCATCGAAGCGCTTTCGCGCTACGGTCTCGCCCAGCCGCGCATGCTCGGTTCGATCACCGTCGCGCCGGATCAATGGCCGACCTCGGCCGTGCTCGACTACTACGCGATACTTTCGCGCGTGGACGGTATAGCCGATCGTGAAGCGAAGCGCGCGCAGGCCGAGCAGATCATCCGTGCGCGGCTCACGTATCAGGGCACGCGTCTCACGTTCTCGACCGAACGCGACGACGATCTCTGGTGGCTCATGACTGGCAGCGAAACCAACGCCGCGCGCACCGCACTCATCTTCGCAAACGCGCCCGCGTGGAAGGACGAGATGCCGCGCCTCGTGGCCGGCCTCCTCGCGCTGCAGAAAAACGGCGCATGGCAGACTACGACCGCCAATCTTTGGGGCTCGCTCGCGGTGGGACGCTTCTCGCAAATTTTCGAAAGCACGCCGGTCACGGGACGCACGAACATTGCGCTGGGCGCGGCGACGCAGAGCGTGGACTGGAGCGCTGCCGCGCCTGCATCGGCGGCGTTGTCGTCGGCGACCCCGATCACTAAGAGTGTCAACACGCGCAGCAGCTTGCTGCCGTGGTCAACCGGCTCGCTCACGTTGACGCAAGACGGCACGGGCAAACCTTGGGCGACCATCGAAAGCCTTGCGGCCGTCGCGTTGAAGGCGCCGTTCGCGGCGGGCTATCGCATCGTGAAGACGGTGACGCCGGTCGATCCCGCCGTGAAGGGCGTGCTCTCGCGCGGCGACATCGTGCGCGTGCATCTCGACATCGACGCGCAAAGCGACATGACCTGGGTCGTCGTCAACGATCCGATTCCCGCTGGCGCGACCATTCTCGGCTCCGGTCTCGGACGCGACTCGGAAGCGGCGACTTCCGGCGAGCAGCCGGATCGCGGTTCGTGGCCGGCCTTCGTGGAACGCGGTTTCGAAGGGTATCGCGCGTATTACGACTATCTGCCGAAGGGCAAGCTGCAAGTCGAATACACGATGCGGCTGAATAACGCCGGTTCGTTCGGCCTGCCGCCGACGCGTGTAGAAGCGCTCTACGCGCCGTCATCGTTCGGCGCATTGCCAAACGCGACGGTCGTCGTGAAGCCGCTCGCCGCCAGCGCGAAGTGACGCCGTGAAGCGCGCCCTGTGCTTTCTGATCGGCTGCGTCGTGGCAACGGCGGCGTGCGCGGCGCCGAGCTTCGACGAGGTGCGCGCGAACTGGCGCAGTTCCGACTGGGTGCTGTTGTCGCGCGATGGCGAACCGCTGCAACGCACGCGTGTCGATACGCACGCGCGGCGCGGCGACTGGGTTGCGCTTGCGGATGTCTCGCCCGCGTTGCGTGAGGCCATCGTGGTTTCGGAAGACAAGCGCTTCTACGACCACGCGGGCGTCGACTGGCGCGGCGCGGCGGCGGCGGCATGGGCGAATCTTTGGAACACCCGCACGCGTGGCGCATCGACGGTGACGATGCAGCTCACCGGACTCATCGACGACGATAACGGCAAGCCGAACGGCCGCCGCAATATCGGCGAAAAGGCGCAGCAGACAGTAGGCGCGCTATGGCTCGAACGGAGCTGGCGCAAGGACCAGATTCTCGAGGCGTATCTGAATCTCGTGCCGTTTCGCGGTGAGATCGTGGGTTTATCGGCGTTGTCGCAGACGCTTTTCAACAAGGCGCCGTCCGGGCTCGATGAACGCGAGGCCGCGCTCGCCGCCGCGCTCGTGCGCGCGCCGAATGCGCGTTATGACAAGGTCGCGTCGCGCGCCTGCGTCATCTTGCGCGACATGCAGGCTTTGCATACGAGCGACAAGACGCACGCGAACGACCCGTGCGTCAACCTGGACAGCTATGTGCAACTGACGCTCACACGCACCGCGTCGGCGCCGGGCTTCGCACAAGGCGACGACGCGCTCGCGCCGCATTTCGCGCGGCGCGTTGCAAGCGAAACGCACCCCAAGGCGGGCGATCGCGTGCGCTCGACGCTCGATGCGCATGTGCAGCGCTTCGCGCGCGACACGCTCGCGCGCACGCTTGCCGAACTCAACGCGCGGGCTCATCCGCGCAATGTGCACGACGCGGCGGCGGTGGTGATCGACAACGCATCCGGCGATGTGCTCGCGTGGGTCGGTTCGGCGGGCGGCTTGTCGAACGCGCCCGAAGTCGATGCGGTGCTCGCCGCGCGGCAGGCCGGCTCGACGCTCAAGCCGTTTCTGTATGCGCAGGCCATCGACGAAAAACGCCTGACCGCGGCCACGCTGCTCGACGACGCGCCGCTCGATCTTGCCACCGGCGGCGGCCTCTATATTCCACAAAACTACGATCACGACTTCAAGGGCTGGGTGAGCGTGCGTACGGCGCTCGGGTCGTCGCTCAACGTACCGGCAGTGCGCGCGCTCGTGCTCGTCACGCCGCATCGCTTTGCAAAGACGCTGGTCGCGCTCGGTCTGCCGCTTACGCAAGCGGGCGATTATTACGGCTTCAGCCTCGCGCTCGGCAGCGCGGACGTCACGCTGGCCACGCTTACCAATGCATATCGCGCGCTGGCCAACGGCGGTGTCGCGCGGCCGTCGTTCGATCTCGCGGGCCACGCTGCCGCGCCTGCGGGAAAGCGCGTGTTCAGCCCGGAGGCGAGTTTCATCGTCACGGACATGCTCGCCGACAACAACGCGCGCACGCGCACCTTCGGTTTCGACAGCGTGCTCGCCACGCGCACTTTCAGCGCGGTCAAGACCGGCACCAGCAAGGACATGCGCGATAACTGGGCCGTCGGTTTCACTTCGCGATACACCGTCGGCGTGTGGGTCGGCAATGCCGATGGCGCGCCTATGTGGGACGTCTCCGGCGTCACCGGCGCGGCGCCCGCGTGGAATGCGCTCGTCGGCTATCTGCATCGGCGAGCCGCCAGCCACGCGCCGACTGCGCCGTCGGGCGTGATCGAAACGCAGATCGCGTATCAGAACGATATCGAACCGAAGCGCGGGGAATGGTTCGTGCGCGGCACGCAGATGAGCGCTATCGGCATCACGGCGAACGCGGCGGGCTCAAGCGGAGCGAGCGGCAAAGGGGACAGCCAGGCGGCGCGCATCGGAGCGCCGACCAATGGCACCATCTTCGCGCTCGATCCCGACATTCCGCCCGCGCGCCAGCGCGTGTGGTTCGAACGCTCGGGCAATGGCGCGCTCGCGTGGCGCCTCGACGGCAAGCCGTTCGGCCGCGATGCGCGCGTCGCCTGGCTGCCATGGCCGGGACATCACGTCCTCGAACTCGTCGATGCGCGCGGCAACGCGGTCGATTCAATCGCCTTCGAAGTGCGCGGCGCGTTTCTCAAGACTGCTCAAAGGCCGTCGCGGTGAGGCCGAAGCATGCCTTGCAGCATGCAAAATATTGATGCGTCATCCAATCTGCATTGCGCGACGTTAAAGATTGTGCGCTCGTGTGGTGCGTGCGGCGGGGTCGTGCACAATGCGAGCCGTCATCGTTCGGGACTTGTTTTTGCCCTATGCTTAACGGCAAAGTCGTTATTCTGTCGTAAGCCCGGACGCATCGATTCATCATTCTTTTCCATTGCCTGGAGTGCCGTCATGCTGAAAAAGCTGCTGATGCTGTGCTTTGCGTTGATGCTGTCCGTCGGAACCGCGTTTGCCGCGGTCGATGTCAATACGGCCGATCAAGCCGCGCTCGATTCCGTGAAGGGCTTGGGTCCGGTGAAGTCGAAAGCGATCGTCGACGAGCGCGCGAAGAACGGCCCGTTCAAGGACGCCGACGATCTCGCGACGCGCGTGAAGGGTCTTGGAACGAAGTCCGTGGCCAAGCTCGAGGAGAACGGCCTGACCATCGGCGGATCGTCGCAGCCGCCCACGGGCAAGACCACGAAGCCCGCCGTGAGCAGCACGCAAGGCGCCGCGCCGTCCAACTCGACGGTCAAATCGTCGACAGCGGCCACGGCGGCGACCTCGCCCGCGGCCACCACCGCGCAAACGCCGGCCGCCACGCCGCAAGCGCCGGCTACCGCCGCACCTGCTTCGGCTACGAAAAAGAGTTCGCGCAAGTCCAAGGCCGCAAGCGCGGCGGCGGCTGCAAGCGCGGCGCCGGCAGCGACGACGGCACCCGCCGCGGCAAGCGATGCGAAGCCTTCGAAGCGCAAGAGCAAGAAAGACAAGGCCGCGAGCGCCGCGGCTGCCAGTCAATAAAAGTTAGAAAAGATCGAGGCGAGCAGGCGACGGCCAACCGCATCATGCCGTCGCCCTTCAACCTCAAGTACTTCGTCTCAAAGCTCGCGTTTCGCTCTTTTCGCACGATGCAAGCGCGTCACGCGAGCCACCCCACCCCGCAACTTCTCGTAGTGAGACTGCCATGAGCCTAATCGATATCCTCGCCTCCACCCTCGGCAACTCGTCGCAACAAGGCGGCCAACCCGGTCAATCCGGCCAGGCTGCGCTGATCACGGCGGCGCTCGAATTCGTCAACAACCAGCCGGGCGGTATCGCGGGGCTGATCCAGCGCTTTCATCAGGCGGGCGCGGGCGACATCGTGTCGTCATGGATCGGCACGGGCGAAAACAAGCCCATCAGCCCGGACACGCTGAACAACGCGCTCGGCTCGGACAACGTCGGTGCGCTCGCGCAGAAAGCCGGCGTGTCGAGCGATCAGTTGTCGGGCATGCTCGCGGCGGTGCTTCCGCATATCGTCGACCGCGCGACGCCGAACGGCGAAGTGCCCGCCAATGGCCAGATGGATCTGTCGAGTGTGCTCGGATCGCTAGGCGGCCTGGCGGGTCTCTTCGGCAAGAACGAAGCGCCGAAACAAGGCTGAGTCTGATTCATCGCGTTTGTTTTGGACCCCGCGGGCGGTTCGCCCTGCGGGGTTTTTTGTTTTGCGGGCCGCGGCGTTGGCGTCATCGATCGTTTCCGCTGCCGCCAAACAAAAAGGGCGATGGATCACCCATCGCCCTTTAGAAATCGCCGCCGAAGAACAAGCAGCGATCAACCGCCTTTAGTGCACTACGCGGTCGAACACGAACTTCCCGTCCTTGATATCGACCGGAATGACGTCCTTGGGTCCGAACCTGCCAGCCAGAATCAGCTTGGCGACCGGATTCTCGATCTCCTGCTGAATCGCGCGCTTCAACGGCCGCGCGCCGAACACTGGGTCATAGCCGACCTTGCCGATCTGTTCGAGCGCCGCATCCGACACGTCGAACTGCATGTCGAGCTTGGCCAGGCGGTCGTGCAGACGCTGCAACTGAATCTTCGCGATCGATTCGATATTCGCGCGATCCAGCGAGTGGAACACCACCACGTCGTCGATCCGGTTCAGGAATTCCGGCCGGAAATGCAGCTTCACCTCTTCCCAGACGGCGTCCTTCACCGCTTCGTGCGGTTCGCCGACCATGCTCTGGATGACATGCGAACCGAGGTTCGACGTCATCACGATCACCGTGTTCTTGAAGTCGACGGTGCGGCCTTGTCCATCGGTCATGCGGCCATCGTCGAGCACTTGCAGGAGCACGTTGAAGACGTCCGGATGCGCCTTCTCGATTTCATCGAGCAGGATCACGCTGTACGGCTTTCTACGCACGGCTTCGGTGAGATAACCGCCTTCTTCATAGCCGACGTATCCCGGCGGCGCACCGATCAGACGCGCGACGCTGTGCTTCTCCATGAACTCGCTCATGTCGATACGAATGAGATGATCCTCCGAATCGAACAGGAACGCGGCCAGCGCCTTGCACAGTTCCGTCTTGCCGACGCCCGTCGGCCCCAGGAACAAGAAAGAGCCGTACGGACGGTTCGGATCGGACAGACCCGCGCGCGAACGGCGGATCGCGTCGGCCACCGCGCCGATGGCTTCGTCCTGACCGACCACACGCTCGTGCAGCTTGCCCTCGATCTGCAACAGCTTCTCGCGCTCGCCCTGCATCATGCGCGACACCGGAATGCCCGTGGAACGCGACACCACTTCCGCGATTTCCTCGGCGCCCACTTGCGTGCGCAAAAGACGCGGCCGCGTCGGATTGTTCTGCTCCTGCGACTCGGCCTGCGTCACTTGCTTGAGACGCGCTTCGAGTTCGGGCAGCTTGCCGTATTGCAGTTCGGCCACTTTCTCGAGCTTGCCTTCGCGCTGCAAACGCGCGATGTCCGCACGCGCCTTTTCGATCTCTTCCTTGAGCTGCGCGCTGCCCTGCACGGCGGCCTTTTCGGCGGTCCAGATTTCTTCGAGATCCGAATATTCGCGATTGAGCCGGTCGATTTCTTCCTCGATGAGTTGCAGACGCTTCTGCGATGCCTCGTCCTTCTCCTTCTTCACGGCCTCGCGTTCGATCTTCAACTGGATGAGACGGCGGTCGAGCTTGTCCATCTCTTCGGGCTTCGAATCGATTTCCATCTTGATGCGCGACGCCGCTTCGTCGATCAGATCGATCGCCTTGTCCGGCAGAAAGCGGTCCGTGATATAGCGATGCGACAACTCCGCCGCCGCGACGATAGCCGGGTCCGTGATCTCCACGCCGTGATGCAACTCGTACTTTTCCTGCAAGCCGCGCAGGATCGCGATGGTCGCTTCCACCGAAGGTTCGTCGACCAGCACTTTCTGGAAACGCCGCTCGAGCGCCGCGTCCTTCTCGATGTATTTGCGATATTCGTCGAGCGTGGTCGCGCCGATGCAATGCAATTCGCCGCGCGAAAGCGCCGGCTTCAGCATGTTGCCCGCGTCCATTGCGCCTTCGGCCTTGCCCGCGCCGACCATCGTATGAATTTCGTCGATGAAGACGATGGTCATGCCTTCGTCCTTGGCGATATCGCTCAGCACGGCCTTCAGGCGCTCCTCGAACTCGCCGCGGTACTTCGCGCCCGCGAGCAGCGCCGCCATGTCGAGCGACAGCACGCGCTTGCCCTTGAGCGTTTCGGGCACCTCGCCGTTGACGATACGCTGCGCCAGTCCTTCGACGATAGCCGTCTTGCCGACGCCCGGTTCGCCGATCAGCACCGGATTATTCTTGGTGCGGCGTTGCAGAATCTGGATCGAGCGGCGAATTTCGTCATCGCGGCCGATCACCGGATCGAGCTTGCCTGCGCGGGCGCGCTCGGTCAGGTCGACGGTGTACTTCTTGAGCGCCTCGCGCTGACTTTCGGCGTCCTGGCTATCGACCTGCGCGCCGCCGCGAACCGCGTTGATCGCGGCTTCGAGCGCCTTGCGCGTAAGACCATGCTGGCGGGCTACGCGGCCCACTTCGCCTTTGTCGTCCGCGACCGCGAGCAGATACATTTCGCTCGCGATGTAGGTGTCGTTGAGTTTCTGTGCTTCTTTATCGGCGTTGTTGAGCAGGCCCGCGAGATCGCGGCTGACCTGCACGTTGCCGTCCGTGCCCTGCACTTGCGGCAAACGATTCATCGCGTCGTTGAGCGCGTTTTGCAGTGCCTGGACCTGCACGCCCGCGTGCGACATGAGCGAGCGCGCGGAACCGTCCTGCTGCGCGATCAGCGCGGCAAGCAAGTGAACCGGCTCGATGTACTGGTTGTCGTGACCGACCGCCAGACTTTGCGCGTCTGACAGCGCTTCCTGAAATTTGGTGGTGAGTTTGTCGATTCTCATTATTGAAAGCTCCAATTCGAATACGACCAAAATGAGGCGCTTTTGGTCGGTTTCAAGCCTTGTTTAGCCGTTTGCGCGCACTTTTTCGCTTGATTTCGAGAAAGCCCGCGCGAGCGTCGGCGCATGAGAATGACCTGTCCGTCCGGTTTTCGTTCACCGTCCGGCCGCGTGCAGGACTTAACCGCGCGTCAGGCAGACGAGCTTTGCATGCGCTCGACCGATACCGGAATCACGCTCACGATGCCGAGCAATTGCGAGAGCTCATCCGCCGGACGCGCGAGTTCGCCGACCGTATGCTTGTCGAGTTCCGCAAGGAAGGCATCGCGCGCCGTCGCGAAGACGCCGCGCAACAAGCAGGCCGACTGAATCACGCATTGCCGGTGTGCCTTGTCGCGCGAAAAACAACCGACGATGTCGAAGTCGCTTTCCATTGTTCGCACGATCTCGCCGATCGTCAGATAAGGCGTGCGCTCGCCAAGCCGCAGTCCGCCATGACGCCCTCGCACCGTTTCCACCCAGCCGAGTTCGCCCAATTGCTGGACTATTTTCATCAGATGATTTCGCGAGATGCCATACGCCTCGGATATCTCGCCGATGGTCGAAAGGCGGGACGGGCGCACGGCAAGGTAAAGCAGGACGCGCAGGGTGTAGTCGGTGTAGTCGGTCAGTCGCATGATGTCACGATGATTTTGTGCGCGGAACACGCGCATCGAGAACAACGGAGCCAGAGGCACGCGGGCAAACGAAGAGCAGACGGCGAAAGCGGCGCGACGCGGGATGCGCGGAAAAACACCGCGCGTGCGCCAGCGACAATGACCTCAACGCGCACATAAGGTCTAACATCCTGATGCGGCCCGCCACGAAAAATTGAACGACCGGTCGGATTATCGCTGTTCAAGACGCGACATTTTGCGACAAAACAGCGCCTATCGTCAGCATAATGTGCTGACGCTTGCGTGTAAGCATCCGCATAACATTTATTTGCCATGACCCTTCACGAATCATCTGCCCGCCCGGCTCGCTTTGCGGAACCGGACGAAGCCAACATCCGCACGCTCGTGGAGACGTTTTATCGCCGTGTCGATGACGATCCCCTGCTCGGCCCGATCTTTTCGCGCGAACTGACGGGCCGCTGGGACGAGCATCTCGCCAAAATGACGACCTTCTGGTCGAGCCTCGTGTTGGGAACGAAGCAGTATCGCGGGAATGTGCAAGAGGCGCATCGGCCGCTCGAAGGTATCGCGCCCGAGCATTTCGCACGCTGGCTTACGCTCTTTCTCGACACCGTGGACGCGCGTTACGAGCCGGCCGCCGCCGTGCAGTTCATGGAACCAGCACTGCGGATCGCGCACAGTTTGCAATTGAGCAAGTTCGGCTGGGATTACAAGATTCCCGACGCGCAGCAGGAACTTCTCGCGGCGCTCAAACGGCAGCGCACCGGCGGCCGGGAAGAGCCGCGTTTCGCAAAGCGGCCATCGGCGGAAGCGTTTCCAGCGAGATTCGTGGGACGTTCGGCGGATACGAAGTGACGCTCGCGGCGTTCTTCCTCGCCGATCACGCTTGTCTTGCCGCCCAAGGTTTTTGGCTTTTACCCGTTTGCGAGCGCTCTTAGCGCGATTTCGCGTGCCGCTTTTGTCTCGCCAGTCACGCGGTAAGCGGTTTGACTTATCCGCGGATCGTCGCCTTTTCCTATGACCATCGCCGCGCTTTAGCTTTTCGGCTTTTGCCAGCGAGCCAGCGCCGTATCATCCGATTCGCGCGCATCGACCCAGCGCTCGCCCGCGTCGGTTTTTTCCTTCTTCCAGAACGGCGCCTGCGTTTTCAAGTAGTCCATGACGAAGCCGCACGACTCGAACGCCTCGCCGCGATGCATCGCCGTGGTTGCGACCAGCACGATCTGATCGAGCGGCTTCAGTTTTCCCACGCGATGCACGATCAGCACGTCCGACCCAGGCCAGCGCGCACGCGCCGACTCGGCAATCTCGTGCAGCGATTTCTCCGTCATGCCGGGATAGTGCTCGAGCTCCATCGTCTCGACCGCGCTGCCTTCGTTCAAGTCGCGCACCGTGCCGACGAAGCACGCCACCGCGCCCACTTTCGGATTGCCCGCTCGCAGCGCGGCGACTTCCGCGCCGAGATCGAAATCCGCCTCCTGTACGCGCACGATCGTCATGTCAACCGCCCGTGACCGGCGGGAAAAACGCCACTTCGCAGCCATCCGTGATGCGCTGCGACGGGTCCGTCATGACGTGATTGCAGGCCATGCGCAACGCACGGCCTTCGGCGAGCGTTTCGGCCCACGCGCCGCCGCGCATGCGCAGCCAGGCGCGTACATCGCCGACATTCACGACGGTGTCCGGCACGCTGACCGTCTCGTTCGCGACACCCAGCGCTTCGCGCACGCTGGCAAAAAATCTCAGTTCGATATGCATTTGATGGCCTTCTACCGCATCAACTCTGAAAAGGGAATGAAGCGCACCGTCTCCCCCGCGCGGATGGCGTGATCCGGCGGATTGTCGATAAGCCCGTCGCCCCACACGGTCGAAGTCAGCACGGCGCTGCTTTGATTGGGAAAGAGATCGAGGCCGCCCGCGTCGTTCACGCGCGCGCGCAGGAACTCGTTGCGGCGGTCGCCCTTCTTCTGGCTGAAGTCGGCACGCATCGAGTAGACGCGCGGCGCGACGTCGCTCGCGCCTGCCAGCCGCAGCAGGAACGGCCGCACGAACAGCAAGAAGGTGCAAAAGCTCGACACCGGATTTCCCGGCAGGCCGATGAAATATGCTTCGCCGAGTGCGGCATCTGAACGTCGCACGTTGCCGAACGCGAGCGGCTTGCCGGGCTTCATCGCGATCTGCCACATGGCGATGCGTCCTTCGGCTTCCACCGCCGGTTTCACGTGATCTTCCTCGCCGACCGATACCCCGCCGCACGTCAGAATCAGATCGTGTTCCCCGGCCGCGTGGCGCAGGGTTTCGCGCGTTGCGTCGAGACGATCCGGCACGATCCCGAGGTCGGTCACGTCGCAACCGAGTTTCGCAAGCAGCGAGCGCAGCACGAAGCGATTCGAGTTGTAGATGGCGCCGGGCGCGAGCGGCTCGCCGGGCATGCGCAGTTCGTCACCGGTGAAGAAGATGGCGACGCGCACGCGCCGCACGACATCGAGCGCGCCGCAACCGACCGATGCCGCGAGACCCAAAGCTTGCGGCGTGAGGCGCGTGCCCGCAGGCAGGATCACCGAACCGCCGCGGATGTCCGCGCCTTGTTGGGTGATCCATTCGCCGGCTGCGGGCGCGTGCGCGAACGCGACGCTGCCGTCGTCCGCCGCACGCGCCATTTCCTGCATGACGACGGTATCGGCGCCCGGAGGCACCGTCGCGCCGGTGAAGATGCGCGCGGCCGTGCCTGCCGTGAGCGGCGTGGCGGCGTGGCCAGCCGGAATGCGTTGCGACACCGGCAGCGCGCGCGGCGCGGCCTCGCTCGCGCCGGCGAGATCGGCGGCGCGGACGGCGTATCCGTCCATCGAGCTGGTGTGCATTGGCGGAACGTCTAGCGGCGACGTGACATCGGCGGCGAGAACGCGGCCGAGCGACGCCGCGGCATCGAGCGTATCGATGCGCTCGGTGCCATCGACCCGATGCGCGGCGTCGAGGAGAAGGCCGAGCGCTTGCGCGGTCGCGAGCATCGGGGGACGAGGAGAAGTGGACATGGAGTTCGTACGGAGCGATGCGCCCGTCAATCGTGAATGGGGAGTAGCTGGCAACGTCAGTCAACCATTGTAGCGAGATGGGCGGTGAGGCGAAGCGCTCTGGCGTTTGCGGTCGTTCGCGTCGTTCGCGGTCGTTCGCGTCGTTCGTGTCGTTCGTGTCGTTCGTGTCGTTCGTGTCGTTCGTGTCGTTCGCGTCGTTCGCGTCGTTCGCTTCGTTCGCTTCGTTCGCTTCGTTCGCTTCGTTCGCTTCGTTCGCTTCGTTCGCTTCGTTCGCTTCGTTCGCGTCGCCTGCGCGCGCTCCGCCCGACCAACCGATCGCGCCCCCGCTTTCCGCCTCACCCGCCCTTCATGACGACCCCCAAGCCGGTGATACACTCGCACCACACTTCCCACGTCCATTTCCATGAAATTCTGTTCCGTCTGCGGCCACGAGGTCGCCCTTTCGGTCCCGCCTGGCGACAACCGCGAGCGCTTCGTTTGCGGCAGTTGCGGCACCGTTCACTACCAGAATCCGCGCAACGTCGTCGGCACGGTGCCGGTGTGGGACGACAAGGTGCTCTTGTGCCGCCGAGCAATCGAGCCGCGCTACGGCTACTGGACCTTGCCGGCAGGCTTCATGGAAATGGACGAGACCACGAGCGAAGGCGCATCGCGCGAAACGCTCGAGGAAGCAGGCGCGCGCGTCGAGATTCAAAGTCTTTTCACGCTGCTCAACGTGCCGCACGTGCATCAGGTGCATCTGTTCTATCTCGCGCGTCTGCTCGATATCGAAATCGACGCCGGCGAGGAAAGTCTCGAAGTGCGTCTTTTCGAGGAAAGCGAGATTCCGTGGGACGAAATCGCCTTTCCGACCGTCGGCCAGACGCTGCGTTTCTTCTTCGCCGACCGCGCCGCGGGCAACTTCACGCTGCACACGGGCGACATCTTCCGCACGCTGCGCGAAGGCTGAGCGCCTCGCGCATCGACTGCTTCGACCATGGTTCCCTGGCTCGCCGACGACGATCCGTTCCCGCCCGTCGAGCGCGCGCTCGGCGCATCGAGCGGCGCGCCGGGTTTGCTCGCCGCGAGCGCGGAGCTCTTGCCCGCGCGTCTCGTCGATGCCTACCGGCGCGGCATCTTTCCGTGGTATTCGGACGGTCAGCCCGTGCTGTGGTGGAGTCCCGATCCGCGCATGGTGCTGATTCCGGACGAGTTCAAAGTCTCCGATTCGCTGCGCAAGACGCTCAAACGCGTGTCGCGCGAGCCGCTCTGGGAAGTGCGCGTGGACGACGACTTCGCCGCCGTGATGCACGCGTGCGCCGACACGCCGCGCGACGGTCAGCGCGGCACGTGGATCACTTCCGAAATCGTTGAGGCGTACTCGACGCTGCATCGCGCGGGCAAGGCGCACAGCGTCGAAACGTGGTTCGACGGGCGGCGCGTGGGCGGGCTTTATGGCGTGTCGTTCGGCAAGATGTTCTTCGGCGAATCGATGTTCGCGCACAAGACCGATGCCTCGAAAATCGCCCTCGCCGCGCTCGTCGCGCACTTGCGCCGCCATAAAATTGGGATGATAGACTGTCAGCAGAATACGGCGCATCTGGCGTCGCTGGGCGGCCGCGAGATCGGCCGCCGCGCGTTTGTCACGCATCTGCGTCACGCGGTCGAAGATGCGCCGATTCCCTGGCGTTTCGATAAATCGGTTCTCGCGGAACTGATCGAGCGCTAGACGACGACGCAAGGACACCGGAACGGAACCAGGCACCGGACAGGCATCAACCAGGCAACCAGAAACCAGCAACGACGAGACGCCCGCGAGACGAGAGCCGCCAACGTGACACATCCGAACGAGCTGCCGCTGTCACCGCTTTCCGCGCTGCAATTCTATGCAACAGCGCCCTATCCTTGCAGTTATCTGGAAGGACGCGTGGCACGCTCGCAAGTCGCGACGCCCAGCCATCTCATCAATTCCGACGTCTACACCGAACTCGTCAAAGCCGGCTTCCGGCGTTCCGGCGTGTTCACGTATCGCCCGTATTGCGACGGTTGCCGTGCCTGCGTGCCGGTGCGCGTGCCGGTGGCGCGCTTCGCCCCGAACCGCACGCAACGGCGCGTCTGGAAGCAGCACGGCAATCTCGTCGCGAGCGTCGCGCCGCTGCATTACGACGAAGAGCACTACGCGCTTTATATGCGCTATCAATCGGCGCGGCACGCGGGTGGCGGCATGGATCGCGACAGCCGCGACCAGTACGAACAGTTTTTGCTGCAAAGCAGGATCAACTCGAGGCTCGTCGAATTCCGCGAGCCGGGCCACGCGGACACGCCCGGCGCATTGCGCATGATCAGCATGATCGACATTCTCGGCGACGGGCTTTCGTCCGTGTACACGTTCTTCGAGCCGGGCCTGCCGCACACGAGCTTCGGCACGTTCAACATCCTCTGGCAGATCGAGCAGGCGAAGAGCCTCGACTTGCCGCACGTGTATCTCGGCTACTGGATTCGCGAAAGCGAAAAGATGGCGTACAAGGCCAACTTCCGGCCGCTGGAAGGGCTGATCGATGGCCGCTGGTCACCGCTCGATCCCGCAACGACGCTTTCCGCCGGGACCTTGCCGATGCCGGGCCGCATCCACAACGTGAGTCAGCCGAAGTAGCAAGCGCCTCGCGCGCGGCAACCTTGCGCTTGACGCTCGGAAAGCCCCATCGGCAGGAAACAACCGCTTCCCCGAATCGCCGCACCTCGCCGACAAAAACTCGCGCCGCAACCATCCACTCCGGCGCCCTCTGCAAAGCCGCTAAAATAGCGGGTCTCAAAAAACTCGCCGTCGCAGGCGTTCACTTCGTGTTCAGCTCCCTTTACCCGCTCGCGCGCTCGCATCTGTTCAAGATGGACGCGGAAGACGCTCATCACCTCACCCTGCGCATGCTGGGCGCGGCCGGCCGCACCGGACTCGCCGGCATGCTTGCCAAACGCGGCCCCGACTCGCCGCGCAACGTGATGGGCCTCGCGTTCCGCAATCCCGTCGGTCTCGCGGCGGGACTGGACAAGGACGGCGCGTGCATCGACGGACTGGCGGCGCTCGGCTTCGGCTTCATCGAAGTGGGCACGGTCACGCCGCGCGCGCAGCCGGGCAACCCGCGGCCGCGCATTTTCCGGCTGCCGGAAGCGGGCGCGCTGATCAACCGCATGGGCTTCAACAACGGCGGCGTCGAACAGTTCGTCGCCAACGTGCAGGCGGCGCGCTATCGCGGCGTCCTGGGGCTCAATATCGGCAAGAACGCCGATACCCCGATCGAACGCGCCGCCGATGACTATCTGTACTGCCTCGAACGCGTCTATCCGTTCGCGAGCTACGTGACGATCAATATCTCGTCGCCGAACACGAAGAATCTGCGGCAGCTACAGGGCGCGGGCGAACTGGATTCTCTGCTCGGCGCACTCAAGGACAAGCAGCAGCGTCTGTCCGATCTTCACGGCAAGCTCGTGCCGCTCGCGCTCAAGATCGCGCCCGATCTCGACGACGAGCAGATCAAGTCGATCGCCGGAACCGTCCTCACGCACGGTATCGACGGCGTGATCGCCACCAACACCACGCTCTCGCGCACCGCCGTCAGCGGCATGCGGCACGGCGAGGAAACCGGAGGCCTGTCGGGCCGCCCCGTCTTCGATGCGTCCAACGAGGTGATCCGCAAGCTGCGCGCCGAACTGGGCGCGGATGTGCCGATCATCGGCGTGGGCGGAATTTTCTCGGGCGAGGACGCGCGCGCGAAGCTCGCGGCGGGAGCATCGCTCGTGCAGATTTATACGGGGCTGATCTACAAGGGACCGGCGCTCGTGCGCGAGTGCGTCGAAGCCCTTGCGTAGGAATATGGAAATAAGCAAACGATCTTACGCATCGCTTGCCTTTTATCTATGATGCCGCACCTGCAAAGCACGGCTCGCCGTCGCGATGCCATTCAAGAGGAATAAAACACGATGAAACTGTCCACGCTCAAGAAAGTGCTCGTCGCCGGTCTGATCGGCGCGTCCCTGTCGGCTGCGGCGCATGCCGAAGACCTGCTCGATTCCGTCAAGCAACGCGGCACGCTGCGCGTCGGTCTGGAAGGCACCTTCCCCCCGTTCAACTCGAAGTCGCCGCAAGGCGAGCTGGTCGGTTACGACGTGGATATCGCCAAGGCGGTTGCCGCCAAGCTCGGCGTGAAGCCCGAGTTCGTGACGACGGAGTGGAGCGGCATCATCGCGGGCCTGCAGGCTGGCAAGTTCGACGTGATCGTGAATCAAGTCGGTATCACCGATGCGCGCAAGGCCACGCTCGACTTCTCGCCCGCCTACACGTACTCGAACGCGCAGCTGATCCAGCGCGCGGATGACAAGCGCGAATTCAAGTCGCTCGACGAACTGAAGGGCAAGAAGCTCGGCGTCGGTCTCGGCACGAACTACATGGACATGGCGAAGTCGGTGCCGGGTATCGATGTGAAGACGTATCCGGGCGCGCCCGAATATTTGCGCGATCTGGCAGCCGGCCGTCTGGACGCCGCGCTCAACGACCGTCTGATGCTCGCCTATCTGCTGAAGAACTCGCAACTACCGCTGCGCACGGGCGCGAATCTCGACAAGGGCAGCCCGTCCGGCATCCCGTTCAAGAAGGGCAACCCGAAGTTCGCCAAGGCGATCGACGACGCCATGACCCAGCTTGAACAGGACGGCACGTTCACGAAGATCTCGCAGAAGTGGTTCGGTATCGACGTGACCAAGCCCGCGAAGTAAGCCTTGTTCCCGCGCGCCGAAAGGCGTTGCGGACGTTTAGAGCGTAACGCGCGGCTCGAGGGCGGCATCGTCTGACGGTGTCGCCCTTGTCTTTTTCGCGCGCGGTTTATGATGTGCGCTTTGCGCGGCAACGTGCCCGCTCTCCTTCCTGCTTCCCCGTTCATGTCCACGACCTCCCTGCTCGTTCAATCGGCCCCGGTGCTGGCGCAAGGCGCGCTACTGACGATCAAGTTCGCGCTTTATTCGATGTTCTTCGGACTCATCGCGGGCGTCGTCCTGGCGTTGATGGGCATCAGCCGCAGCCGCGCGCTCGTCGCCATCGGCCGCTGCTATGTGAGCGTGATGCGCGGCACGCCGCTGCTCGTGCAGATCTTCGTGATTTACTACGGCCTGCCGAGCCTCGGCATCTCGCTCGACCCGACGCCCGCGGGCGTGATCGCGCTGTCGGCGAACGTGGCGGCGTATCTTTCGGAAAGCATGCGCGGCGCGATTCTCGGCATCCCCAACGGGCAATGGCTCGCGGCCTACAGTCTCGGTTTGTCGCGCGCCCAGACGCTGCGTTACGTGGTCGGGCCGCAAGCCTTGCGCATTGCGGTGCCGAGTCTGTCGAACAGTCTCATCAGCCTGATCAAGGATACGTCGCTCGTCTCGGTCATCACCGTGACGGAGTTGCTGCGCAGCGCGCAGGAAGTGATCGCGGCGACGTATCAGCCGTTGCCGCTTTATCTCGCGGCGGCGTTCGTCTATTGGGTGCTCTGCAGCGTGCTGGAATTCGTGCAGCGCAGGTTCGAAAGACGCCTCGCGCTGCCGGGCCGGCATTGAGCTGCATGGGCGGCGAACGCTAATCTGCCTCGAACGGGAAGCGCACGTTCAGATCGCGCCGGGCGGCATCGATGATGGCGATCATGCGCATCGACATGGCGTGCGGCATGATCGGGCTTTCGATGGCGCCCGCGCGCAGCAGCTCGCAGAAGTGCGCGGTCTCGTAGTTCAGGCCGCCGCCGCTGAAAGGCTCGTCGAGTTCGACGCGGCGTCCGTCCGTATAAACGATGCTTGCGCGCGCCGGGTTCCACCAGTTCTCGTGGATCGTCACCGTGCCTTGAGTGCCGCCGATGAGCGCATCGCCACGACCTTGCAGATCGAGCCCGCAGAATATCTGCGCGATGCCGCGCTCGTGGCGCACGTTGAGGCTCGCGAAGACATCCACGCCCGTTTCGCCCACGCGGCCGATCGTCTGCACGTCGAGCGCCTCGCCGAGCCAGTCGACCGCCAGAAACGCTTCGTAGACGCCGATATCGAGCAACGCGCCGCCGCCCGCTTCGAGTGAGAACGACGGATGATCGAGCGGCACGCCGGCTATCGAACAGCCCGCGCGCACGAGTCCGATCTCGCCGATGGGATCGCGCGCAAGATGCTCGCGCAAACGGCGATAAAGCGGATAGAACGGCGGCTTCATCGCTTCCATGAAAAGCAGCTTGGACGCGCGCGCGGCGTCGATCATGGTCTGCAAGGTGCGCGCGTTCACGGCGGCCGGTTTCTCGCAGAGCACGGGCTTGCCCGCCGCCAAGGCACGCAGCGCGTATTCGGGATGACTGTCCTGCATGGTTGCGACATAGACCGCGTCGATCTCGCCGAACATGGCGTCGAGGTCGTCGAAGGCGCGCGCGCCATGCGGTGCCGCCAGCGCGCGAGCGGGTTCGGCGCGTCGTGACCAGACGCCCGCGAGTGCCGCGCCATCGACATGCCCCAGGCTTTCGGCAAAGCGCCGTGCAATGCGTCCCGCACCCACGATGCCCCAGCGGATCGCGTTCGTCTTTCCCGTGTTCGTCGTCGTGTTCGTTTCGGTATTGCTCAAAGCCGGTCTCCCGCGAGATGTTCATCGTGGGAGGCATTGTGCCTCAAGGAACCGCGCGGCCAAATGCAAAAAGCCGGGACAGGTCCCGGCTTTTCACGCGATACGGACGCCGTTACGCGCCTGCCGGAGCATTCACGCTCGGCGGCTGCGCCGGATACTGCGGGCTCGAGCGCTCGAGCGAGAACCCGCGGCCCACATCTTCCGCCGCGAGGTCGACGAGTGCGCGCGTCGCGCGCTCGGCTGCATCGGTATCTTTCGATTCGATGGCTTCGACCACGAGCCGCTGCGCCGCAAGCGTCGCTTCACGCACCGACTCGATGCCGTCGACGATCGGATTCACCGTGACGAGCGCACCGCGCACGATCGCCGTCATCTGGCGAAAGAACTGATTGCCGCTCGCCGCCACGATACGCGTATGCAGCACTTCGTCGGCGGCCTGATATTCCGGCTCGCCAACCTGCAATTGCGAAAGCGCGTCGAAGGCATCGCGAATGCCGGCGATCTCGTCGGGCGTCGCGCGGGCTGCTGCCAGCGCGGCGGCACGGGGTTCGATCAGCATGCGGAATTCGATTACATCGCGCAGAAACGTCTGATCGGGCTTCGCGCGAAAACGCCAGCTCACGACATCTTCGTCGATCAGGCGCCAGTCGCTCATCGGCCGGATGCGCGTGCCGGTTTTCGGCCGCACGTCCAGCATATGCCGCGCGAGCAGCATGGAGAGCGCTTCACGCATGACGGTCCGACTTACGTCGAACTCCTTCGAGAGGATGTCCTGCGGCGGCAATATCGCCCCATATTTCTGCTCGACGATCCCTGAGACGAGTCCGTCCATGACCTTCGCCACCAGCGATCGCTCTTTGTTTTCATCCATCTCGCTTCTCCCCTTTGTCGCCTGTCCGTAGCCATGTGTGTTCGTCGTGAACACGCTGTTTGCTCAGAGGCGCCGAGGCACGGCGACAACCGACTGGTCCGGTCGTCGTGCCTGATACGTTGCGTCTTCGTTGCACCGAGAACCAGTTGGGAATTTCCTGACAGGGTATTCCCTCTGACGGGGTGCAATCGCCACGTCGCCGCCCTTCTTGCTGCATGCCCTGAGTGCTGCACTCGCGCCGCGCGCGCGCCGGCATTCGTCAGGGAAACTGAAGAATGGCGACGTCGCAGCGCGGCGCGAGCGTTTTTTTGCGGTCCGTCCGAAATGCGAACCGGTCATGCAAGCATTTGAGCAAGCATCTCGTATGCGTTCTGTGCGACCGCGAACGCTCGCCCGATTCGATACCCCTTTTGTATGACACTCGCGCGCTTTATGCGGTACGTATGCGCGTTTTCGTCGTGCACCACTTAGTTCATTCGTCGGTCTATTCGCTCAGACGGCGCCATCGGGCGCGCGCGTGCGACGCGGGCCGACCGGCATCGCACGTGGCCGTTGCGAAGCGCGTTCCGCGAGCGTTTCCTGATAGATCGTCAGGTATTCGTTGCTTACGCGCTCGACTGAAAGCTGATGCAGATTCTGTCGCGCGCGCGCCGACAGTTGGCCGCGCGCCTGCGAGTCGAGCAGCAGCCAGCGCAGTTTCGCCGCCGCCTCGGCCGGATTGCCATCGGGCACGAGCACGCCCGCCGCGCCGCCATCGAGTAATTCGGGGATGCCGCCGATACGCGTGGCAACGATCGCGCACCCTGCCTCGCGCGCCTCGGCGATCACGAGCGGACTCGGGTCCTGAAGCGACAGCAACGCGAAGACATCGGCTTCGGCGAGATACGGACGCGGGTCCGCGACGAAGCCGGTGAAATGCACCGTCGCGCCCAGATCCAGCTCGGCGGCGAGCGTTTCCATCGCGCTGCGATCGGGCCCGTCGCCTACCAGGTACAGATGCGGCTCCGGTATGAATTCCCGGTCGTGCATCGATTGCTCGCGCAACAGCGCGAATGCATGCAGCAAATCGGTAATACCCTTTCTTCGATACATCCCCGCCACGCAAACCACGTTCGGATGCTTCAAACGCAGGGGTTTCGGCGCGGGACGGCACACGAGCCGCGGCGCGCCTATCGCACCATTGCGCACGACCGAAAGCCGCTCGGCCCCGATACCGCGGGCGACGAGATCCTTCGCGACCGCATCGCTCACGGCGACCATGCGATCGCCCGAGCGCACCAGCGACGCGCTCTTCTGCAATTCATGGTGCACGGTCGTGACGAGCGCGAAGCGGCGGCGCATGCTGCCAAACCGCGAGATCAATGCGCCCGTCATCATGTGCGCGTGCACGATATCGGGATCGAATCGGTCGATAAGGCGATTGAAGCCCGCGATCATCGAAGGGACGCGCCAAGGCTGGCGCGACTGTTGCAACGGAATATGCGTGATGCCGTGACGTCGCAAGAGCGGCTCGAATCCGCCGCCGGATGACGCCACGATTACCTCCTGCCCCATGCGCGCCTGCATGCAGGCGAGATCCACCATCATGTTGACGGTGCCGTTGCCAATCGTCTGTGCGTGGTTGGCTAGATGGACTATTCGCATGTGGGTTCGGCACGCGCGACCTTGGTCGGTCCGCGTGTCCTGGATTGCCTTTCGTTTTTACAGCGTGGAATTCGTTGGATCGCGCGCGCCGCCTTAAGGGCCAAGCAGCGCGCGCAAAGCTGCTTACAGCAACTCGTAGGTGTTGGCGTGCAGTTGCGCCTTGCTGGCGCTCGCCGTTTCGCGCGCCGTCTGACGGCTCTTTCGCGTCAGGCCGATGTACGGCATGCCGTGTTCGAGGAACGGACCTTCGGTCTTGCGAAAGCCGAACGCTTCGTAAAAGCCGCGCAGACTCACAGGCGCCGTGAGGCGCACGCCGCGTCCGGGCCAACGTTCCGCGGTCACTTCGAGCACGCGTTCGATGAGCGCATGCGCGGTGCCATCGCCGCGACGCAGCGGGCTCGTCAAGATCTTGTCGACGACGACTTCCGGGTCTTCGGCATCGCCTTCGTGAATGCGCGCATAGGCGAGCACGGGCATCGAACGAGTCATGTCTTCGGCTGCGAAGACATGCACGCCGCTTTCATCGCGGCCATCGGGATCGAGGTGCACATGCGACTGTTCGACGACGAACACCGCACTGCGTGCGCGCAGAATCAGATAAAGCTCTCGCGCAGTGAGCTGTTCGAAATCAAGGGCTTTCCAGTTCATCGTTTTATTCTCCATGCTCGGGCCGGATAAAACCGGCGTGGCGACCATCACACGTTACGTCCCGGTGAGCCAACATTCCGTGCGGCGGCGCACCGACGATAGCCCTTGCAGCCCCGTCAAATAAGGCCAACCGCACGCAAGGCGTCTCGGGGAAAAAGACGCCTTCGAACCTAAAACCGCATACACGGGCCGCGATGCACCGTTCGCCGCCCATAAGTGCATGCAACCGTGCACCCGGCGCGATTTCGTGCATTCGCATGCACCGATAGCGCTCGCTTCATGCGGCACCTTCATGGGAAAATCGAGATGCTTACCGCCGTCGACCGCGACTCGGGCGCGCAAAAAAACGAAAGCAAAAATGACTGCATGCCCGGCCGCACGGGCGGTATCGGACGCCGTCCTTACTGCTCAGAGGTCAACGCATGAGCGCGTTCCACACCGGCGGTGTGACGGGTTCCGACGCAGGCCGTTCGCGCGTCGTGCAACTCGACCCCTTGCGCCTGCGCGCGCGGCGGCATCACGCGCATGCGTTGCATCGTGGCGAGCGCATCTGGCGCGACGGCGCGGGACCCGTCGATCTCTGGATCGAGCTTCTGCATGGCAATGGTCTCGAACCGCGCGCGGCACTCGCGTATAGCGTCGCGCAAGACTTCGAGGACGACCAGTTCACGCTCGGCCGCATTACACCGGAAGACATCGAAAAGCTTTACGGCCTGCAAGTACAGGAGCTTTCGATCTTCCATTCGCTCGAAGAACGCGCGCTCGTGCAGACGCGCCGCGCAAACACCGTGCTGATCGAAACGGATGCGTTCTTCTTGCCCGACACGCGGTCGGCTTCCTACCATCGCGAGCATGCGAAGACGACTATCGGCATCGATGTGATCGATCCCAATGCGCGGCGTCTCGGCTACTTTCATCACACGGGCTACCATCTGCTCGATGGCGATGACTACAACGGCGTGCTGGGCTTGCCCGCCAGCGACGCAAGCACCTTGGCCGCGACACTTTTCCCGCATGTCGAGTTCGTCAAGCGTGTACGTGAACCGCTTACCGGAACGGCCTTGGCGGAAGCATCGGCCGATCTGTTGTGCGCGCATTTGCTGCGACGTCCTTTGCACAATCCGATCACGCGCTGGCGTGCTGCCTTTCCCAAACATGTCGATGCCATGCTCGCGCGCGGTGACGCTTACACGCAGCTCTACTTCGCAAACGTAATGCGGCAGCTCGGCGCGAACTTCGAACTGCTTGCGCACTACCTGCAATGGATGCGCGAGCAAGGCTTCGACATACCCGTGCAAACGCATACCAGCGCCCGCAAGATCGCAAGCGAGACCATGGTCATGCAATGCCGTCTCGCTCGCTCGCTTTCACGACAACATTGCGAGCTTTGCGAAGCCTCTTTCGATGTTCTCGAAGATGCGTATTCGCGCGTAGTGCCGCCTCTCGCCGCTATAGTCTGTTGAACATTTCATAGCATGATTCATGAGATGCGCCCTTTGCGGCGCCCTCATTTCGAGCCTTATTTCAAGGGGTTTTTTGCTTGCTCCAATCTCTCGGCGACATGGCACGCCAAGTGTGTTAGTCAAATCTCACGCTGCTTTGCGCTGTGTTCAACGCTTCACGCGACACACAAGCGCTCGAAGTTGTCCTCGATGAAACATTTCTGAATTCTTCCCTCCGCGTAATTCGGCGTTGTCGCAAAGCACCAAACCATCAAATGTCACGCAAACGTTTTACGCTGAATCATCGTGATGATGTTCGTTGAAGCATGCTGTGCAAGCCTCGTATGGGCCGATGTAAGCCATCACGGCCGACATGAAGATCGTTCACCGTGATGCTTATCGCGTGAGGATTCCACATCGCGCAAGAGCCGCAACGTTTTGCCCTTGAACGCGAATCACGACCATGCACGGCTTGCATGTCGCAAAGACATACGCAGCAAGGCTTTGCGGATAAGCAAGCGAATCATCCACGAATGCACGTTCGCTTGCCCACGAAGCCGATGGAACACGGATGAATCAATTTTCAAACTCCCTACGAAAGAAGGAAGGTTTGCAACCTGATGTCTCCCCAAGAGCCCTGTCGCGCGGTAATGCGATATGACCAATCCTTCATTCGTGGGGATCGCAACAATGCTACGTATTGGGTCGCATACGTATTCCTAAGACCAGCAATGTTCAAAACTGAAACAAAAATGCTTCGCTGCACTGCATCACAAACGGCGGATTTGCACTGAGGCCCCGCCCACATTGACGC
Source organism: Caballeronia sp. GAWG2-1 (assembly GCF_023631405.1). Taxonomy (NCBI): domain Bacteria; kingdom Pseudomonadati; phylum Pseudomonadota; class Betaproteobacteria; order Burkholderiales; family Burkholderiaceae; genus Caballeronia; species Caballeronia sp. GAWG2-1. The sequence goes on from NZ_JALQDD010000011.1 coordinate 138,533, forward strand.
TCGCCGCATTGGCACAGTCCTCGCTAAAAGAGTGTCGCCACCCGATCGACGCAATCAACCAAATCAACTCATGCGCGACACAGGAGCTACGGGGCTGATGTGAAGGACGGAATGTGTTGGATAACGTTCACATCAGTAAATAAAAGAGTGAAGCGCACTGCGCGAGCTACGAGAGAACAACCATGCTGACCCTCCAGTCCGACCTGCACGGCAACCATTTGCTTGGCGCGCTTCCGGCGCACGAATGGCAAGCACTGACTCCGCATCTCGAGCTCGTTCAACTGCGCACCGAACAACTGCTGTGCGATTCCGGCCAGCGCATTCATCACGTCTATTTCCCGACGACGGCCATCATCTCGTTGCTGCATACCATGGAAGATGGCGGTTCCGTCGAAATCGCGGCGGTCGGCCGCGAAGGCATGACGGGCGTGCCGGTGCTCACGGGCGGCGAAACCATGCCGACGCGCGTGCAAGTGCAGTGCCCCGGCTTCGCGTATCGCATGAGCGCGCAAGCCCTGCGCGACCAATTCGCGCGTTCCGACTTCCTGCGCCGCCTGATGCTTCTTTATATGCAAGCGCTGCTCACGCAAGTCGCGCAGACGGCCGCATGCAACCGCCATCATTCGCTCAATAAGCAACTTTGCCGCTGGCTTCTGATCGAAATTGATCGTACGGCGTCCAACGAACTACAAGTGACGCAACAATTAATTGCCGATATGCTGGGCGTGCGCCGTGAAGGCGTGACCGAAGCAGCCGGCAAGCTGCACGATGCGGGCCTCATCCATCACAGCCGCGGCTGTATCAAGGTGGTGGACCGCGAAGGGCTCGAAGCCCGCGCCTGCGAGTGCTACGGCCTCGTGAAGCGTGAATTCGACCGCCTGCTGCCGCGCATGCGCGTGCAGGAAAACGTCTCCGTTCCCAGCGCCTGATAATGCAGATGCAAACTAAAAATCGCGATATGTTCGCCCGCTCGGCACGTTGTCTCGACGTGTTCCTAATCATCGCAGGCGGGGTGATTGCGCACTTCATGCGCTTCTCCTCGCTCGATTTCAGCGATGTCGAAAAGTTGCTGATCGCGTTCAATTGCGTGCTCGCCCTCTTGCTGTTTCCGGCGTTCGGCGTGTACGAAGCCTGGCGCGGCAAGCCGTTGCCGGTGATGCTCGCACGCGTGACGCTCGCCTGGGTCGCGGTGGCGGCGGCGGCGCTTTTGCTGGCGTTCACGCTGCATCGGATGGATCTGGTCTCGCGTCTGTGGTTCGCTTATTCCACGCTGATTTCCGGCGCGTTGATCGTCGTCGCGAAGTGCGCGGTCTATCTGAGCCTTAGAGCCATGCGTGGCCGCGGCTTCAACCAGCGCACCGTGGCTATCGTCGGCGCGCAGGGTTTCGCGCGCACCTTGCTCGCGCACCTCAGCAGCACGCCCGAACAGGGTTTTACGCCGGTTTGCCTGCTCGATACGACCGGCGACGAGGAATTGCACGCGAGCGGCGTAGGCAGCACGCTGGGCGCTTCCATGCGCATGCCGGTGCTCAACGACTTCGACGAACTCGTCGAGAAAGTGCGCCGCGAAGAGATCAACGAAGTGTGGCTCGCGCTGCCGCTTTCGCAAGAGCACACCATCTACCGCTTCGTGCACGCGCTGCGCCATGACTTCGTGAATCTGCGTTTGATTCCAGACACCCGCAGCATCTCGCTCTTCAATCATTCGATGACGGATGTCGCCGGGCTCGCCACCATCAACCTGACGACCTCGCCGGTCAGCACGCTGCAAATGTGGCCGAAGATGCTGTTCGACCGCCTGTTCGCGGCCGCCGCACTCTTGGCGCTGTCGCCGCTCATGATCGGCATTTCGATCGCGGTGAAGGCTACCTCGAAGGGACCGGTCTTCTTCACGCAGAACCGCAAGGGCGCTGACGGACGGCCGTTCCGCATCTACAAGTTCCGTTCGATGGCCGTGCACAAGGAAACGAGCGGCCACGTGACCCAGGCAACGCGCAACGACCCGCGTGTGACGAAGATCGGTGCATTCCTGCGCCGCACGAGTCTGGACGAGCTGCCGCAGTTCCTGAACGTACTGTTCGGACATATGTCGGTGGTGGGCCCGCGCCCGCACGCGCTCGAACACGACGACTTGTACAAGGATCTCGTCTACGGTTATATGTTCCGTTACCGCATCAAACCGGGCATTACGGGTTGGGCGCAGGTGAACGGTTATCGTGGCGCGACCGAAAAAGTCGAGAAGATGCAGAGCCGCGTGAAGTTCGACCTGTTCTATATCCACAACTGGTCGTTCTGGTTCGACATCAAGATCGTCGCGATGACCATGTTCAAGGGCTTTATCGGACGTAACGCGTTCTGATTTTGCCTTTGGATAGAAAATGGCCCGGACATTCCGGGCCATTTTTGTTTGAGCGTGCTGCCCTCGAGCGGTTTTTTATGCCGCGTAGTCGATACGTTCGACGCCCTTCTCCGTGCCCAGCAAACACACATTCGCGCCGCGCGCCGCGAACAGTCCGACGGTCACGACGCCCGGCCACGCGTTGATCCGCGCTTCGAGCGCGCGCGGGTCGGTGATGGAAAGCCCTTTCACGTCGATGATCTCGTTGCCGTTGTCCGTGATGAAGGGTGAACCGTCCAGCGTCACGCGCACGATCGGCACGCCCCCGAGCGTCACGAGCTTGCGGCCGATAGCCGTGCGCGCCATCGGCACGACTTCGACGGGCAGCGCGAACTTGCCCATTACGTCGACGCGCTTGCTTGCATCGGCGATGCACACGAACACGTCCGACACCGACGCGACGATTTTCTCGCGCGTGAGCGCGCCACCGCCGCCCTTGATCATCGCGCCGCTGCCGTCGATTTCATCGGCGCCGTCCACGTACACGGGCAAGCTTTCGATTTCGTTGAGATCGAAGACCTTGAAGCCATGCGCTTCGAGGCGCGCCGTGGTCGCGAGCGAACTCGATACCGCGCCGCGATAACGCGCTTTCGACTTTGCGAGCGCATCGATGAAGCAATTGGCGGTGGACCCCGTGCCAACGCCGATGATGCAGCCTTCGGGCGTCTGCGCGTCGACATAATCGGCGGCGGCCTGGCCGACCAGTTGCTTGAGTTCGTCCTGAGTCATGATGGTGTTGCTGCTTTCGAGGTGAGAATTCGAGTCCAAGGGAGCATCTTGCTCCGCTAAGCGAACGCGTGCAGGAAACCGAGCGGATCGTGCGTGCGCGCCACCGAAGCGATGAACGCGAAGACGACGATGGCGAGCACGCCGAAGATTGCCCGCGAGGTTTTGGTGCGGCCGCGTTTGAGCGCAAACGTCCCGAGCACAATATAGACGACGAGGCCCGCGATCTTCGCTGCGAGCCACGCGGCATTCGCGTCGAAGCCGATGATGACGACGAGCGCGATGGCCGAGACGAGCAGCACGGTATCGACGATATGCGGGACGATTTTTACCGCACGCTTTTGCAAGAGACGCGGATCCGCGAGCATCCAGATCCAGCGCAGCAAGAAACCGGCGATGCTCAGTCCCGCGCAGGTCATATGGAGCGCGCGAAGCGGCAGAAAGTAGTCGCTCATGTCAGGGCAGATATTTGTCGATGAGCGCGGACGCGATGGCGTCGCTTTCGGCATCCGCGTCACCCGCGTAGTCCGACGGGCGGAAGTGCATCTGGAACGCGCCGAAGACGCGGCGCGTTTTCTCATCGAGGACACCGTCGGTGGCGACATCGTAACCGTAACGTTTGAGCTTTTCCTGAAGCGCGCGGACATCCGTGGGCGCCTTCGGCGCACGGCCGGCGAGATGCGCGGCGACCGTGGCATCGTCGGGCCATGCGCCGATGCCCGCCTGGTAAAGCGTGTGCCACGGAAAAAGCGGACCGGGATCGATCTTGCGTTGCGGTGCGATATCGCTATGGCCGACGACGCGCGTCGGCGGAATGCGATAGCGCGTGACGATATCGCGCGACAGTTCGATGAGCGCGTCGATCTGCGCGGGCGGATAAGGTTGCCACCCGCGGCCGGACGGCGTGTCAATGGGCCCGAGATTCACGTTCTCGATCCCGATGGACGAAGCGTTGAGTTCCGTCGCGCCTTGCCAGTAACTCAGCCCGGCGTGCCACGCGCGCTGGTCTTCCGGCACGAGTTGATAGACGACCGGCTCGCCTCGTTCGATACGCGGGGCATCGGGGACGACGTAGTGCACGCTCACCTGATCGCCGGTCAGGACCGAGAGAGACTTCGCTTCGTCGATCTCGGTGTAGTGCATGACGAGAAAGCGCACGCGGGAGTCGGCGCCTTTTGCGTGGTACTGAGTGTCGGCGAGGTAGGTGCCGCGGTCGATCATGGTGGTGGTGCAGGCGGTGAGCGCACAGGCGCAGATCAGGGCGGTCAGGCGGGACAACATTGGCACGCTACTTCTTCACACTTCTCTGCCGCACGGCCTCGAATAAACAAACCCCGCTCGCCACGGACACATTGAGACTTTCCACCGCGCCGGCCATCGGGATATTCATGATCTCGTCGCACGTCTCGCGCGTGAGACGGCGCATGCCTTCGCCTTCCGCGCCCACCACAATAGCCACCGGGCCGTCCAGCTTCGTTTCAAAGAGACTCGCTGACGCTTCGCCCGCCGTGCCGATCACCCACACGCCCGCATCCTTCAATTCGCGCAGCGCGCGCGCCAGATTCGTCACGGTGATGTAGGGCACGCTGTCCGCCGCGCCGCTCGCCACCTTCGCCGCCGTTGCGTTCAGCCCGGCGGAACGGTCGCGCGGCGCGATCACGGCATGCGCGCCCGCCGCATCGGCGACACGCAGACACGCGCCGAGATTATGCGGATCGGTGACGCCATCGAGCACCAGCAGAAGCGGCGTGCCGGTCACGCCATCGAGCAATTCGGCCAGATTCTGCGCGAGCGGCAAGTCTTGCCCGCGCGCCACCACGCCCTGATGCTGAATGGTGCCCGCGAGCCCGAACAAGCGCGATTCCTCGGCTGCGATCAGGCGAACGCCCGCTTCCTTCGCGGTCCGCAGAAAATCCTGCATGCGCCGGTCCTTGCGCGAAGGGTCGTACAAGACCTCTTCGATCGACGATGCATCCGCACGCAAACGCGCGGTCACTGCGTGAAAACCGTATAGAACCTTGAGACGTGACATGACTGATCCAAACCTTCGTGAAATCCATAAAAGCATGACGCGGTCCGAAGCTCGTGGCGTCGGACCGCGCGATTGCCAGCTAGCGCCCTGAAGCGCGTCTTATCGTTTCTTGCGCGCCGGCCTGCCCTGCGCCGATGACTTCGACGCCACGCCACGCTTTCTGGCCGCGCCACCGCGCGTGGCCGACGCCACCGCCGCGCCCTTCTTCGTGCCGCCACGCGTACGCGTGCCGGTGACGTCGTCGTCGAAAGCGCGGATGCGCGGACCACCCGCATCGCCGCCCGATGCATGCTCGGCGCCCGCATTCGCGGACGGACGCGGCGCCGGCGGCTTCACCGGCGTGTCGCGCACGAGACGGAAGTCGATCTTGCGCGCATCGAGATCGACGCGGCCCACCTGCACACGCACACGATCCGACATGCGATACCGGATACCCGTGCGTTCGCCGCGCAGTTCGTTCTTGATCTCGTCGTACTGGAAGTAATCCGAGCCCAGTTCGGTGATATGCACGAGCCCTTCGATGAACAGGGAATCGAGTTGCACGAAGATGCCGAACGACGTCACGCCGTTCACCATGCCGCCGTATTCCTCGCCGAGCTTGTCGCGCATGAAATAGCACTTGAGCCAGGCTTCGACATCGCGAGAGGCTTCATCGGCGCGACGTTCGTTCGACGAACAATGCAGCCCGAGTTCTTCCCAAATCGCGACGTTGTTGCGCGAACGGCCGCGCGACTGATCGTCGTTCTTCTGCATCTCGCGCGCGGCTTTCGTGAGGCCGGTGCTAAGCGATGTGTCGTGACCCACTTCGGGCAGATACTTCTTGCCCTGCAAAATGGCGTAAATGGCGCGATGCGTGAGCAAGTCGGGATAGCGGCGAATCGGGCTCGTGAAGTGCGCGTACGCCTCGTAAGCCAACCCGAAGTGACCGATGTTGTCCGGGCTATACACCGCTTGCTGCATGGAGCGCAGCACCATCGACTGGAGCATCTGCGCGTCGGGCCGGTCGCGAATCTGCGCGATCAGCGCGGCGTAATCGCTCGCGTGAGGCTTCGCGCCGCCCGTCAGCGTGAGACCGACGCCACGCAGGAACGTGCGCAGGTTTTCGAGCTTCTCCTCGGTCGGTCCCGCATGCACGCGGTAGAGGCCCGGATGCTTGTTGCGCTTCAAAAAGTCCGCCGCGCAGACGTTGGCCGCCAGCATGCATTCCTCGATCAGCCGATGCGCGTCGTTACGATGACGCGGCACGATCTGCTCGATCTTGCCCTGCGAGTTGACGACGATATACGTCTCGGTGGTGTCGAAATCAATTGCGCCGCGCTTCTGACGCGCGGCGTGCAGCGCCTTGTAGACGCCGTAGAGATCCTGCAATTGCGGCAGGATCTCGGCGCGGCGCGCGGCTTCCGGTCCCTTGGTGTTCGTGAGCACCGCGGCGACTTCGGTGTAGGTAAGACGCGCGGCCGAATGCATCACGCCAGGATAAAACTGATATGCCTTGATTTCGCCGCGCGCGGTGATGACCATGTCGCACACGAGCACGCAACGATCGACGTCCGGGTTCAGCGAACACAAGCCGTTCGAGAGCTTTTCCGGCAGCATCGGGATCACGCGACGCGGAAAGTACACCGACGTGCTGCGGTCGAGCGCGTCGACATCGAGTGCTTCGTTCGGGCGCACGTAATGCGACACGTCCGCAATCGCCACGAGCAGCCGGAAGCCCGAACCGCGGCCCACGGAGATGGGCTCGCAATACACGGCATCGTCGAAGTCGCGGGCGTCTTCGCCGTCGATCGTGACGAGCGGCACATCGCGCAAGTCCACGCGATGGCGAATGTCCACCGGACGCACTTCGTCGGGCAGCTTCGCGGCGGCGGCAAGCGCGGCGTCGCTGAATTCGTGCGGCACACCGTACTTGCGCACGGCGATCTCGATCTCCATGCCGGGATCGTCGATATCGCCGATCACCTCGGCCACGCGGCCGAGCGGCTGCGAATGACGGCTCGGGAAATCGGTGAGATCGACGGAAACCACTTGCCCGACCTTCGCCTTCTTTGGGTTCTGCGTGATGAGAATGTCGTGACCGATGCGCTTGTCTTCCGGCACGAGAATCAACGCGCCATTCTCGTTGATGAGCCTACCGATGATGCGCTTGTTCGCGCGGTCCGTGACCTCGACGATATGCCCTTCCGGCCGGCCGCGCCGGTCGAAGCCGACGATGCGCGCAAGCACGCGGTCGTTGTGCATGACCTTCTGCATTTCGCCATTGGGAAGGAAGAGATCGTCCTGGCCGTCGTCGCGGATCAGGAAGCCGAAGCCATCGCGATGACCTTGCACGCGGCCTGCAACGAAGTTCGAAGGATGCGTGAGCTGGTAGTGACCGCGCTTGTCGAGGCGGATTTGCCCGTCGCGTTCCATGGCCGCCAGTCGCTTGAAAAATCCTTCGCGCTCCTGGCGCTTGATCGACAATGCCTCGGCGATGTCGTTCGCGGCATGCGGAGTCTCGCTCGTGCGCAGCACGCCGAGAATCTCTTCGCGGCTGGGAATCGGATACGGATATTTGCTCAAGGGCTTGATCGTCTTTCTTCTCGTTTAGATGGACTTTCGCGGAACTTTGCAGCCTTCAATGGCGGGCATCGTTGCAAGTCATTCTAACACCCGTATTCGGGCCCTCATGAGGCGCGCAGGCGCTTGAGCATGCCGCAGCGAGGATCACGCTCGCGCTGCGAATCGTCGAATGGAAATGCTTGACAGACGCAATCCGGTCGATATAATGGCGTTCTTTGCTGCTCACGAAGCACAAAACGCAGTACACGCACCCTTGCCCAGGTGGCGGAATTGGTAGACGCACTAGGTTCAGGTCCTAGCGGTGGCAACACCGTGGAGGTTCGAGTCCTCTCTTGGGCACCAAGGTCTCTTTCAGCGTTTTGCAAACAACCCCACGAATCAACGCGTGGGGTTTTTTGTTTCCGCGCCTTTTCTTTTCAAATCCTATTCAATTTTCTTACGTCGTCTATTCGATCTTCTGTTGAATCGAATCGATTCGAATCATTCGCGCTTACGATCACGATTTAATCGCGCTTATTCGTGCCACGCGCTTTCTTGACCTCCTGCAGCTAATTAAACACGGGCGTACACTCAGCGTGCCTGCGGCCCTGCCTGTCCGGCCTCGCCGCTCGCCAGGCAAGCCAATCAATTAATCGAACGGAGACAACGGCAATGAGTTGGACGCGCGAACAACGAAACGTAACGATTGCGGCTTACCTGGGCTGGACACTCGACGCATTCGACTTCTTTCTGATGGTCTTCATATTGAAGGACATCGCCGCCGAATTTAATACTGGCATTCCCAAGGTGGCCTTCGCCATTACGCTTACGCTGGCGGCGCGTCCGCTTGGCGCGTTGATCTTCGGGCGACTCGCGGATAAATTCGGCCGCCGTCCGACATTGATGATCAACATCGCGATTTATTCGCTGCTCGAATTGCTCTCGGGTTTATCGCCGAATCTCACGACTTTGCTGATCTTGCGCTTTCTCTTCGGCGTCGCGATGGGTGGCGAATGGGGCGTCGGCTCCGCGCTGACGATGGAAACCGTGCCGCCTTCCTCGCGCGGCTTCGTCTCGGGCTTGCTGCAGGCGGGATATCCGAGCGGCTACTTGCTCGCGTCGATCGTATTCGGCGTGCTTTATCAGTTCGTCGGCTGGCGCGGGATGTTCTTTGTCGGCGTCGCGCCCGCGCTGCTCGTGCTATATGTGCGCGCGCACGTGCCGGAATCGCCCGCGTGGCGCGCGCTCGAAAAGCGCAAGCGGCCGGGTCTGCTCGCCACGCTCAAGCAGAACTGGAAGCTCTCGCTTTACGCGATCGTCCTGATGACCGCGTTCAACTTTTTCTCGCATGGCACGCAGGATCTGTATCCGACCTTCCTGCGCGAACAGCATCATTTCGACCCGCACACGGTTTCGCTGATTACCATCGTGCTCAATATCGGCGCGATTGTCGGCGGTCTCTTTTTCGGGTCGCTTTCCGAGAAGATCGGACGGCGCGTGGCGATTTTCATCGCCGCGCTGATCGCGTTGCCGGTTCTGTATTTATGGGCGTTCTCGACAGGCCCGGTGATGCTCGCCATCGGCGCGTTCCTCATGCAGATTTCCGTGCAGGGCGCGTGGGGCGTGATTCCAGTGCATCTGAACGAGATTTCGCCGGATGAGATTCGCGCGACGTTTCCGGGGCTCGTTTATCAACTCGGCAATCTGCTGGCGGCCGTCAATGCGACGATGCAGGCATCGATCGCCGAGGCCCACGGCAAGGACTACGGCACGGCAATGGCGATCGTTGCGGGAACCGTCGCTGTCGTGATCGCCGCGTTGATCTTCTTCAGCCGCGAGCGAAGGGGTATCGATATGACGCGCTCGGCGGAGGAAGTGGCGGCGCAAACTTAAGCGAACCATCGGGCGCCACAAGCTATATTAGAGGGCGATGCCGACGCATTCGGCACGCCCCGTGCTGCTCCTCCGAACCACCGCCGCTTCGGAGACCCGTGATGCTCGCCCTCTTCGTCATCGCTTTCCTCCTTGTCGCTGGCGCGTTGACCTTCGTGCAAGCGCCTGCCGTCGCCTGGCTCGCGGCGCTCGCGATCTGGGTTGCGGCGGGCGCGTTCACCGGCATCGTCGGGCCGATAGTCACCGCGCTGCTGGCCATCGTCTTCGTGCTTCCCGCGCTTCTCCTCTCCATCAAGCCGTTGCGCCGCGTGCTCATCAGCCGGCGGGTGCTGGGCGTATTTCAAAAAATCCTGCCGCAGATGTCGGCCACCGAACGCGACGCCATCGAAGCGGGCACGGTCTGGTGGGACGCCGAACTCTTTTCCGGCCGCCCGCACTGGGACTCGCTCCTCGCTCACGGCGCGCCAAGACTCACGCCGGAAGAACAAAGCTTCGTTGACAACGAATGCGCCCATCTCTGTGACATCGCCAACGACTGGGACACCACGACGATCTGGCAGGATCTGTCGCCGCAAGCCTGGGCTTTTATCAAGGAGAAGGGCTTTCTCGGCATGATCATTCCGAAGCAGTACGGCGGAAAGGCGTTCTCCGCTTACGCGCACTCGCAAGTCATCATGAAGATGTCGACGCATTCGTCGGCGGCGGCGGTCTCGGTGATGGTGCCCAACTCGCTCGGACCCGCCGAATTGCTGCTGCATTACGGCACCGAAGAACAGAAGAACTACTACTTGCCACGCCTCGCGCGCGGCGATGAAATCCCCTGCTTCGCGCTGACGAGTCCGTATGCCGGCTCCGACGCCGCTGCGATTCCCGATGTCGGCGTCGTCTGCCGCGCGATGCACGAAGGCCGCGAGACGCTCGGCTTTCGCGTCACCTGGAACAAGCGCTACATCACGCTCGGACCGATCGCCACCGTGCTCGGACTTGCCTTTCGCGCGCTCGATCCTGAACGTCTGCTCGGCGGCAACGAAGCGCCCGGCATCACCTGCGCGCTCATTCCGACGACGCATCCCGGCGTGCATATCGGCAGACGTCACTGGCCGCTCAACGCCGTGTTCCAGAACGGCCCGAACTGGGGAACAGACGTTTTCATCCCGATGGAATGGGTTATCGGCGGACGCGAACAGGTCGGACGCGGCTGGCGCATGCTGATGGAATGTCTCGCGGCGGGCCGCGCGATCTCGCTGCCGTCGTCGAATGTCGGCATGGCCAAACTCGCCGTGCGCGGCACCGGCGCCTATGCCGCCGCGCGCCGCCAGTTCCGGACGTCGATCGGACGCTTCGAGGGCATTCAGGAAGCGCTCGGCCGCATGGGCGGCAATCTGTACGTGATGGATGCGGCGCGCCGCCTGTCGGCACAGGCCGTCGATCTCGGCGAAAAGCCCTCGGTGATTTCGGCGATCGCGAAATATCACATCACCGAGCGCGCGCGCAAAGTGATCAACGACGGCATGGACGTGGTCGCGGGCAAGGGCATCTGCATGGGGCCGTCGAATTTTCTCGCGCGCGCGTATCAGCAGATGCCGATCTCGATCACCGTCGAAGGCGCGAACATTTTGACGCGCTGCCTGATCATCTTCGGACAGGGCGCGATTCGCTGTCATCCGTATGTGCTCAAGGAGATGGCGGCCACGCGCGAGCCCGACGCAAAACGCGCACTCACCGACTTCGACGCGGCCTTCTTCGGTCATGCGAGCTTTCTCGCGTCCAACGCGATCCGCAGCCTCGTCTACGCGCTCGGCGGCGGCGTGTCGATCCGCAAACCCGCACAGGCCGACGCGCGCCTCGTCCCGTACTATCGCGCCGCGACACGACTGTCGAGCGCGTTCGCCCTCTTCGCCGATATCTCGATGCTCGCGCTCGGCGGCGAGCTCAAGCGTCGCGAGCGCCTGTCCGCGCGCCTGGGCGACATCCTCGCGCAGCTTTATCTGATCTCCGCGACGCTCAAGCGCTTCGAGGACGACGGCCGCCCGGAAAGCGACTTGCCGCTCGTGCGCTGGGGCGTGGAAGACGCGCTGTATCAGGCGCGGCTCGCCTTCGACGGCTTGCTCGCCAACTATCCGAACCGTGCCGCCGCGGCCTTCTTGCGCGTCTTCGCGTTCCCGTTCGGCCTGCCGCACACACCCAGCACGGACGCGCTCGGCAACGACGTCGCGCTCCTGATGCAGACGCCCGGCGATGCGCGCAGCCGCCTCGTCGAAGGCTCGCACGTGTCCGCGCTCGAGGACGATCCGATCGCGGTCGGCGAGAAATTGCTCGCGCTCACGCCCGCCGTCGTCGCACTCGAAGCGCGCCTGCGCGACGCCGTGAAATCCGGCAAGACCGCTCCTCTGCCGCAAAGCCCGGACGAGATCGAAGCCTGGGCGCGGCAAGCGACCGCGCTCGGATTGATCGATACGAGCGAGGCGGCTCTGCTCGAAGAATGGGCATCGCTCGCGCGCGAAGCCGTGAAAGTCGATGATTTTTCCGCAGACTTCGGTATCCTCGAAGCATTGCAAAAGCGCAGCGCCGAGATCGAGCAACAAATGCCCGAAACGGTCGCCTGATTTCGAAGCACACCACGCTGCCGACGACCGCTTGCCAATCGATGAAAGACCGCTACCTCGACTTCGTCAATTCGCCCTTCGGCACGAGCATCGCCCGCTCGCTCGGGCTGCCGCGCCCCGAAGTGTGGCGCCGCCTGCGCGCAGGCGAAGCCGAGTTCGGCGGTATGGCGGCCATCGGCGCGGGACCGTCCCCGGCACTGTTCGACGACCTCCTCGCGGTGTTGTCCGGCATCGGCATGACGGGCATCGCGCATGACAGCGCGTCCGGATGGCTCGCCGTGGCAAGCCGTCAAGGCGCGATGAGCGGTCGTTTCGAGGCGCGCGCCACCGATTCCAGCCCTGCCAACCGTGTCCAGGCGCTGATCTTCGATGCCACCGGCATTGTCGAAAGCAGCGAACTGCATGCGCTCTACGCCTTCTTCCACGACGCGCTGCGCTCGCTTGCCAGAAGCGGCCGAATCGTCGTGCTCGGCCGCCCGCCCGGCGCTTTGAGCGATCCGCGTGCGGCGACCGCGCAGCGCGCGCTCGAAGGTCTCACGCGCTCGCTCGGCAAGGAAGCGCGCAACGGCAGCACGGCGAATCTGCTGCGCGTGAGTCCGCAGGCTTCCATCGAAGGCACGCTGCGCTTCTTTTTGTCGCCGCGTTCGGCGTATGTGTCGGGGCAAGCCGTGCATCTCGAAGGCGCGGCGCCCTCGCCCGCGAACTGGGCCGCGCCGCTCGCCGGAAAGCGCGCGCTCGTGACGGGCGCGGCGCGCGGCATCGGCGCATCGATTGCGGCGGTGCTCGCGGCGCACGGCGCCATCGTCACCGGGCTCGACGTGGCCGCCGCGCGCGACGCGCTCGATCAGACCATGCTCGGCATAGAAGACGCGTCGCCTTCTAACGGCGCGCATACCGCGCTCTATGCCGATATCGCATCGCCCGAAGCGCCCGCCGAACTCGCGGCCGCGCTTGCGGCGTCGGGCGGCATCGATATCGTCGTGCATAACGCGGGCATCACGCGCGACAAGACCATCGCGCGCATGAGCGCAGAGATGTGGGACAGCGTGATCGACATCAATCTGCTCGCGCAGGAACGCATGGACGAAGCCCTGCTCGCGCAGAACGTGATCGGCGCGGGCGGGCGCATCGTCGCGGTGTCGTCGATCAGCGGCATTGCGGGCAATCGCGGCCAGACCAATTACGCCACCTCGAAAGCCGGCGTGATCGGGCGCGTGCAGAGCATGGCGCCGATACTGCGGGCACGCGGCATTACCATCAACGCGGTGGCGCCGGGCTTCATCGAAACGCAAATGACCGCGCGCATGCCATTCGGCGTGCGCGAGGCCGGACGAAGGCTCAACTCGATGGGCCAGGGCGGCTTGCCGGTCGATGTCGCCGAAACCGTGGCATGGCTCGCGAGTCCCGGCAGCGCGGGCGTGACCGGCCAGGTGGTGCGCGTCTGCGGCCAGAGCCTCGTCGGAGCCTGACGGATGCACGTCTCCACGATGCCCCGCCCGCGCACCGTCGTCGTCGATACGCTGCCGTCGCCCGCAAAGCTCTATGGCCGCTTGCTGCCGGGCCTGTTCCGGCGCGGCCACGCAACCGATCTGCCCGCGCTACGCCTGATTCGCCCCGACGTGCGGCTCGACCCCGAACATATCGGCCGGTATGCGCGCGTATGCGGCTTCATCCCCGAGCACGGCGTGCCGCTCACGTTCCCGCATGTGCTCGCGTTTCCGCTGCATCTGATGATGCTTACCGATCCGTCGTTTCCCTGGTCGGCGCTCGGCGTCGTGCATCTGTCGAACAGCGTGCATCTGCGCCGGCCGCTGCTCGCGGGTCAGGGCTTGCGGATCGAAGTGGAATGCGGACCGCTCGTGCCGCATCCGAAAGGCCAGGCGTTCACGCTGCATACGCGCATCTACCGGCGCGGCGAGGCCGTGTGGGATGGCGACAGCGTCTATCTGAAACGCGGCGTGAAGACCGAAGCCACCGCGCCCGTCGCCGATGCCATCGAGACCAGTACGCCGCTCCTCGTACGCGAAGCGCGCTGGCAGCTTCCCGCGCAACTGGGCCGCGACTACGCGAAGGCTTCCGGCGACTTCAATCCCATTCACCTGCATGCGTTGAGCGCGAAGGCGTTCGGCTTCCAGCGCGCCATCGCGCACGGCATGTGGACGCTTGCGCGCACGCTCGCGGCGCTGCATCCGGTGAAGACGCTCGCATCCGGTCACGCGCACAGCGACTTCAAGCTGCCGCTCTTTCTTCCGGGCGACGCGACGCTGTGGAGCGCGGCGCCCTCGTCCACCGCGCGCGCCTTCGAAGTGCGCGATCTCGCCGGCGACCGGCCGCATTTGCGCGGCGAGTTCGAATGGGAGCTGCCATGAGCACGTCTTCGAACCTCGGGCGCAGAGTCGCGATCATTGGCAGCAACCGGATTCCGTTCGCGCGTTCGAATACGGCTTACGCGACGGCATCGAATCAGGACATGCTGGCCTTCGCACTGCAAGGTCTCGTCGATCGCTACGATCTGCACGGCCTGCGTCTCGGCGAGATCGCGGCGGGCGCGGTCGTCAAGCATTCGCGCGATTTCAATCTCACGCGCGAAGCCGCGCTCTCGACCACGCTGGCGAAGGAAACGCCCGCCTACGATGTTCAGCAGGCCTGCGCCACCGGCCTCGAAACGGTGATTCTGGTCGCCAACAAGATTGCGCTCGGACAGATTGACGTGGGTATCGCAGGGGGCGTGGATACGGCGTCGGACGCGCCCATCGGCGTGAACGAGCGCATGCGCAAGATTCTGCTCGAAGCCAATCGCAGCCGGACGGCGGGCCAGCGCGTGGGCGCGCTCGCGAAACTGCGGCCCGGCATGTTCTTCAGGCCGACGCTGCCGCGTAACGCCGAGCCGCGCACCGGTCTTTCGATGGGCGAGCATTGCGAACTGATGGCCAAGCGCTGGAAGATTTCGCGCGAAGCGCAGGATGCGCTCGCGCGGGAAAGTCATCTCAAGCTCGCGGCGGCGTATGAACGCGGCTTCTTCAACGACCTGATGACGCCGTACAAAGGCCAGACGCGCGACAACACGCTGCGGCCCGAGGTTTCGCTCGATCAGCTCGCGCAACTGAAGCCTGTCTTCGATCGCGATGCGGGCACGCTCACCGCCGGCAACTCGACGCCGCTCACCGATGGCGCGTCGGCCGTGCTGCTCGCATCGGAACAATGGGCCGCCGAACGCGGCTTGCCGGTGCAGGCGTACTTGAGTTTGTCGGCATCGGCGGCAGTCGATTTCTTCGACAAGCGCGAAGGTCTCTTGATGGCGCCCGTCCACGCCGTCCCGCCGCTGCTTTCGCGCGCCGGCCTCGCCTTGCAGGACTTCGACTTTTACGAGATTCACGAAGCCTTCGCCGCACAGGTGCTATGCACGCTCGCCGCATGGGAAGACCAAGAGTATTGCGAAACCGTGCTCGGACTCGAGCAGGCGCCAGGCGGCATCGACCGCGCGCGCCTGAACGTGAACGGCAGTTCGCTTGCGACCGGGCATCCGTTCGCGGCGACAGGCGGGCGCATCGTCGGCACGCTCGCGAAGATGTTGAGCCATGCGCCCGCTCGCGGCGATGGCCGTCCCACGCGCGGGCTGATCTCGATTTGCGCGGCGGGCGGACAAGGCATCGTCGCGATACTGGAACGCTGAAGCCGCGAGACGCTCGCGGCCCTCAACGCACGTAGCCGACGCAACGCGAGCACGAAGCACGAAGCACGAAGCACGAAGCACAGCAGAACACAAAGCAGCATGACAAACATAAGGCGCATACAACCCGCGCCAACGGAGACAAACCATGAGTCCGGCACCGGCATCGCCGCGCGGGGCTGTCGAGCCGCATTGCACGGATGGCATTTGGCATGCCTCGTATCCGGCGGGCGTGCCGCGCGATATCGATCCGTCGCGTTACCGTTCGCTCACGCATTTCTTCGATCAAGCCGTCGAGCGCTTTCGCGATCGCGTCGCTTATGTGAGCCTCGGCTCCGAACTCACGTTCGGCGCGCTGCGCGATAAGGCGCTGGCGTTCGCTTCGTATTTGCAAGAACTCGGCGTCAAACCCGGCGATCGCGTCGCGCTCATGATGCCCAACTCGCTGCCCTATCCCGTGACGCTCTTCGGCGCGCTTGCGGCGGGCGCGATCGTCGTCAATGTGAATCCGCTCTATACGGCGCGCGAACTCGCGTATCAGTTGAAGGATTGCGGCGCGCAGACCATCGTCGTCGCGGAGCCTTTCGCGAAAACATTGCAGGACGCGCAGCGCGGCACGCGCATCCGCCATGTGATCGTGAGCACGCTCGGCGACTTGCTCGGCGACGGCCTCAACCTCAAGGGTCAGGCAATCGATTTCTTTCTGCGTCACGTCAAGAAGAGCGTGCCCGCGTACTCGCTGCCCGAGGCGGTCGGCTTGCGGCAGGCACTCGCGCGCGGCGCCAAGCGCAAGTTCGAACCGGTGCGCATCGGGCACGGCGATATCGCCTTCATCCAATATACCGGCGGGACCACGGGCGTGGCGAAGGGCGCGATGCTCACGCACCGCAATGTCATCGCCAACGTGATGCAGGCGCTTGCGTGGGCGCGCGCGAGGCTCGTCGATGGCGCCGAAACGGTGGTCACGCCGCTGCCGCTCTATCACATCTATTCGCTGACGATGAATGCGCTCGTGTTCCTCGGCATCGGCGCGCGCAATGTGCTGATCGCCAATCCACGCGATCTCAGCACGTTCATGCGCGCGCTGCGCCGTGAGAACTTCACCGCGATCAGCGCGCTCAACACGCTCTACAACGCGCTGCTCGACAACGACGAATTCCGCGCGCGCGACTTCTCCGCGCTCAAGCTTGCGATGTCGGGCGGCATGGCCACGCAACGCGGCGTCGCCGAACGCTTCGCGAAGCTCACGGGCTTGTCGATCACCGAGGGTTACGGGCTCACCGAATGCTCGCCGCTCGTGTGCGCGAGTCCCATCGGTGTCGAAGACAACATGGCTTTCGATGGCAGCATCGGCCTGCCCGTGCCTTCCACGCTCGTGCGCATGCGCCGCGAAGACGGCGTATGGGCCGACATCGGCGAACGCGGCGAGCTTTGCGTGTGGGGCCCGCAAGTGATGAAAGGCTACTGGAATCGGCCTATCGAGACCGCGCGGATCATCGGCGCGGACGGCTGGCTCGCCACCGGCGACATCGGCGTAATGGACGCGCGCGGGTTCGTTCGTATCGTCGATCGCAAGAAGGACATGATGATCGTGTCCGGGTTCAACGTGTATCCGAACGAGATCGAGGACGTGCTCGCGGCGCATCCGAAAGTACATTCGGCGGCGGCTATCGGCGTGCCCGACGCGGTGACGGGCGAACGCGTGAAGGTGTTCGTCGTGCGGCGCGACGCCACGCTCACCGTGGAAGAAGTCCTCGCCTTCGCCCGTTTACATCTGACGGGCTACAAGATGCCGGCGTTCGTGGAGTTTCGGGATTCGCTGCCGCTTTCGACCATCGGCAAGGTTTTGCGACGCGAATTACGCGATGCTGAACGCGCGAAGCTTAAGGAGTAGCATCACTGGTCCAATCGGAGAACTCATGCCGCCAGTGCCGCCAGTGCCGTCAGTGCAATTGCGCCGCATCACGAACTGGCGGCTCGCCTATGCGAGCCTGTGTTTTCTGCTGCTCGCGATGTTCGCGCTGTTCGAATCGCACGCGTACGCACAGGTTGGCGCGGACCGCGTCGCCACGCTCGATGCCGATCAGCAGGTTGCGTGGCTGACCGGCGCGGCGGCGAGCGGCGAGCTTGCGGCGCTCGACGACGAGCAACTCGTCGCACTCTTCCAGTCGCTCGATCCTCACACGCTGCCGCGTTACTTGAGCGCGGGCACGCACCGCTTTGCATCGTGCGAATTCACCATGTGGCGGCGCGAACGCGTGCAGGGAAAATGGCCGAAGCGCGCCGACCACATGCTCGTGCGCGTGACGCGCGAACCGCTGCGCATCTACGCCAAATGGTTGCCCGACGGCGCGCATGCGGGCCAGGAGATCATCTACGACGATTCGACGCGTCCCCGTGAGCTATACGGGCATCTGGGCGGGCTGTTCGGCGTGGTGCCCATGTGGACGAAGATCGACGGCGCCTTTGCGCGCGCGCAGTCGAATCATTCGATCCGCGAACTCAGCATCGACGCCATTACGCAGCGTTTCATCGACGAAGGCCGCCGCTTCATCGAAGCGGGCATCACGCGGCCGGCCAGCGTCGATGTGCGGACTATCGACGGTGTGCGCGTCGTCGCCCTCACCTACGATACGCCGAGCGGCCAGCCCGACTTCTACGCCAAGCGCGAAGTGCTCGGTCTCGATCTGACGCGTCCGCTTTTGCGCAGCATCGAATCGTTCGACAACGACGGCGAGCAGTTCGAAAGCATCGTGCTCGAACGCATCGATCCCAAGCCCTTCGACGACCTGACGTTCGACCCGAAAAATCCCGACTATCGCTTCTGATGGCGGCGCTCTGAAGTGCTCGCTGACTTGACGACACACGCTGTAACAAGCGCGATTTCCCGGCATCGGTTAATTTTAAGTTTCGCCTAAGAATCGGCTTCTAACCTTGCCGGACTTCATCGACATCAACGTCGGCTGCCGGATGTCACCGGCGCCCAGAATCGTCATGTAACAACCAAGGAGTTCGGTCCATGAACCTCCGTTTAGCTTCCGCTTCGGCGCCCGTGCGGGCCATCAAACGGCTGCTCAGCCATCACGAAATCGCCACGCTGCTTTTGCTTTTGCACGCGCCGATCGACGCCATGGCCGCGACGCCGGATGTCGCTTCGTTGCAGGAATATGGCTACGTCGAAATCGTGTCTCCCGAAGCGGGCGCACCGAAAGTCCGGCTGACCGAAGACGGCAATGCCGTATTGCGCGGGTTGGGCGTTCGCTAAAGACGCGCGCTTGGCACGTGCTTGGCACGTGCTCGACACTCATTCGGCGTCGCGATCTCTGTAATAATCGGTTGATCCCATTCACAACCGACCAAGGAGTGATTCGCGATGTCCGCTACTGAACCCATCGTTCAACGTGTGTTGCTCACCAACGACGACGGCATCGACGCCCCCGGCCTTGCCGTGCTCGAAGCCGTCGCCCGCGAAATCGCGCACGAAGTCTGGGTGATCGCACCCGAGCACGATCAGAGCGGCACGTCGCACTCCATCAGTCTTCATTCGCCGTTGCGCGTGTCGCGTCAGGGCGAACGGCGCTTCGGCGTGCAAGGCACACCCGGCGACTGCGTCGTGATGGCCGCGCGCCATCTCATGAAAGATGCGCCGCCCGATCTCGTGCTTTCTGGCATCAATCGCGGTGCGAATCTTGGCGTCGAGACCATGTTTTCCGGCACGGTCGGCGCAGCCATGACAGGCTTGCTGCTCGGCTTGCCGTCCATCGCGTTGAGCCAGACATTTTCGGATCGCGACAACGTGCGCTGGGACACGGCGAGCGCGCTCGCGCCCGGCGTGATCCGTCAGTTGCTCGCCATCTCGCACGACGCGCCGACGTGTCTCAACGTCAATTTCCCCGATTGCGATGCAGAAGCCGCCGGTCCGCTTACCGTGACGCGGCAAGGCGTCGGGCTCGTGGAAGGTATCGACGTCATCGCGGAAGTCGACCCGCGCGGTCTCGATTACTACTGGCTACGCTTTCAACGCGGCGCACGTGAGAATGCGCCCGACAGCGAGACGGCGAACGTGGCGGCCCGACGCATTGCGGTGACGCCGCTCAATTTCGATCGCACCGACGCCCGCACCTTCGCCACGCTCGAAGCCGGCTTGCGCGGCGCACGGTAGCGCGTTGTTGGCTAGAACGTTTCCTCTCAGACGCAGATACGGCTTTCTCGTATGCTGACGCGACCCGCCGTACCAGCGCGCGGGATGACGATTAAGAAAGGAGACACCCTATGAAGCGTGCGATCAGCCGCGCATGCGCCGCTGCGCTCTTCGCGTTGTCGGCGGCAAGCGCGTTTGCGCAAGCGCCTACGCCCGTTGGCACATGGCAGACTATCGACGATGCCACGGGCAAGCCGAAGGCGATCATTCAGATCGTCGACGACGGCAGCGGCCAGTTGTCGGGACGCGTGGTGCGCGGCATCGGCGAATTCGATCATCCGGAGCGGCGCTGCACGGCCTGCACCGACGAGCGGCGCGATCAACTGGTGAAAGGCATGACCATCATCACCGGTCTCAGGCAGAACGG
This sequence comes from Caballeronia sp. GAWG2-1, assembly GCF_023631405.1. Taxonomy (NCBI): domain Bacteria; kingdom Pseudomonadati; phylum Pseudomonadota; class Betaproteobacteria; order Burkholderiales; family Burkholderiaceae; genus Caballeronia; species Caballeronia sp. GAWG2-1. The sequence goes on from NZ_JALQDD010000011.1 coordinate 158,967, forward strand.
CGACACCTGGGAAGACGGGCAGATTCTCGACCCTGAAAACGGCAAGCTCTACAAGTGCAAGATGAAGCTCGAGGACGGCGGACAGAAACTCGTGGTGCGCGGGTATATCGGCGTGTCGCTCCTGGGGCGCTCGCAGACATGGTTGCGTCAGTGATCTCGCTCAAATGAAAAATCCGGCCAAGGCCGGTTTTCGTTTTGCATCCTCTTTGCAGACGCTTTGCAGACGCTTCGCACGTGGCCGATGTCACGCAGCGCGGCGTTCCGCTTCGACGCTTTCTTCCATGAGCGATGGAAGCTCCGCCGGAACGCGCATGCGAGAAGTCATCAACGCGTAAAGGGACTCGCCTGCCGGGCCGAACAACTGCGTCATCACGCGCAGCAGCACGCCCGATTCGTGCCACGCCTTGAAGCGCCGGTGACACGTCTGATACGACGGGTATTTGCGCGGCATGGTGGACCACGACGCGCCGCTATACATGACCCAGAGCACGCCATTTAGCACGGCGCGAGTGTTGGCGAGCGGCCGACCGCGCAGTTCGGAACGCGGCCTCAGCTCGGGGAGCAATGGCGCCACCATTTGCCATTCTTCGTCGGACATGTCGCGGTAGGGCTTCACGTTAATTTCTCCAATTTACTGTACCCGGCAACGATACCGAGCGCACCAAAGCGGGGAAATAAGAGTCCTCCTAATCTTGAAAAAGCCCGACAAGCCTTACGCCAATTGGCTGAACGGCTATTTTTGGTTTCTCGGTATTAGGTCAGTGAGATATCCGATAGACGGCGCGGCGACTCCAGATATTCCTTCGACTGCATTTCCACGATGCGCGATACCGTGCGCGCGAATTCATTGGCCATCGGTCCTTCCACGTACAAGTCTTCGGCGGGCACCGCCGCCGACATCAGCAGCTTGACCTTGTGGTCGTAGAACACGTCGATGAGCCACGTAAAGCGACGCGCTTCCGATGCCATGCGCGGCGACATCTGCGGCACATCCGACAGAATCACGGCGTGAAAGCGGCTCGCGAGTTCGAGGTAATCGTTCTGCGAACGCGGTCCGCCGCACAAGGTCGCGAAATCGAACCAGACGACGCCGTCCGCGCGACGCAGTGCCTTGAGCTCGCGCTTCTCGATATGCAGCAGCGGGCTTTCGTCCGGCACGGCGGCGAGCTTTGCGAAGTCGTCGCGCAAGGCTTTATCCGCGGCCGCGCCGAGCGGCGTGTGATACGCCTGCACGGCCGAAAGCGTCAGTCTGCGATAGTCGGTGCCGGCATCGACATTCAGGACGTCGAGATGCTTCTTGATGAGCTCGATAGCCGGCAGCAGCCTGTCGCGATGCAGGCCTTCCGGGTACAACGTGTCCGGCTCGTAATTGGACGTCATCACGAACTGCACGCCGTTGGTGAAGAGGCGATCGAGCAGGCGATAAAGAATCATCGCGTCGGCGATATCGGAGACGTGGAATTCGTCGAAGCAGATCAGCCGGTAACGCTTCGCGATGCGCCGCGCGAGTTCGTCGAGCGGATCGGCCTGGCCCTTGAGGTCTTCCAGTTCGCGATGCACCTCGCGCATGAACTCGTGAAAATGCAAACGCGTCTTGCGCTGCACCGGCACGACCGCATAGAAGCTGTCCATCAGAAAGCTCTTGCCGCGCCCGACGCCGCCCCACAGATACACGCCGCGCGGCAGCTCCGGATGCACGAGAAACTTCATGATCGCGTTCGAGCGGCGCGACTTATAAGAGATCCATTCGTCGTAACAGCACTGCAGCCGCGCGACCGCCGCGAGCTGCGCCTCGTCCGATCGATAGCCCCGCGTGCGCAGCTCGTTTTCGTAGTATTCGGTGACGTTCATGATGCGGCTTGTAGCGCTGATGCCGTTGAATGTGACGAAGGCGAACGGTTTGATCCGCTCGCCTTCGTTGCGATGCCGGCCGAGCCGGGCCGAGTCCGACCGGGTCCTTCCAGACCCGGCGAACTTACATGTTCAGCGCGCGTTTATCGACTGCGAGCGCCGCTTCGCGCATGACTTCGGAAAGCGACGGATGCGGATGGCAAATGCGGCCGATGTCTTCGGCGGCCGCCTTGAACTCCATCGCCACCACGGCTTCCGCGATCAGGTCCGACGCGTCGGCCGCGATGATATGCACGCCGAGAATCTCGTCGGTCTTCGCGTCCGCGATCATCTTGACGAAGCCATCCGCACGGCCGATACCCAATGCGCGGCCATTGGCCATCATCGGGAACTGGCCGGACTTGAACTCGCGCCCTTCCGCCTTGAGCTGCTGCTCGGTCTTGCCGACCCACGCGATTTCCGGTTCCGTGTAGATGACCCACGGAATGCAGTTGTAGTCGATATGCGGCTTCTGACCGTCGATGATCTCCGCCACCGCCACGCCTTCGTCTTCCGCCTTGTGCGCGAGCATCGGGCCGCGCACCACGTCGCCGATTGCGTACACGTTCGGCACGGCGGTCGCGCAGTGTTCGTCCACGTCGATGAAACCGCGCTCGTTGGCCTTCAGGCCGATTGCTTCCAGACCGAGATTGTCCGTGTTCGGCACGCGGCCAATGGACACGATCAGGCGGTCCGCTTCCAGCGTCTTTGCATTACCCGTGCTGTCCGTGTACGCGATGGAAACGCCGCTCTCCGTGGTCTTCACTTCGCCGATCTTCACACCGAGGTGAATGTCGAGGCCCTGCTTCTTGAATTGCTTCGCGGCTTCACGCGCGAGCGCTTCGTCCGCTGCGCCGAGGAACTGCGGCAGCGCTTCGAGCACGGTCACGTCCGCGCCGAGACGGCGCCACACCGAACCCAGTTCCAGACCGATCACGCCCGCGCCGATCACGGCGAGCTTCTTCGGCACGGCGTCGAAGGACAACGCGCCTTCGTTGTCGGCGACGATCTTGTTGTCGACCGGGATATTCGGCAGATGACGCGCCTTCGAACCCGTGGCGATGATCACGTTCTTCGCCGTGACCGTTTCCGTTTCGCCTTCGCCCGACACTTCGATCTGCACGCCGGCCTCGGTCTTGCCGGCGAACTTGCCGTGACCCTTGAGCCACGTGATCTTGTTCTTGCGGAACAGGAACTCGATGCCCTTCGTCATCTTCTCGACGATGCCGTCCTTGCGCGCGAGCATCTTCGAGACATCGAGCTTCACGTCCGACACGCTGATGCCGTGATCGCCCAGATGCTTCGCCGTGTTCTCGAATTCTTCCGACGACGCGAGCAGCGCCTTCGACGGAATGCAGCCCACGTTCAGACACGTACCGCCGAGCTTGAGCGTGCCCGCCGGATTCTTCCACTTCTCGATACACGCAACCGACTTGCCGAGCTGCGCTGCGCGAATGGCCGCGATATAGCCACCGGGGCCCGCGCCGATCACGACGACATCAAATTCCTTGGACATGACTTTCCCTTGATATGACTCCGCTCATGCGGAGACGCCCTTCACGGTGCGCGCGAGCCTATCGCGCGCACCAGGGCAACATGCGTTCTACGCTTACAGGTCGAGCAGCAGACGAGCCGGATCTTCCAGCGCGTCCTTCATGGCGACGAGCGACAGCACGGCCTCGCGGCCGTCGATGATGCGGTGATCGTAAGACAGCGCCAGATAGTTCATCGGGCGGATCACGATCTGGCCGTTTTCCACCACGGCGCGTTCCTTCGTGGCGTGCACGCCGAGAATCGCGGACTGCGGCGGGTTGATGATAGGCGTCGACAGCATGGAGCCGAACACGCCGCCATTCGAGATGGAGAACGTGCCGCCCGTCATTTCGTCGATGGACAGCTTGCCGTCCTTCGCCTTCTGACCGAATTCGGCGATCTTCTTTTCGATGTCGGCGAGGCTCATCTGATCTGCATTACGCAGAATGGGCACGACGAGACCACGCGGCGAACCGACCGCGATACCGATGTCGAAGTAACCGTGATAGACGATATCGTTACCGTCGATCGACGCGTTCACGAGCGGGAACTTTTTCAGCGCGTGCACGGCGGCCTTCACGAAGAACGACATGAAGCCGAGCTTCACGCCATGTTCCTTCTCGAAGCGGTCCTTGTACTTGTTGCGCAGATCCATGACCGGCGCCATGTTGACTTCGTTGAACGTCGTCAGGATGGCGTTGGTCTGCTGCGATTCGAGCAGACGCTCGGCGATACGCGCACGCAGACGCGACATGGGCACCCGTTGTTCCGGGCGATCCTTGAGCCACTGATCCGCCGATGCGGGCGCCTTCACGTCCGGCAGCGACGGCTTCGCGGCGCGTGCGGCAGCCGGAGCCGGTGCGGCGGCGGGCGCCGGAGCAGCAGCCTTGGCGGGCGCGCCAGCGGAGGATGCCGAAGCGCTGAGTGCATCGCCCTTCGTGATGCGGCCGTCGCGGCCGGAGCCTGCAACCTGGTCCGCGGAAACGCCCTTCTCGGCCAGAATCTTCGTGGCCGAAGGCGATGCTGCACCGCCCGTGGCTTGCGCCGAACCTTGCGCGGCCGCCGGAGCAGCAGCCGATGCGGCGGCAGGCTCGGCTTCGGGCGCCGGTTTCACTTCCGCGTCGCCAGCGGCGGCGGCGGCCGGTGCTTCACCGGCCTTGGCTTCGGTGTCGATCTTCGCGATGATTTCATCGGCGGCGACGATATCGCCGTCATGCTTGATGACTTGCGCCAGCACGCCGGCGGACGGTGCGGGCACTTCGAGCACGACTTTGTCGGTCTCGATTTCGATGAGGATTTCGTCCTGGGCGACAGCCTCGCCCGGCTTCTTCTTCCACTGCAGCATGGTCGCTTCTGAAACCGACTCCGAAAGCTGGGGAACCTTGACTTCTACGATAGCCATTTCTGTTTTGTCCTGATACGTGTCTGTATGAATGCGAGCGACGCGATGCACGGCGACCTGACGCCGCATTCGATGCGCGTTTCGCGTACGGGACCGGCGAGCCACGCCCGCGCGGTCCCGTCAAGCCGTGTTACTTGGCGATCACCTGCGCGCCCTTGAGGCGGCCGAACGCGCCTTCCACGAGCGCCTTCTGTTGCTCGTAGTGCTTCGCGTAGTAACCGACCGCGGGCGAAGCCGAAGCCGGACGGCCGCTATATGCGAGCTTCATGCCGTCCTTCATGCCTTCACGCAGATGGTGCTCGATGTAGAACCAGGCGCCCTGGTTCTGCGGCTCGTCCTGCACCCAGACCACTTCGGTCGCGTTCTCGTATTTCTTGAGTTCCGCGTCGAACTGCTTGTGCGCGAACGGATAGAGCTGCTCGATACGCACGATGGCGACGTCGTTGCTCTTCGCTTCGCGGCGATGCGCGACGATGTCGTAATACACGCGGCCCGAGCAGACGACCACGCGCTTGACCTTCTTCGCGTCGATGGCCTCGTCCACTTCGCCGATGACCGGCTGGAACGAACCCTTCGCCAGTTCCGACAGGTCCGACACGGCTTCCTTGTGACGCAGAAGCGACTTCGGCGTGGCGATGATCAGCGGCTTTCTGAACAAGCGGATCATCTGGCGGCGCAACAGATGGAAGATTTGCGCCGGCGTGGTGGGCTGCACCACTTGCATGTTGTGATCCGCGCACAACTGCAGGAAACGTTCGATACGCGCCGACGAGTGCTCCGGACCTTGGCCTTCGTAGCCGTGCGGCAGCAGCATGGTGAGACCCGAGACGCGGCCCCATTTCACTTCGCCCGACGAGATGAACTGGTCGATCACGACTTGCGCGCCGTTCACGAAGTCGCCGAACTGCGCTTCCCACGCGACGAACGTGTTCGGCTCGGCGGTCGAATAACCGTATTCGAAACCGAGCACGGCTTCTTCGGACAACACGGAGTCGATCACCGAGAACTTGGCCTGACCTTCGGCAATGTTCTGCAGCGGAATGTACGTGCCGTCGTTCCAGCGCTCGCGGTTTTGATCGTGCAACACCGCGTGACGGTGCGTGAACGTGCCGCGGCCCGAGTCCTGACCCGTCAGACGCACCGCATAACCCGACGCGACCAGCGACGCGAACGCGAGATGCTCGCCCATGCCCCAGTCGAGCTTGGCTTCGCCACGGCCCATGGCGCGGCGATCGTTGATCACGCGCTCGACGAGCGGATGCACCTTGAAGTTTTCCGGGATCGTCGTGATGCGCTCGGCCAGCCGCTTGAGTTCGGCGAGCGGCACGGCGGTGTCGGCCGCGTCGGTCCACTTGCGATTCAGGAACGGCACCCAGTCGACCGCGTACTTGCTCTTATAGTTCGAGAGCACCGGGTCGATGGTGTGGTGACCTTCGTCCATTGCCGTGCGGTACGCCTTGACGTATTCGTCCGCGACTTCGGGCGTGATGACGCCTTGCTGCACGAGCTTTTCGGCATATAGCGCGCGCGTGCCCGGATGCTTGGCAATGGTCTTGTACATCAGCGGCTGCGTGACAGCCGGCGTGTCCTGCTCGTTGTGGCCGAGCTTGCGGAAGCAGACGATATCGACGACCACGTCCTTATGGAACTTCGTGCGGAAGTCGATGGCGAGCTGCGTGGCGAGCACCACGGCTTCGGGATCGTCGCCGTTCACGTGCAGCACCGGCGCTTCGATCATCTTGACGACGTCCGAGCAGTACAGCGTCGAGCGAGAGTCGCGCGGGTCCGAGGTCGTGAAGCCGATCTGATTGTTGATGACGATATGCAGCGTGCCGTGCGTGCCGTAGCCGCGCGTCTGCGCGAGGTTCAGCGTTTCCATCACGACGCCCTGGCCCGCGAAAGCGGCGTCGCCGTGAATCTGCACCGGCAGCACTTGCAGGCCTTCTTCGTCGCCACGGCGATCCATCCGCGCCTTGGCCGACCCTTCGACCACCGGGTTCACGATTTCCAGATGCGACGGGTTGAACGCGAGCGACAGGTGAACCGGGCCGCCATCGGTCGAGACGTCCGACGAGAAACCCTTGTGATACTTGACGTCGCCAGCCGGCAGGTCATCGACGTGCTTGCCTTCGAATTCGGCGAAGAGGTCGGCGGGCATCTTGCCGAGCGTATTGACCAGCACGTTCAGACGCCCGCGGTGCGCCATGCCGATGACGATTTCCTGCACGCCGTTCGCGCCTGCGTGACGGACGACTTCGTCCATCGATGCGATGAAGCTCTCGCCGCCTTCCAGCGAGAAGCGCTTCTGACCGACGTACTTGGTGTGCAGGAAACGCTCGAGGCCTTCGGCGGCCGTCAGGCGATTCAGGATGTGCTTCTTCTTGTCGTTCGAGAAGTTGGGCGTCGAGCGTGTCGACTCGAGCTTCTCTTTCCACCAGCGCTTTTGTTCGGGGTCGCTGATGTACATGTATTCGGCGCCGATCTTGCCGCAATACGTGTCACGCAATGCCTTGACGATCTCGCGCAGGCTCGCGCGCTCGAAACCGAAATACAGGTTCGTGGCGCTGAACGTCTGGTCCATGTCGGCTTCGGTGAAGTCGTAGAACGCAGGTTCGAGTTCAGGAATATGCGGACGCTCGCGGCGCTTGAGCGGATCGAGGTCGGCCAGTTGCGAGCCGAGGAAGCGATATGCGCCGATCAGTGACTGGACGTAGACCTGCTTGCGCGCGGTGGCGAGATCTTCGCCGCCGCCTTCACGAGGAACGAAGGCGTTGGACTTCGCGCGCTGCGCAAAGGATTCGACGATAGGGCCGTGAGCCACGTCGCTCTGAGCCGTGCCGTCGGATGCTGGCACGTTCTGAAGCGCGTCGAAATAGGTACGCCAAGTCTCGGGGACCGACGCCGGGTTGTCTAGATATTGCTCGTACAGTTCTTCTACGTACGGAGCGTTACCGCCGAACAAATAGGAGTTCGACTGGAATTGCTTCATCATTTTACGCTCACCTTTCTTCGAGTTTCTCGAGGAAGTGCGGGTTAAGAAACCTTCCGCGCCACGGCCTGACCGTTTAGCGGATTGCGCGAATCAAGTCTGCTTGGAAGGACCTAAAAAGCGACAGCTAATCCGATTAGCATAGCACAGAACCAATCGTCATATGACAGGTGGTCGCACCTTGGAGCCTCGGCTTCGCCCTTCTGCAACGCAGATGTGCGGGCATTCGCGCGATAAGCAAGCGATGTTATTGCGCGCGCGTCGGCAGCGCTTTCGGAAGCTTTAGCGATGAGATAAAAAAAGCCGCCCGAAGGCGGCTTTGTCACTTGCATGCGAACGAACGCGTTAGTCGGTTGCACCTTCACGGCTCGCGCGACGACGCTCGTGTTCCTTCAGATGACGCTTGCGCAGGCGGATAGACTGCGGCGTCACCTCGACGAGTTCGTCGTCGTCGATGAACTCGACCGCGTATTCCAGCGACAGCTGAACCGGCGGCACGAGACGCACGGCTTCGTCCGTACCCGATGCGCGCACGTTGGTAAGCTGCTTACCCTTGATCGGGTTCACGACCAGGTCGTTGTCGCGGCTATGGATACCGATGATCATGCCTTCGTACAGCGCGTCGCCCGGCGTCACGAACATGCGGCCGCGATCCTGCAGCTTCCACAGTGCATAGGCGACAGCGGCGCCATCGTCTTGCGAGATCAGCACGCCGTTGCGACGTTCGCCGACCGAACCTTCCTTCACCGGCGAGTACGAGTCGAACGTATGGCTCATCAGACCCGTGCCGCGCGTAAGCGTCAGGAATTCGCTCTGGAAACCGATCAGACCGCGCGCCGAAATCTTGTATTCGAGACGCGTACGGCCACGGCCGTCGGACGTCATGTCGAGCATTTCGCCCTTGCGACGGCCGAGTTCTTCCATCACGCCGCCCTGATGCTGGTCTTCGATATCCACCGTCAGGTTTTCATACGGCTCGTGCTTCACGCCGTCGATTTCCTGCAGCACCACGCGCGGACGCGACACGGCGAGTTCGTAACCTTCACGGCGCATGTTCTCGACCAGAATGGTCAGATGCAGTTCGCCGCGACCCGACACTTCGAACGTGGTTTCGTCGCCCGTGTCTTTCACGCGCAACGCCACGTTGTGGTTCAGTTCCTTCGTGAGACGGTCGCGAATCTGGCGGCTCGTCACGAACTTGCCTTCCTTACCCGCGAGCGGCGACGAGTTCACGAGAAAGTTCATCGTGAGCGTGGGTTCGTCGACGGTGATCATGGGCAGCGCTTCGGGATTTTCCGGCGCGCAGATGGTCACGCCAATACCGATTTCCTCGATACCGTTGATCAGCACGATGTCGCCTGCTTGCGCTTCTTCGACCTGCACGCGCTCGAGGCCGTGGAACGACAGCACCTGATTGATCTTGCGATTGATGATCGCGCCGTCCGGACCCGAACGCACGGCCACTTGCATGCCCGGGCGAATACGGCCGCGCGCCACGCGACCCACGCCGATACGGCCGACATACGAGTTGTAGTCGAGCGAAGTGATCTGCAGTTGCAGGGGACCATCGGGGTCCGACGGGCGCACCGGCACGTGTTCCAGAATGGCTTCGAAGAGCGGACGCATGGTGCCTTCGCGCACTTCGGGGTCGAGACCGGCATAGCCGTTCAGGCCCGACGCGTAGACGATCGGGAAGTCGAGCTGCTCTTCGGTCGCGCCCAGCTCGTCGAACAGATCGAACGTCTGGTTGATCACCCAGTCGATACGCGCGCCCGGACGGTCCACCTTGTTGATGACAACGATGGGCTTGAGACCAAGCGCGAGCGCCTTCTTGGTCACGAAGCGCGTTTGCGGCATCGGGCCTTCGACGGCGTCGACGAGCAACAGCACGGAATCGACCATGGAGAGCACACGCTCCACCTCGCCGCCGAAGTCGGCGTGTCCCGGCGTGTCGACGATATTGATGTGCGTGCCTTCGTATTCGACCGCGCAATTCTTCGCCAGGATCGTGATGCCACGTTCTTTTTCGATGTCGTTCGAGTCCATGACCCGTTCGGCGACCTGTTGGTTTTCCCGGAACGTGCCCGATTGACGGAGCAACTGGTCGACGAGCGTGGTCTTGCCGTGGTCGACGTGGGCGATGATTGCGATATTGCGTAGGGCGCGAGTCATAGAGGTATCTTGGTTATGCGCCGTCGAAGCAGGCCTGAGTCCATCCAGAACATTCTGGATAAGGAGGCGTCGTGGCTCGGCAGGCCGTCTTTGACGCAGTGCTGTTCCGACTGAGCTTGTCCGGCAGCGCGTGATTTGCTTGTGCGCTGCATTCCGTCCGGCTTATGTCTTTCGGACGTAGTTCTTGTACTTCGCGGGTACTTCGTCTTGTACTTCGCTTGTTACCTCGGATGGCTCGTCAGTCGGCGCAGTTGCATGTGAATCACGGTCCCGGCGCGGTGAGAACCGTAAATTATAGCACGCACGGAAGTCACTTTCTGACAATAGGCCGCGACCCGTAATTGCGATGTTGCGCCGCCGCCGCGTCATCTATGTGAAAAACGCGCTTGGCTTAGTGCGGCGGGCCGCCCCGGCCGATTATTAAGCGTTCTTGGAAAAGATTCTTGCAGCGACATGTTGCCCTACCTATAATACTGCCTAGTCAATTATTGCGACCGCACAAGAATTTACAATGAGTGAGGCTCCAAAACCCGCTGGCATCGGCGATTACGTCCTGAGCGAAAGCGTGGGCTACCTCATTAGCCGGGTGCGCTCGACCATGTGGAACATGGTGACGCAGCACACTTCCTCCGAGCTCGGCATTACCGGAACGCAGGCGAGCATTATGTTCATGCTGGCGGTGGGCAAATGCGCGACGGCGGCGGATATTGCACGTGAGTACGGTATCGACGCAAGCGCGGTTACGCGTCTGATCGACCGGCTGGAGAAGCGCGGCCTGCTGTCGCGCGTGCGCAGCGAGGCGGACCGGCGCGTGGTTCGACTTGCGCTCACCGAAGACGGCCGCGTGATGGCCGAACAAGTGCCCGCCATCTTCACAAGCGTCCTGGACAATCTTCTTGCAGGCTTCACGCCCGAAGAAGTCGGCTTTCTCAAGAACATGCTGCGACGCGTACTGGCAAACTCGTGCGACTCCGCCGCGGCCCTCGCGCTGAACGCGAACGACAAGCCTGCGACGTCATTGCGATGACAAGCAAATCCGCCGCTGCGGCGCAAAAAAATGATTGCAACGTCCATCTTTAATTCTCATCTCAAGAGACGAGCGATGAAACACCTATCCTTGCCGGCGCTCCGAGGCATTGGGCTGCCGGGAAGCGCGAAGACCGCGTTGGCGGCCGCCGCCGCTGCGCTGGCAATCGCCGGATGCGCGAACTATTCGGGCATTTCGAGCGACAAGACAATCGCCACGCCCGACGACTACAGCGCCACGCAAAGCGTGCCGGGACAAGGCGGCCAGTGGCCGTCGCTCGACTGGGCTAAGCAGTTCGGCGACCCGCAATTGCCGCAACTCATCGACGAAGCGCTTGCGGACAATCCGAGCATTGCGCAGGCGCAATCGCGAATCGCAAAGGCATCGTCGTATATCGAAACCTCGCGTTCGGCGCTGTCGCCTAAGGTCAACGGTTCGTATTCGTGGACTCGCGAGCTCTACTCCGCCAACGCGCTGTTCCCGCCGCCCTACGGTGGAACGTGGTTCAGCGAGAACAACGTGCTTGCCAGCGCGTCTTGGGATCTCGACCTCTGGGGCAAGAATCGCGCGCGTCTGAATCAAGCGGTCTCGCTGGAAAAGGCGGCCGAGGCCGACATGCAGCAGGCGCGCGTCACGCTCGCGGCGTCGGTGGCGCGCACATATAACCAGCTTGCGTTGCTTTACGCACTGCGCGATGTCACCCAGCGCGAGATTTCGAATCGCGAGAACGTCGGCCGCATCACGAACGGACGCGTAACCGCCGGTCTCGATACCAACGTGGAACGCCGCACCGCCGAAGGCAACACCGCGACGAGCCAGACCAACCTCAGCGAACTCGACGGCCAAATCGAGTCGGTGCGCTATCAGCTCGCGGCGCTGCTGGGCAAGGGTCCGGATCGCGGCCTGCAGATCGCCAATCCGGTGATCAATTCGAACGTCACCGTCGCGCTGCCCGACAACGTGCCCGCCGACCTCGTCGCGCGCCGTCCGGACATCGTCGCAGCACGCTGGCAGGTCGAGTCGGCAACGCACAACATCAAGGAAGCGAAGGCCGAGTTCTTCCCGGACATCAACCTCGCCGCGGGCTTCGGTTTCGACGCGTTCGGCTGGGGCCGCTTCCTCACTTCGAGCAGCCGTCAGGTCCAGGCCGGTCCGGCCATCCATCTGCCCATCTTCGATGCCGGCGCACTGCGCGCCCAGTTGAAGGGCCGTTACGCCGACTTCGAAGGCGACGTCGCCAACTACAATCAGACGCTCATCAACGCGATGAACGACGTGGCGACCAATATCTCGGCCATCCGCTCGCTCGACCGTCAGATGGGCGACGCCCAACGCGCGCTCGCGGCGGCGTCGAACGCCTACGAGCTCGCGGTGATCCGCTACAAGGCCGGGCTGTCGCCGCAACTGCAAGTGCTGACGGCCGACCAGAACCGCCTCGCCAACGAGCAGACCGTGACCAATCTGCGCTTGAGGCGCAGCGACCTGCAGATCGCGCTGATCAAATCGCTCGGCGGCGGATTCGACGCGACCGATTCGAATCTCGCGATCGACGGCAGCGGACAGCCCAAGGGCACGCAACAGACGGCAAGCCAACCGGCGCAGTCGAACTGAGCCGCGCCCAAGTACAAGAACACGCATCAAGATAAATACGAAACATTCGGAGCCTTCAATGAGCGACCCTCAACAAAACGCCGCCGCAGCCGCCGCCGCTCCCGCGCCCAAGCAGCGCAACGGCAAACGCCGCGTGCTCATGACGCTGATCGTGCTCGTCGTCATCATCGCCGCCGTGGCGTACGGCCTTTACTACTTCCTCGTCGCGCGCTTTCACGAGTCCACCGACGACGCCTACGTGAACGGCAACGTCGTGCAAATCACGCCGCAAGTGGTTGGCACGGTCATTTCGGTTAACGCGGACGATACCCAGACGGTGAAGGTCGGCGACCCGCTCGTCGCGCTCGATCCCGCCGACTCGAAGGTCGCGCTCGATCAGGCGGAAGCGAATCTCGCGCAGACCGTGCGTCAGGTACGCACCTTCTTCGTCAACAACAACCAGTACGAAGCGCAGATCGCGCTGCGTCGCTCCGACCTCTCGCGTGCCCAGGACGATTTGCGCCGCCGCATGACGGTCGCGCAAACGGGCGCGGTATCGCTGGAAGAAATCTCGCACGCTCGCGACGCCGTGCGCGGCGCGCAGGCGGCGCTCGACTCGGCCCAGCAGGAACTCGCGTCGAACCGTTCGCTGACCTCGAACACGACGATCGCCGATCACCCGAACGTGCTCGCCGCCGCCGCCAAGGTGCGCGACGCGTACATCAACTACGCGCGCAACACGCTGCCCGCGCCGGTGACGGGTTATGTCGCGAAACGTTCGGTGCAGGTCGGCCAGCGCGTGGCGCCGGGCAATCCGCTGATGGCCATCGTGCCGCTCAACGGCGTGTGGGTCGATGCCAACTTCAAGGAAGTGCAGCTCAAGCACATGCGCATTGGCCAGCCGGTCGATCTGACGGCCGACCTGTACGGTTCGAGCGTGGTCTATCACGGCAAGGTCGTCGGATTCTCGGCCGGCACGGGTTCGGCCTTCTCGCTTTTGCCCGCCCAGAACGCGACCGGTAACTGGATCAAGGTGGTGCAACGTCTGCCGGTGCGTATCGCGCTCGATCCGAAGGAACTGGAGCAGCATCCGTTGCGTATCGGCCTGTCGATGGATGTCGACGTGACCATCAAGGATGAACAAGGCGGCCAGCTCGGCCAGGCGCCGAACACGGTTTATCAGACCAACGTGTTCGACAAGTACGGTGATCAGGCCGATCAGGAAATCGCGCGCATCATCCAGCAGAACGCGGGCAATGGTCCGCAGGCTTCGTCGGGCGCTTCGTCCTCGCGCGGCAACGGCGCGGCGGCGAAGTCCGCCTCGGCCGCCAAGCTGATGTAAGCGGACACGGACCTCATCGATGTCTCAAGCCAACGTCGTTCATCCGCCGCTGACGGGCGGAAAGCTCGTCATCGGGACGATCGCCGTGTCGCTCGCCGTGTTCATGAACGTGCTCGACACGTCGATCGCGAACGTCTCGATTCCGTCGATCTCGGGCGATCTCGGCGTCTCGTCCGATCAGGGCACGTGGGTCATCACGTCGTTCGCGGTCGCCAACGCCATCTCGGTGCCGCTCACCGGCTGGCTTACGCAGCGCATCGGGCAAGTGAAGCTGTTTCTCGGCTCGATCATTCTCTTCGTGATCGCTTCATGGCTGTGCGGACTCGCGCCGACGCTGCCCTTCCTGCTCGCCGCTCGCGTGCTGCAAGGCGCGGTCGCCGGCCCGATGATCCCGCTGTCGCAAACGCTCCTGCTCGCGAGCTACCCGCGCGAGAAAGCGCCCATCGCGTTATCCATGTGGTCGATGACCACGCTCATTGCGCCTGTCGCCGGGCCGATTCTCGGCGGCTGGATCTCGGACAACATCTCATGGCCGTGGATCTTCTACGTGAACATTCCGGTCGGCTTCATTGCGGCCATCGCGACGTTCATGATTTTCCGCGACCGCGATTCCGCCATCCGTAAAGCGCCCATCGATTCGGTCGGGCTCGGCTTGCTCGTAGTCTGGGTCGGCTCGCTGCAGATCATGCTCGACAAGGGCAAGGATCTCGACTGGTTCAATTCGACGACCATCGTCGTGCTCGCGCTGGTCGCGGTGATCGCGTTCGCGTTCTTCATCGTTTGGGAGCTGACGGCGGAGCATCCGGTCGTCGATCTGTCGTTGTTCGCGCTGCGCAACTTCTCGGGCGGGACCATTGCGCTCTCGGTCGGCTATGGGCTCTACTTCGGCAATCTCGTGTTGTTGCCGCTGTGGCTGCAAACGGTGATCGGCTACACGGCCACCGACGCCGGGCTCGTGATGGCGCCCGTCGGATTGTTCGCGGTACTGCTCTCGCCGATCACGGGCAAATTCCTGCCACGCACCGACCCGCGCCGGATTGCAACTGCCGCGTTTCTCGTGTTCGCGCTGTGCTTCTGGATGCGTTCGCGCTACACCACGGGCGTCGATACCTGGTCGCTCACGCTGCCCACGCTGATTCAGGGTATCGCGATGGCGGGCTTCTTCATTCCGCTGGTGTCGATCACGCTGTCGGGTTTGCCGGGGCATCGCATTCCGGCGGCGTCGGGCTTGTCGAACTTCGTGCGGATCATGTGCGGCGGTATCGGCACGTCGATTTTTTCGACGGCCTGGGAGCATCGGTCGATCGTTCATCACGTGCAACTGGTGGAGCAGGCGAATTCGTTCAATCCGAACTTCACCAATTCGATGCAGCAGATGGGCGCAATCGGCTATTCGCACGATCAGACTTACGGTCTCTTCAACAGCATGGCGACGCAGCAGGCCGCACAACTCGGCGTGAACGACATGTTCTATATCTCGGCGGGGATTTTCGTCGCGCTGATCGCATTGATCTGGATCACGAAGCCCGAACGCTCGGGCGGCGGAGATTCAGCGGCGGCTGCATCGGCGGCGCATTGATCGTTGCGGTTCGTTCAGCGTGGACGTAAAAAAGCCCAGACTTCTCGTCTGGGCTTTTTTTCGTTGCGCAGGTTGTAACTCTGGCGTCGCTGGCTCGCTCAGCCCGCCGTGACGATCAACCGTTCCGGCGCAAGCACGCCCTCGCCCGCTTTCGCCACGCCAAGCAGCCGTCCGCCTTCTTGCGTGTACACGCGCACGCGGCCCGCTTCGAGCATGTCCGTCGATACATCCGACAGCTTGAGGCGCTGGCCATGCAAAAAACGCCGGGTGGCATCGTCGTCCAGACGCACTTCCGGGAACGTCGACAGCAGTGCATCCACCGGCTGAAGCCACGCATCGCGCGCGATTTCGTCGATGTTCGCCAATGCATCGAGCGTCACCGCATGGTCGAGCGTCAACGCGCCCACGCCCGTCCGCCGCAACGCCGTCAGATGCGCGCCGCATTCCAATGTCTCGCCGATATCCTCAGCCAGGGTGCGTACATACGTGCCCTTGCTGCAGGTCACGCGAAACGTGACGAGCGGCAACGCACACGCGATCATCTCCAACGCGTGGATGGTGACGTTGCGCCCTTCGCGCTCCACGGTCTGTCCCGCGCGCGCGTATTCGTAGAGCGGCTTGCCGTCACGTTTGAGCGCGGAATACATCGGTGGAATTTGCACGATCTCGCCGAGAAAGCGCGTCATGGCATCTCGCACAGCCGCTTCGTCGCACGTCACCGCGCGCTCGTCGATGGCTTCGCCTTCCGCGTCGCCGGTCGTCGTGCGCATACCGAGGCGCATCGTCGCTTCGTAGGTCTTGTCGGCTTCGAGCAAATCCTGCGAAAACTTGGTTGCTTCACCGAAACAAAGCGGCAGCAAGCCTGTCGCGAGGGGATCGAGCGTACCCGTGTGTCCCGCCTTCTTCGCGAGAAAAAGCCGCTTCGCCTTGATGAGCGCGTCGTTGCTGGACAAACCGAGCGGCTTGTCCAGCAGCAACACGCCATCTAGCGCGCGCCGGGCAATCTTCGGGCGCGGCGAGTCCTTCGTTGCACCGCTCATCGCTCAGGCGCCTTCTTCGTCGTCTTTGGCGCGCGAGGCGTTCGCTTCGTCGATCAGACGCGACATCTCCACGGCCTTCTCGATCGTCTGGTCGTAGTGAAAGTGCAGCGTCGGCACCGTATGAATGTGCAGGCGCTTGAACAATTGGTTATGCAGATGCCCGGCCGCGTGGTTCAACGCTTCCTCGGTTTCCTTCGGGTCGCCGGTGAGCGTCGTGAAATAGACCTTCGCGTGCGCGTAATCGGGCGTGAGTTCGACGCTCTGCATCGTCACCATGCCGATGCGCGGATCTTTCACCTCGCGCATCAGCTCGGAGAGATCGCGCTGAATCTGATCGGCGATCTGCACGTTGCGATTCGGGGAAGTACGTTTTTTAGCCATGATGTTTTCCGTATATTCGTCGCGCGCCGCACAAAAGAAAAAGGGCGGAGCGAGCCGCGCGGCCCGCTCCGCCCTCTCGCCTTGGCGGCTCGCTGCAAGTTACCGCTTTACAGCGTACGAGCCACTTCGGTCACTTCGAAGACTTCCAGCTGGTCGCCTTCGACGATGTCGTTGAAGTTCTTCATCGAGATACCGCACTCGAAGCCCTGACGCACTTCCTTGACGTCGTCCTTGAAACGCTTGAGCGAGTCGAGTTCGCCGGTGTGGATCACGACGTTGTTGCGAATCACGCGCACCGAAGAGGAACGCTTGACCACGCCGTCCGTGACCATACAACCTGCGATAAGGCCGATCTTCGGCACGCGGATGACCTGGCGCACCTCGACCATACCCGTAACCGTTTCGCGCTTCTCCGGCGAGAGCATGCCGGACATTGCCGCCTTCACTTCATCCACAGCGTCATAGATGATGTTGTAGTAGCGAATGTCGATGCCGTTGGATTCCGCCAGCTTGCGGGCTTGCGCATCCGCACGCGTGTTGAAGCCGATGATGACCGCCTTCGAAGCCGTCGCCAGATTGACGTCCGACTCGCTGATCGCGCCGACCGCGCTGTGCACGATTTGCACGCGCACTTCGTTGGTCGAAAGCTTTTGCAGCGATTGCACCAGCGCTTCCTGCGAACCCTGCACGTCGGCCTTGACGATGAGCGGCAGATTCTGCACTTCGCCTTCGCCCATTTGCTCCAGCATGTTCTCGAGCTTCGCGGCCTGTTGCTTGGCGAGCTTGACGTCGCGGAACTTGCCTTGACGGAACAGCGCGATTTCGCGCGCCTTGCGCTCGTCCGGCAGCACGATGACTTCTTCACCCGCAGCCGGCACTTCCGACAGACCCTGGATTTCCACCGGGATCGACGGACCCGCCGTCTTGGTCGGCTTGCCGGTTTCGTCCAGCATGGCGCGAACGCGACCGTACGCGCTGCCCGCCAGAACCACGTCGCCGCGATTCAGCGTGCCCGACTGCACCAGGATGGTTGCGACCGGACCCTTGCCCTTGTCGAGCTTGGCTTCGATCACGAGACCCTTGGCCGGTGCGTCGATCGGTGCCTTCAGTTCCAGCACTTCGGCCTGCAACGACACGTTTTCCAGTAGGTCGTCGATACCCTTGCCGGTTTTCGCCGACACTTCGATGAACGGGGAATCGCCGCCGTACTCTTCCGGCACCACGCCTTCCGCGACGAGTTCCTGCTTCACGCGGTCGGAATTGGCTTCCGGCTTGTCGATCTTGTTGATCGCCACGACGATAGGCACGCCACCCGCCTTCGCGTGGGCGATGGCTTCCTTCGTTTGCGGCATCACCCCGTCGTCGGCCGCGACCACCAGAATGACGATGTCGGTTGCCTTCGCACCGCGCGCACGCATGGCCGTGAAGGCCTCGTGACCCGGCGTGTCGAGGAAGGTGATGACGCCACGCGGCGTTTCGACGTGATATGCGCCGATATGCTGCGTGATGCCGCCCGCTTCGCCCGCCGCCACCTTGGCGCGACGGATGTAGTCCAGGAGCGAGGTCTTGCCGTGGTCGACGTGACCCATGACGGTGACGACCGGCGGACGCGGCAGACGCTCTGCCGTTTCTTCCGTGGTTTCGCCTTCGACCAGCAGCGCTTCCGGATCGTCCAGCTTCGCCGCGACCGCGCGATGGCCCAGTTCCTCGACGATGATCATCGCCGTTTCCTGATCCAGCACTTGGTTGATCGTGACCATCTGGCCGAGCTTCATCATGATCTTGATGACTTCGGACGCCTTCACCGCCATCTTGTGCGCGAGATCGGCCACCGAGATGGTTTCCGGCACGTGCACTTCACGGATGATCGGCTCGGTCGGCGCCTGGAACGTGGTCTGTTCCTGATGCTTGCCGCGACCTTTCGGGCCGCCGCGCCAGCCGCGATCGACGCCGCCGCTCGTGTCGCCGCGCGTCTTGATGCCACGGCGCTTGGACGCGTCGTCCTGCCAGCCGCCCTTGCCGCCGGCCTTCTTCTTGTCGCCCGCGGGTGCGGTCGTGGCGGGTGCCGCCGTGCCGCCCGCTGCCGGCTTCTTCGCCACGGCAGGACGTGCCGCCGTCGCGCCTTCCGGACGCGCCGGCTTGTGCAGCGTGCCCTTCGCTTCCGCAGCCTTGGCTGCTTCGGCCGGCTTGGCGACCACGGGCGCCGGCTCCGGCGCCTTTACCTGCGCCTTGCGCGGCGTGTTCATCATCTCGCGGATGGCGCGTGCTTCGGCTTCCGCTGCCGCGCGACGCTTCGCGATCTGTTCCTGTTCGACACGCGTTTTTTCAGCAGCGGCGCGCGCGGCGTCCTCCGCCTTCTTGGCGGCTTCGCGTTGCGCGGCGCGCTCGCTGGCAGCCTTCTCTTCCGCAGCCTTTTCGGCGGCTTCGCGTTGCGCGGTGTCGTCGACCTTCGGCTCGGGCTTCACTTCAGCCTTTGCATCGACCGTCGGCGGCGTGCGCGCTTCCTGACGCGCAGCCGATGCCGCGCGCGAGATTTCCGCTGCCTGCGCGGCAGCAGCCGCACGACGCGCCGCTTCGTCTTCCTGACGACGACGCTCGGCTTCAGCCGCTTCCTCACGCTGACGACGTTCGCTTTCCTCGCGTTCGAGCTGAGCCTGACGCTCCTTCAGCTCGCGCTCTTCGCGCTCGAGCTGCTCGGCGGCGCGACGCGCTTCTTCCTCGCGGCGCTGCAATTCGGCTTCGTCGACTTCTTCCTCGACCGGAGCGGGCGCCTCGGCGGCTTGTTCCACGCCGGCCTCGTCGCGCTTCATGAATACACGCTTCTTGCGCACCTCGACCTGAATGGTGCGAGCTTTACCCGTTGCGTCAGATTGCTTGATCTCCGACGTATGCCGGCGGGTCAAAGTGATCTTGCGCTTGTCGGCGTCGGCGGAACCGTGCGACTTGCGCAAATGATCGAGCAGACGCGCCTTGTCCGTTTCGGACAGGTCGTCGTTCGCGCTTGCTTTCTGGACGCCAGCCGCCTGCAACTGCTCGAGCAGGACGCCCGCAGGCATTTTGAGTTCCGCGGCAAATTGGGCTACGTTGTTACTCGCCATTCATTCCTCTTGATGCAAGGACATATCCTTGCGGTTAGATCGGGGTCACGCGGCCAAACCGGCCGCCAAATATCAGTGCGCCATGGTCATTTCTCACTGGAACCAGTGTTCACGTGCTTTCATGATCAACGCCTTAGCGGCATCCTCTTCCACACCGGTCATTTCGACCAGTTCATCCACAGCCAGCTCCGCGAGTTCGTCGCGGGTCTGGATCTGGTGTTCAGCGAGCTTCGCGAGAAGCTCGTTGTCCATTCCTTCGAGACTCTTCAGATCGAGCGCGACGCCTTCGACCTTCTCTTCGTTGGCGATCGCCATGGTCAGCAACGCGTCGCGCGAACGGTTACGCAGTTCGTGCACCGTGTCTTCGTCGAAGGCTTCGATCTCGAGCATTTCGTTGAGCGGCACGTACGCGATTTCTTCGAGGCTCGTAAAGCCTTCGTCGATCAGGATGTCGGCGACTTCCTCGTCCACATCCAGACGCGCCATGAACAGATCGCGCAACTTGCCACGTTCTTCGTTCTGCTTCAGCGCCGATTCGTCCGGCGTCATGATGTTGATCTGCCAGCCGGTGAGCTCGCTGGCGAGTCGAACGTTCTGGCCGCTTCGGCCGATGGCAACCGCGAGTTCGTTTTCGTCTACGACGACGTCCATCGAATGCTTTTCTTCATCCACGACAATCGACTGGACGGCTGCCGGCGCGAGAGCGCCGATCACGAACTGGGCGGGGTCCTCCGACCATAGCACGATGTCCACGTTCTCGCCACCAAGCTCGTTGCGTACGGCCTGCACGCGCGAACCGCGGATGCCGACGCAAGTGCCGATCGGGTCGATACGCTTGTCATAGGCGATCACCCCGATTTTCGCACGCACGCCAGGATCGCGCGCGGCCGCCTTGATCTCTAGCAGGCCTTGCTCGATTTCCGGCACTTCCAGCTCGAACAGTTTCATCAGAAACTCGGGCGCGGTGCGCGAAAGCTCGATTTGCGGGCCGCGCGCCGTGCGGTCGACCTTGGCGATATACGCGCGCACACGGTCGCCCACCCGCAAGTTTTCCTTCGGGATCAACTGGTCACGGCGCAGCAGCGCTTCCACGCGACCGGATTCGACGATGAAATTTCCCTTGTCCAAACGCTTGACCGAGCCGGTCATGATCTTTTCGCCGCGCTCGAGGAAGTCGTTCAAGATTTGCTCGCGCTCGGCGTCGCGCACTTTCTGCAGGATGACTTGCTTCGCTGCCTGCGCGCCGATACGGCCGAACTCGATGGACGGAATCGGTTCTTCGATGAAGTCGTCCACCTTCGCGTCGGGCTGTTGCTCCTTCGCTTCGAACAGCAGGATTTCCTGATCCGGCTCTTGCAGGCCGGCCTCGTCCGGCACCACGCGCCAGCGGCGGAAGGTTTCGTGCTCGCCGCTTTCACGGTCGATCGCCACGCGAATGTCGACGTCTTCCTCGAACAGCTTTTTCGTTGCCGATGCAAGCGCAGCCTCCAGGGCTGCATACACCACGTCCTTGTTGACGTTCTTTTCGCGCGCCAGCGCATCCGCCAGCATCAAAACTTCGCGACTCATTGTTTGCGGCTCCTAAAGTCAACTTTGGGGACGAGACGTGCTTTGTCGAGGTCCGCGAGCGTGAAATCGAGCATCGCGGCGCCGTCCTTCCCTTCAAATTCCAAACCGATCGTGTCGCCGTCGGGGGCATGCAAAATGCCACGGTACGACTTGCGCCCGTCCAACGGCTTTTTCAATGTGATGACGACTTCGCTCCCCGCGAAGCGTTCGAAATCCGCCAGCTTCTTGAGCGGACGGTCGAGACCCGGCGACGAGACTTCGAGCCGGTCGTAATCGATATTCTCGACTTCGAGCACATACTGGAGCTGGCGTGTGACTTTCTCGCAGTCCTCGATGGCGATACCGCCCGGATGGTCGATATATATACGCAGCATGCCGCCTCCCGAACGCTCGAGATCGACAAGCTCGTAGCCTAAGCCCGAGACCGTGGTTTCAATCAGTTCCGTCAGTTGCACAGTCACTCCAAGGTGTTCGCGCGCTCCACGCCGACAACACCTGCGGGCATGCGCCATAAGCGGGCGCGCACCCTTCTTCCCCGAGATGCCGAACCGAAAAGCCAAAAAAAAATGGGCGCAACGCCCATCTTCTTCAACCGAGATCGCACTCAGGGCAGAGAGAAAAACTACGTGCCCAGCGACTTTGTGATTTTAGCCATTTTTCGGGATAAACGCAAACGTAGACGGCCCGTTCAGGCTCGTTTCGTGCCGGAAGACAGACTTTTTGGCTTGCATTTGCAAAAAACGGTCGACGCCATGAAGAAGCCTGTCGACCGTTACTTGCGAATCCCGCAATGACGCGGATTCGACGACGGCTAGCGCCCGCGCGTCCGATTTCGCGGACCGCCGCGTGCCGGACCGCCCGGCTTGCCTTGTCCCGCGTTTTGCTGGCCGCCCGGACGATTGCCGCGCGGACCGTTGCCATTCGCGGCTCGCTTGGCCGGACCCGCCGCGCCCGGCGCACCACTTTGAGGACGCGCGCCGCGAGGACCGCCACGGCCGCCCGGTGCGCGATTGCCGTTAGCCTCGCCGCCGCCCGCGCGGTTGCCGTTCGGCTCGGCGCCGTTGCGTCGGCCTGCGCCATTGCCGCTCCGGTTGCCCGGGCCACCGCCAAAACCAGCACCCGCGCCGCCCATGCCGAAGCCGCCCGACATGCCGCCCGCCGCGCCGCGCCGACCGCCGCCGTTGCGTCCCGGTGTTTGCGACTGCGCGATGCGCGCATGCGACATCAGCACCGGCTCACGCGTGATGATGCCCATCGACGTCTGCATCGGATCGGGCTGCACGCGCGGTGCGGAACTACGGCCACCCTTTTCTTCGGTCGGCAGCTTGAGACCCACCGCCGCGAGCAGGCTGCGCACCTGGTTATCTTCGAGCTCTTCCCAGCGGCCACGCTTGAGACCGCGCGGCAACGCGATCGGACCGTGACGCGTGCGGATCAGGCGGCTGACCATCAAGCCCGCGGCTTCGAACATGCGGCGCACTTCGCGATTGCGGCCTTCAGCCAGCGCGACGTGATACCAGTGATTCGTGCCTTCGCCGCCACCATCTTGAATGCGCAGGAAGTTCGCGGGACCGTCGTCGAGTTCGACGCCCTTCAAAAGTTTCTGCTTCATCCCTTCCGACAACTGGCCGACCACGCGCACCGCGTACTCTCGCTCAACGCTATAGCGCGGATGCATGAAGCGGTTCGCCAGATCGCCCGAGGTCGTGAGCAGCAGCAAGCCTTCGGTATTGAAGTCGAGGCGGCCGACCGCGAGCCACTTGGCGGTTTTCATCGAAGGCAGCTTGTCGAACACGGACGCGCGGCCTTCCGGGTCGGCGTGACTGACGATTTCGCCTGTCGGCTTGTGATAGAGCAAGACGCGCGGCGGTTTGCTCGCCAGCTTGCGCTTGAGCGGCTTGCCGTTGATACGCACCTGATCGGTCGGCATGATGCGCTGGCCGATATGCGCCGGCTCGCCGTTCACCGATACACGGCCCGCGATGATCAATTCTTCCATGTCGCGCCGCGAACCCATGCCGGCATCTGCAAGAACCTTGTGCAGCTTGGGCGCGTCGTCGTCCGGTTCGAGCACGCGCTTTTGCTGGGGCGCGTTGCGGCCACGGCGGAGCATCGGCGCGCGCACGCCGCTCACGCCGTTGTCGGCGTCGAAGGCGGGGGACGTGACGTAGGCGAAAACGTCGTCGACATTGGCGGCTGCGGCGCGCTCGCCCGTTGCCGGTGCGGCTTCGGCACGCTTGCCGCGCGCTTGCTGCGGATTCTTGCGCCGGCCGCCTTCGCGCGGCGCGGCTTGAGGCGCGGCATCGGCGGCGACGGGCGCCTCGGTTGCATCGACCGGTTCGCTTGCACCGGCTTCCGCCAATTCACGGCGCGGATTCCTGCGGCCGCCCTTTGCCGCGTTGGCGCGCGGCGCGCGGTTGCCCGCTTCCTTGCGCGGCTTTGCGACCGGTTCCGCGACGACGCCATCCGGCGTTGCCTCGGTCGCGGTGTCGGGTGAACCCGGCGCGCCTTCGGCGCCCTTGGTCTTGGCGACAGCGCGGCGCCGCGCGATCAGACTGCGTGGCCCGCGGCGCAGGCCGCGGCGCGGACGATCGTCGCCTTCGCCATTCTCGTCGCTGCGCGTGCGTTCGCCGGCGTCGGCCGGTTCATGGGCGTCCGCGGCGTGCACGGGGCGCGCGGAATCAGGCGAATCGCTGTCGTGGGAATGTGTCAAAACAACCTCAAATGTCGAATCGCGCGTCTCGTGAGGCGCGTCAAAAATTTCCGCTGATCGGTTCGGCCGGTCGTCTCGAAATGATCATTTTGGCGAGCCGAAGCGGATCAGGGGCCATGCAAAATTGCGTCAGGCGCGGCGCGCCGTAGGTTCTTCGGAGTCGTCGTCATCCGAAGCGAAGTCGTTCAATGCGCGCGTGTCCCGTTCATGGCCGTCTTGCGCGCCATCGGGCGGAGCGGGAACGGCTGAATCGTCGACTTCGTGCGCTTGCGTGCCGTCGGGATGCGCGTGCAGTTCAGGCGCGGCTCTCAGTGGCTGCGCGTGAATTGCGGCGTCCGGACCGGCATCGCGGGAGTCACTCGCGTCGGCGCTTTCGGGTGTTGCTTCAGGCTGTGCCGCGGTTACGTCCGCGGGCTGCACCGGCTCGGTGAGCGCGATGACGGACTCGGACACTTCATTCGGGTTGACTGGCGCACTTGCGGGATGTTCCCCGGCGGCAGTCGATTCATCCGCAATGCTGGCTGTGGGCGGTGTATCGCCGGCAACGCGATCCGGAAACTCGATCGAATGCTGCGACAACAACGACGCTTCCAGTTGCGCCGACGGATTATCCAGCGCGGGCAATTCATCGAGCGCGGTCAGCCCGAGGTCATCCAGAAACTGCTTCGTCGTGGCATAGAGCGCCGGACGTCCGGGCACGTCGCGATGGCCGATCACTTCGATCCAGCTCCGATCCTCAAGCTGCTTTACCACTTGCGTGTTGACGGTCACGCCGCGAATCTCTTCGATATCGCCACGCGTTACTGGCTGCCGGTAAGCAATGATCGCAAGCGTTTCAAGCACGGCGCGCGAATACTTCGGCGGCTTTTCCGGATGCAAGCGGTCGAGATAAGTCCGCATCGCCGGCTTGCTTTGAAAGCGCCAGCCCGTTGCGAGCGCGACCAATTCGACGCCGCGGCCCGACCAGTCGGCCTGAAGGCCTTCGAGCAGCGTGCGAAGGGTATCCGCCGATACGTCGTCGGCGAACAGCTTGCGCAATTCACTCAGTCGCAGCGGTTCCTGCGCGCAAATCAATGCAGTCTCGAGGACGATCTTCGCCTCTTGAGTATTCATGCAGCTTGGGTTAACCCTAAATGGTCAATGAGTGGTCAATGAACGGCCAATGATTCGATTCAAACCGGACTTGCGCAGGTTCGAACGCCACCGAAACGGTGCGGACGATAAAGCTGGACGCTGAGTTTCAAGACGCGCTCGCCCGATTTTGGTCGGTCATATTGACTGGGAGCACGCACCGGGGAGAGGCGATATCGGGCGTTCGATCAAGCGAAGCGCCGGGCCATCCAGCCGGACGAGGTGGCGCTTTCCTGGATGAAAGCGCGTGACTGAGCGCCATATTACGCAAAAAGAACCGGTGCGTAAAGATGAATACGGGCGAACACGCAATCGGCGCGCTCCTTACTTCGCGCGCCGCCGATATCCTCGACCTCAGACGCGCGTCGAAAGAAAGGCGCGCAAACGCTCGACGCCCTTGTCGAGCCGCGCGGGATCGCACGCGTAGCACCAGCGCACGAAGCCTTCGCCCTCTTCACCAAACGCGCTGCCGGGCGCAAGCCCGAGACCGGCGTCGCACACCAGCGACTTGCAAAGCTCGAGACTGCGCGATGCGCCGGGCAGCGAGAAGAACAGGTACATCGCACCGTCCGGCGCGCGCACGTCGACGCCGTCGATAGTCTGCAGCGCCTTGACCAGATGATCGCGGCTCGCGTGCAGGTCCGCGACGAGCGATTGCGTGAAACGCTCGCCCTCCTCGACTGCGACGATGCCCGCCTGCTGCACGAACGACGGCGCACACGACGTGTTGTATTCCACGAGCTTGCCGAGGTCGTCCATGAGACGCTCGGGCGCGACGATCCAGCCGAGCCGCCAGCCCGTCATGAGCCAGGCCTTCGAAAACGAATTTACGGCGATCACGCGTTCATCGCGCGATGCGAGGTCGAGGAACGACGGCGCAACCTTGCCGTTTCCGCCGTAATACAGGCGCTCGTAGACTTCATCCGCGACGATCCAGATGCCGTGGCGGCGGCAATGCTCAAGAACGGTGCGCTGCTGATCGCGCGTCATCGTCCAGCCGGTCGGGTTGTTCGGCGAGTTGATCATCAGCATGCGCGTCGACGGCGTGAGCGCGGCGAGCAGCCGGTCGAGATCGAGCGTCCAGCCGTTTTCGCCGTAACCGAGCGAAACCGTTTCGACGCTCGCGCCGAGAATCTTCGGAATCTCGACGAGATTCGGCCACAACGGCGTCACCGCGACCACGCGATCGCCCGCGCCGACGACGATTTGCGCCGCCAGCATCAGCGCGTTCACGCCAGCGCTCGTCACCGCGACGTGCGCGGCCGACGTATCGCCATGCAAGGCCGTGACGTAGCGCGCGAGCGCCTCGCGCAAAGACGCGACGCCCAGGTTATGGGTGTAGAACGTTGCGCCATCGGCGAGTGCGCGACTCGCGGCATCGCGAATGAACGGCGGCGTCACGCGATCCGATTCGCCGAACCAGAACGGCAGCACGTCCGGCACGCCGAAACCGGCATTCGCCACTTCGCGAATTTGCGACGGACGCAACGCCCGCACGGCATCGCGTGCGTTGGGCGCATGAGGCGCAGGCGACGCACCGCTGTGGCGCGCGCCCGTCAATTCGCTCAGTTCTGCGCTCACCGCGCCTTCCGATTCACTCATTGCACGCCTCGTCGAATAAAGAACGCAGTCTAACGCTCCCGGCACATTTTCGAGACAAACGGCCCGTCAGGTCAGTTGCTCGGCGCGCGGAGGCAGCGCGGCGATCAGCGACCAGACCGACTCCGCCGCCGGAGACAGCGAGCGGTCGCGCCGTCGTACGAGTTCCACGGTGCGCTCGGCGCGCGGTTCCAGCGGCAGCGCGATCAGCGAGGAATTCGCAGGCAAAGGCAGCGCGAGCCAGGGCAACACGCTCACGCCGACACCCGCCTCGACCAGTCCGAACACCGTCGCCGGATGGCCGAGCTCCTGCACCACCTGCGCCTGAACGCCGTGCCGCTGCATGACGGCATCGATGATTGGCCGGCTTCCCGAAGCCTGATCGAGCATCACGAGCCGCTCTCCCGCGAGCGCTTCCCATGGCGCCGCAGACTCGTGCGCGAGCGGGTGATCGCGGCGTGCGACGAGACAAAACGAATCGGTCATCACGGGCTGGCCGTGAAGGGCGTCGTCGGCCAAAGGCCCGATCACGACGCCGAAATCCGCTTCGCCCGACTTGACCTGGCGGAGCACGTCGGATTGGACATCGTCTCGCAGAATCAATGTGACGAGCGGAAATTCTCGCAGACACGACGCAATCACGCGCGGCATCAGCCGGCACGCGACTGTGGGGCTCGCCGCGACGATCACCCGGCCGCGCTTTTGTTGCCCCAATTCGCGCACTTCGTGGAGCGCGGAGTCGAGGTCGGCAATCAGCCGGGACACCGTGCCGACGAGATTGACGCCGACATCCGTCAACTGCACTTCGCGCGTCGTCCGGTCGATGAGCTTCAGCCCGATTTCCCCTTCCAGCTCGCGCACGCATCGGCTGACCGCCGACTGCGTCAGGCCGATTTCATCGCCCGCGCGGCTGAAACTACGCAACCGCGACACCTCGATAAAGACGCGCAACTGGCGCAGCGTCACGTTCAGCGATCCGTTCATTCCCGACGTTCATCAATGAGCCCGTTTCATACGGATTATAGCGGCGGCAACCACGACAAATCCTCCGAACGTACGTTTCGCTGCGGTGCAGCATAATTGCGAAAACGCACGCTGGATGGGCTCTCTGCACAGGATTGGTGATTGTCCCGATTTCTTATCCGGCTCGTTTCGGGTCTGATACGGGCCATGCTGGCGTTGCGTCAGCCTACTGCCATGCGGGTTTCCCGGATTTTGCGACGCGCATGGCACGGTTCTCGCATTTCATTGCGCACAGAGGTCGGGCGACGTGGCATTCAGAAACAATCGTCTGCCGCACCGTTCCGACTCTCTCCTGGTAATTCGTTCATCGGATTCCGACCAGAGTGCGCGGCGCGGGGCAGCGCACCGGGGTTAGCTTCGCTGAGGTGAGATATGGTGCTGTTCGACGATTTGAGAGATAACGAGTGGGCGCTGGTTGAGGCTTTGTTCTGTTCCGAGCCGGCGCGTAGTGAGCGGCGCGGCCGTCCGCGCGTCGAAGCGCGTTCGGTGGTCAACGCCGTGCTGTGGGTGCTCTCGACGGGTGAAGGCTGGTCGAAGCTGCCCGGGCGTTATCCTTCGCCCCCTACTTGCCGCCGCCGTTTCGACGAATGGCAGGCAGACGGCACGCTTGCCGAAATCGTGAAGCGTTTGTCGAGCAATGGCCGCGAAGTCTCGCTGCGCGGACGCATTGGTTCGAGCGCAGCCAAGCCGCCCGCGCCGCCGAGCCGCGATCGCCTGCGCGGTGCATTCTGGACCAACCCAGAATCGTGGCGCGCCCCGGCCAAGATGGCCTGATCTATCTGTTCCGCTCGAAGCAGGCTAATTTCCACACATTCCCTGTTTCGGCTCAGTTTCGCTTCATTCCCTGCACGCGGGCGTTCGGCCCGCGAGGCATCACCTTCCGCCGATATTCGCCGCGCACGCCCTTCTTTGCGTGCCGGCCTTTCTCGCCGGTCATAGTATGGCTCGCCAAAAAAACTGGCGAGGCTCAGCTCAAACGGCGGAGAAACAACTCTTTACCATTGCTTACAGCGTGTTGGCTGCGCAAAGCATAGCTTGGTGAGTGGACTAACAGGCCCGGTTTGGGTTTGAGGGGACTCGCCATGAAGGTATCGATACTGCTCGCTTGCGGTGCGCTCGGCGCGCTGACGAGCGCGGCGGCATCTGGGCAAGCCCGGCCGCCGCCGGGGTCGGATTTGCATCTGAATACGAGAGCAGCCATGAGCGCGCCGCAGGATATCGCCCGGACGCGCGATGTGACGCCGCCCGCTCCGCGTGGCGATCTGCGCGGCGATATCGCGAGCAATGTGCGCGCGCGTCCCGATTCCGAAAGGGAGAGCCAGGGACGGCATCATTGACGGACGCGCGTTTGCGTAACAAAGTGCTGGACCATTCCCGTGCGAAACGGGATTTTTTTCGTCCGCGCCGGTGTGAAGCCACGGGAAAGACCGGACGCCCGGAAAGATGCCCGGCGGACAAGACTGACGACGACGATCCCTCGGCTCGTCAGCCGATCAGTCTCAGCTCCAAGCACTCGCCGTTCAGGCTCTCGCCTCGACTACGACTTCCTGGCCGCCGAACGAATAAGGTTCGCTGCGTCTCAAGTCCCAGTCGATCGAACGTTCGTCGCGGCAAAGCCGGTTGAATTCGTTTTTCCCGCGCTCGGTTACAACAGCGATATCCACGGGTGCATGAAAGCCCGGCGCTGGCGCAACGGTGCGCTGTCTCGTGAGTTCGAGCAGCCCGAGGGCGCGCAGAAGGTCGAAACCTTTGGGACGTTTTGCCCAGGGAACCTGACGATACTGCGCTCGGCGAAGTGCTTCGAGTACGGCTTCGTTAGAATACGTGGTCATCTCGTTCTGTCTTCCTGTGCAGCCATGACGACGCTCGTGACGGTCGCAAGACGGTCCGCGACGTCGACTAAACGCGGCGCGCCGAATTTCGCGTTGCCAAGCATGATCAGCTTGCTGGCGAATGTTTGGCCGCCGCTTGCGTTAGGTGCTGCTTTCTATTACAAGCCCCCGTTGAGAGCGCGCTAATCACGCGCTTTACTGCGACACCCGCCGATGCGTTCCCGAAGTCCGCGATGACGGAACGAATTGTCCTCAAACCAATACGTTACCCCAATCAAATTGGTTCTATTTACTTTATTGCTGCTTTTTTTTGCATTATTTGCGCTTTGGCGACGCCGCCGCGTCCAGATTGCCGTTCTCACCGTCATTTTGGCGTGGGCGTGCGGTAGCGGATGGTTCGCCGGGCCTTTGCTCAATCTCGCGCAACAGGGCTTTGATCAGACGATCACGCCGGACTTCGCACCCAAGACCGACATCGTTCTGATGGGCGGCGGAACGGACAGGGAAGGCACGGGGCTCATTCCGAAAGCCGACTCGATCCCGCGCATTGCGGCGGCGGCGAAGTTGTACCGGGAGTGCCGTGCGTCCGGTGCGTCGTGTCGATTGATCCTGAGCGGCGGCGACCCGCAAAACCACGGTCAGGCCGAAGCGGACAATTACGCGCCTTACGTGCTTGCGCAGGGCGTCGCGCCGGGCGATCTCCTCCGCGAAAATCAAAGCCTCAACACTTATCAGAACGCGCGTAATGTCGCCGCCATTCTGGGTGATGCACATGACAGCGATTTGATCGTCATTACGTCGGCGTATCACATGCGACGCTCGCTGGCCGCGTTCGATGCATTCGGTTATCGTCCGCAGGCCTACGTTTCAGATGTGCGACACAACTCCGTCACACTTCTGCCGCGCTTCCGGAGCTTCGAGAACAGCGAGCTTGCGGCGCACGAACTCGTGGGCATGGCGCGCTTCGAGGTGTATCGCTGGCTGCGTCTTTATTGAAGGCGCTGGCCGAATGCGTGAATCGATTGCGCGAGGTTTAGTCAGGACTAGCTAGCAACGAGCCGCGCCTGTAAGATCGCGCACCGGCTTTTCGAGGGCCGGCCAGGAATCGTGATTCGACACGTCGTTGCCCGAATCGGGGTCTACGATGGCTACGTCCGAAGCGCATTGCCGAAGACGTTCGGGTAGCGAAGCACCTCAGTGCGATGCGGGACTGGATTTTGCTCCGAACTATGCGGCAATACCCGGATCGGACAGGCGATTCCCGGATTCAACTGTCACCAGGAGGTTAAAATGAAGAAAGTGTCCGTGGCTGTTCTGTTGTCGTTGAGCGCGCTTGCATCGGTGGCCTATGCTCAAAGCGAGCAAGGCGTGACGATGAGCACCGATCCCGCGAAGATCGCGGACGTCGAATCGCGCGCACAAGCTCTGCAATCGTCGCAGCAAGACAGTATGCAAGGCATGCATTCGCAGCCTATGCATAAGTCGGGTAGTCATCACAAGAAGTCGCACGGCAAGTCGACGACCGGTTCGAGCCAGTAAGTTCGCTTCCGGCCGCACGGCTAGTTCTGTCGCGCTGCGCTCTGGTGCGTGAGCACCGCGGGCGCAGCGTAATCAGCGAACGAGCCAATCGCCGCTTGATATCTTCGGTAGTCCTGCAACTGATTGCGCCGAGACGGGGTACATCAGGCAATCGATGCGCGTTCTCGTGCCATC
The DNA here is from genome assembly GCF_023631405.1 of Caballeronia sp. GAWG2-1. Taxonomy (NCBI): domain Bacteria; kingdom Pseudomonadati; phylum Pseudomonadota; class Betaproteobacteria; order Burkholderiales; family Burkholderiaceae; genus Caballeronia; species Caballeronia sp. GAWG2-1. The sequence continues at coordinate 190,590 of NZ_JALQDD010000011.1, forward strand.
CAGTTCCACTTCGACATGCATCCGGTGCGAGCGAAACAGTCCTTCCACACCGGGATACACCTCTTCGATTTCATCGAGCACAGGCACAAGCGATTCTTCGATTCGATAGATATCGCCACGAATCGGCGCACCGGTATCGCCATCGAGCACTAGTCCGGGATAAGCGCCGAAATCGAAAAGATGACCGCGCACGTGCGCCGCGCCCAGATACTCCGGTGTCGCCAGATCATGGCGCTCTGCCGCGCGATTGATATCATTGGCTTCGCCCGCGCGCAGGGTGCCGTACACAAAGACGTATTGCATCGGAGAATGCCGCTCCATTCGTGGCGTTGAACGATCCGCGCATTATGCCCCGCGAAAATGCGCTGCCGGCGGGCCGTCCAAGCTTCCGCCCGAAAGGCGATCCATGACTACGTTCGTCGACACGAATCCAGCCAGCGAGAATGTCGAGCACCTCGACATTCCGGTCGAACATTCGCCGACCCGCGATCATCCGATCCGCGTGCGCTCGCGGCCCGTGCCGTATGGCGTGCGAATCGCGCTGCATACACACCCGTGGGCGCAGGTTGCGTACACGTCACGCGGCGTGCTGCGCGTGGCAACCGCCGATTCGACGTGGATGGTGCCGCCTTCCCGTGCGATCTGGGTGCCGCCGAACGTGACGCATGAAGTCGTGATCGTCGAGGACGCGTATCTACGCACCCTTTACGTCGACGCCAGCGTCGTCCCGCCCGGCCTCGGCGCGTGCCGCGTGGTGGAAGTGTCGCCGCTGCTGCGCGAGGTGATCGCCGCACTCGACGAAGACGCGATTTCCCGTCAGCGTGAGCGGCTGCTCGGCACGCTCGCGCTCGATGAAATCATCCGCTCGCAGCCACTTCCGCTTTCCGTGCCGATGCCCAATGACAAGCGCCTGCGCGCGCTCTGCGACGCCGTGCTTAGCGACCCGTCGCATTCGGATCTCGAACGATGGTCGTCGGAAGCCGGGGCGAGCACGCGCACCATCGCGCGGCTTTTCAGGCGCGAGCTCGGCGTGAGCTTTTCGCAATGGCGCCAGCAGGCCGTGCTCGCACGCGCCATTCCGCTTCTGAGCCAGGGACGACCGCTAGCGCAAGTCGCACGGGAATTGGGTTATCAAAGTCAGAGCGCGTTTTCGGCGATGTTTCGCCGCGCTTTCGGGCAAAGTCCTCGCGCGTTTTTTTCGCGTGATGCGGGAACGGGCCACGACGAACGCCCGATGGACGACGCCTAAACGCGGCGCACCATGTGCCGGATCGAACCGAGCAAGGCGAGTCGCGGTCCCGCCGGACGATAGCCCAGACGCACGTAGAGGCGCGCGGCGGGGTTGTCGACGAATACGCGCAACTGGCATTCGGCGAGCCCTCGCGCACGCGCCCAGCGATGCGCCGTGTTCAGCAGGAAGGTGCCTGCGCCGCGTCCGCGAAAGCCCTGCGCGATCTGCACGTCACGAATATGCAGCGAGTCGTCTTCCTCCGTTACGCGCATGACGCCAATAGGCACGCCGTCCGCCTGCAGGATGAAGTTCTCCGACTCGCGCCAGCTCGACAGAAACAGGTCGCCCCGCCACACGAGATTGTGACGACGATAGTAGCCGACCATGTTGTCGTGCGTGAGCGCTTCGGCGAAAGCGAAATCCGCCATCGACGCCTGGCGCAACTGGAACAGAGAGAGGTCTTCGGTCGGGTCGAGCATCGCACGCGGGACGGGCACGAGGAGGTGCCCTAAACACTATGACAGTGCGCGCCTGCTGGCAATCGACAAATGGATGTTTGCGCAGGATTCGACGCGCGGGACCTGACGCAAGCGAAAAAACGAGCCCAAAAAAAATCCAGCCCGAAGGCTGGATTTTCTCAACTAGCTGGCGGAGCGGACGGGACTCGAACCCGCGACCCCCGGCGTGACAGGCCGGTATTCTAACCAACTGAACTACCGCTCC